>JBEBAU010000020.1:0-4579 GCA_041158765.1 Candidatus Parcubacteria bacterium | reverse complement strand
CAAGGCATTCAAAACATTAAAGGTAGACTCAGTGCTCAAACAAGCGGGCATTGAAGATATGCTTAAACGAGGTGGTATTGCACTTGATTCAGGTGCATTTGTTGGTGGCCTCGTAAAGTGGTTTGTAATCGCTGTATTCTTCTTGTCAGCACTTCGAGTGTTTGGATTTACTCAAGTAACTGCATATCTTGAAGATGTCGTAATGGGCTACGTTCCACATGTGATCATAGCAGTACTTATTCTTCTTGTGTCAGTTGTGATTGGTGAAGTTGTATCAAAGATTGTATCAAGTGCATCTTCAGCGGCACACATCGGAAGCTCAAAAGTATTGGGTGCAATTGCAAAGTGGGCAATCATTATCTTTGCAGGTCTAACGGCTCTTGTTGAACTTAACATTGCAGCTGAACTTGTACAGATTGTATTCATCGGTATCGTGGTTGCGTTCTCAATTGCATTCGGACTTGCATTTGGTCTTGGTGGCCGAGATGCGGCTTCACGAATCATTGAAAAGGGGATAAATAAGTTAAACGAACGGTAATTTAAATTACCTTATACAAAAGAGCCACCTAAAAGGGTGGTTTTTTTGTTTACAAAATGCGCGGCATCTGGTGTATAAACGGCTATAAATAAGCTTTTTTTGGAATTAGTTCTAAATTCAGGATAAGTCATATAAAACAAGGATATTATTTGTTGACAAAGGTTTCCATATGCGTATAATACCCCGTATCAGTTATGTTAATCACTTTGCGAATGCGGTTAAACCAATAACGTCTGAATAAGACGCTATTAGGAAAGACCGCTCTCGAAAGAGAGCATTTTCTTTAAAGAAAATTGCACTCACAAAGTCATTCAGAAAACATACACCTTGAAAACTTAATTCTGTCCTGGACTTTGATACGAGAGCAGTGAAGTATTAAAAATCTTCCCAGATTTTTAAGTACATACTCTCGTTATCTCTGAGGTCTTTTTTCCGGAGACAGAGTTGAAGTACTAAAACAAAATCGAAAGATTTTGAACCTTCAACAATCCCACTTACTTTTCTCAAGAAGTGAGTGGGGCAGGTAATAAATAAAAGTGATTGTGGTTTTTATATTTCCTAATGGAAATATAAGGGCGTATGGTGGATGCCTTGACACAACATAGCGATGAAGGACGCAGTATGGCGGCGATACGCTTCGGGGAGGTGCCAAGCAACCTTTGATCCGGAGATTTCCGAATGGGGAAACCCTAGAGACTTGATCTCTAATCTTGACTTGATCAAGATGCGTACCCAGGGAAGTAAAACATTCCAGTACCTGGAGGAAAAGAAAACAAGCACGTAAGTGCACAATTTCCTAAGTAGCGGCGAGCGAAATGGAAAGAGCCCAAACCGAGCTTTCCAATGGAAGGTACTAGCAATAGTACAGTCCATTGGGTAGCTCGGGGTTGTAAGGTGACAGACGAACATTTATGTTCAAAAAGTTACAAAATGTTTCATTAATATAATAAGCTGGAAAGCTTAACCCTAGTGGGTGATAGTCCCGTGTATGAAAATGAAATATCTTTTACTGTCATTCTTGAGTACTTCGAGACACGAGTAGCTCGGAGGAATCCAGCAGAACTAACTGCTAAGGCTAAATATATGTTGTGATCGATAGTGAACTAGTACCGTGAGGGAAAGGTGAAAAGCAGTCCGGCGAGGACGATGAAATAGACCTGAAACCATATGCCTACAAGGAGTCGGAGCGGTATTTATACCGTCACGGCGTGCCTATTGAAGAATGAGCCAACGAGTTGATACATGCTGCAGGCTAAGTCCGCGAGGATGGAGCCATAGGGAAACCGAGTGTGAATAGCGCGTACGTAGTACGTATCAGACCCGAAGCCAAAGCGAGCTACCCATGAGCAGGTTGAAGTTTGTCGAAAGACAGATGGAGGACCGAACCGATATGTTGTTCAACGCATTCGGATGACTTGTGGGTTGAAGTGAAAAGCTAATCGAGCTTGGTAATAGCTGGTTCTCTCCGAAATAGCTTTTGGGTTAGCGTCACGTGTTCCTTCTAGGGGTAAAGCACTGGAAGGACTCGACAGGGAGAAATCTCGCGAGTCCTATCAAACTCTGAATACTAGAAGTTAGAACGTGGCAGTCAGACTGTGTGGGCTAAGCTGCACTAGTCGAAAGGGAAACAGCCCAGATCTCTATTTAAGGTCCCTAAATTCATGTTAAGTGCACTTAAGGTGGTGGAGTTTCATTGACAATGAGGAGGTTTGCTTAGAAGCAGCAATCCTTGAAAGATAGCGTAACAGCTCACTCATCAAGAGACTCTGCGCCGCAGATAAGCGGGGCTAAAACATGGTACCGAAACTGAGGAATAAATTTATCTTCGGATAAATCTATTGGTAGGAGAGTGTTCCTGTCCGCGATGAAGGCAAAGGGGTGACCCATGCTGGAGCGTCAGGAAGTAAGAATGTTGGCACAAGTAACCACAATCGGGGTGAAAAACCCCGACGCCGAAAGATCAAGGTTTCCTTCGCAACGATTGTCGACGAAGGGTTAGTCGGGCCTAAGGGGATGACGAGAGTCGGACCTGATGGACACATGGTTAATATTCCATGACTTTCACGTATAGTGATGGAGGGACGGAGTGTAGTATATAGAGCGCATTAAAAGGATTTGCGTTCATGCTGTAAGGATGCTCACTAGGTAAATCCGGTGACTGATTTAAATATCGATTCCAAGCAGAGTGATACAGCGGGGAGTTCGCTTCCTGCCGATTCTATAAAGCACGCTTCCGAGAAAAACTTCTAAACTTAATATATGTGAAAACCGTACCGCAAACCGACACAGGTGATCAGGTCGAGTAGACCAAGGCGAACGAGTGAGAGGTCTTCAAGGAACTCGGCAAAAAAGCAGCCGTAACTTCGGAATAAGGCTCGCCCACGCAAGTGGGTTGCAACAAAAGTTTCCCTGGCAACTGTTTACCAAAAACACAGCTCCCTGCGAACTCGTAAGAGGATGTATAGGGGGTGATGCCTGACCAATGCCAGAAGGTCAAACGCTGACGGTCCCATAGCAATATGTGGCTGAGTGGTGTAAGCCCTGGTGAATGTCGGCCGTAACTATAACGGTCCTAAGGTTCACTACATTTGAAAAAGTGTAGTGAAGGACTAGGACGGTTATAGAGAAAAGTAAACAGAAGACAGATTGAAGATTATCGAGAACAGAAGATTATAGTCATTTATACAAAGCTACCTATTTTTGTAGTAATACAAAGAATAGTCCAACTATGGTTAACAAGAGTACCAACTCCATACATCCAAACTTGTAAAAGTGGATGAAGATAGAGTCCTTCTTGGAGGAATAGAAGAGCGAAATTCCTTGTCAGGTAAGTTCTGACGCGCACGAATGGTATAATGACTGGGGAACTGTCTCGAAGACTCGCTCGGTGAAAATGCAATGGAGGTGAAGATGCCTCCTACCTGCAGTTAGACGAAAAGACCCCAGAAGCTTCACTGCAACTTGGTATTGAGCGTATATATTTACTGCGTAGCATAGGTGGGAGAGGTTGAGATCTAGATTTCGGTTTAGGTTGACTCGTCAGTGAAATACCACTCTGTAAAAATATACGTTCTAACCTCTGTGGTAAAAACGCAAAGGGACAGTATCTGGTGGGCAGTTTTGGTGGGGCGCTATCCTCCTAAAAAGTAACGGAGGAGTTTATTAAGGTCGGCTAGGCGCGAATGGAAACCGTGCCGATAGTGCAATGGCATAAGCCGGCTTAACTGTGAGACGTAAGTGTCAAGCAGATGCGAAAGCAGAACATAGTGAACCGCTGGTCCGCTTTAGAGGCGGCCAAAGATTATCTGACAAAAGCTACTCTGGGGATAACAGGCTAGTTCCGCCTAAGAGTCCATATCGACGGCGGAGTTCGGCACCTCGATGTCGGCTCGGCTTATCCTGGGGCTGGAGAAGGTCCCAAGGGTTTGGCTGTTCGCCAATTAAAAAGCCACGCGAGCTGGGTTCAAACCGTTCAGGAATTAAAAGAGATTATTTCAATTTTGATTTCTGAACCCGTTTGAATCCACGAGGACATACATAACTCTTAAATGAGAATTAACTGTTAACTGAGACACAACATACACGGCGCTTATATATAGAAATATATATGAGAGAGCTTACTAATATCGGGGAAGTCCTATTGTTTATACAAGGATAACACCGAGGGAAGATACAGTTTGTATCACCCGTAGAGACTACACGTAAGCCGTCTGAATTTCATTCGTTGCAATAGTGCACATAAATGTGCGTTATAAAACGAGTAAAAAAGACGAAGATATAGTCCAATACACGTAGTAATACGTGAAAAATATGCGTGAGACAGGTTGGTCTCCTATCTACTGCAGGCGTTGATACTTGAGAGGATTTGTTCTTAGTAAATATTGCTACTTCGCGGAGAGATCTGCGATGACAATTTGGCTTATAACGGTGAAATCTTGAAGTAAATGGCTCCGTTGATAACTACATCCGTTGCGGTTCTTCGGGTGTGGTACAATTAAACTTGAGGACCATAAATTTTAAGACAATACCGTGGGAAGTCGA
>JBEBAU010000019.1:0-6256 GCA_041158765.1 Candidatus Parcubacteria bacterium | reverse complement strand
ATCTCACACAATTCCTCGTGAATTACAAAAAGACTTGTCTTGTGATTTCACACGATGCAGAATTCTTGAACGCTTTCACTCATGGAGTCCTCTATCTCGACGTCTATACACGCAAAGTTGAGCAATATGTTGGTGACTACAAGGACGTAGTTGATCAGATTAGCGCTCGTATTGAAAAAGAGAATATGAAAAATGCGCAACTCGCAAAAGAGATTCAAGAAAACAAAGACAAAGCAAACTTCTTCGCTATGAAGGGAGGTCAAATGCGTCTCGTTGCGAAGCGTATGCGTGAACGTGCAGAAGAGCTTGAAGAAGAGAAGGTTGATGTGCGTCGAGAGGATAAGACAATACGACCATTTGAAATTCCAACACAACCAGATCTCAATAGTATTCCTGGAGACATTATTACGATTAGCGAGTATTCAATGCTCGATCCCAAGACGCACAAACCAGTTAAGCGTCACGCTTCTATTGCTCTCCGTCGCAAAAATCATCTCATGCTGTCTGGCCCAAACGGTATTGGCAAATCAACTCTACTCGAAAAGATTTATCAAGCTGCAGGGGAAGTAGATGCATCTGGTACCGTGAAGAAAGCTTTGGCAGGTGAAGGTATTCATATTGCAGAAGGTATTCGTGTTGGATATTACAGGCAGGATTTCTCCATGATGGATTTCAACGATACTGTGTATGAATCACTTGAAAAAATTATTCGTGCAACACAAGGTCGTCTCATTGAGACTGAACTCCGTGCCGCAGCCGCAGCGTTTCTCATAACAGGGGATGCAGTGCATACAAAAATCGCCGCACTTTCAGAAGGACAAAAAGGCCTTGTTGCTTTTGCACGTCTCGTACTTCAGAAACCAGGACTTCTTATTCTTGATGAACCAACAAACCATATTAACTTCCGTCACCTGCCAGTAATTGCAAAAGCTCTCCATGATTATGAAGGTGCAATGATTCTCGTATCACACGTTCCAGAATTCGTAAGTCAGGTGCGAATTGATCAGGTGCTAGAGATGGGTAAATAGCTTGTCATGAGGGTCTGGTGGTATACTTTCATTATGAAAGATATCAAAAATACAAATACATACATTATCTCAGCGCTTATTCTTGGCGGGGCATTTATTATTGCGGCTTTTGTTGGTGGGTACACATATTATTCAGTTCAATCATTGAGCAATACACTATCAGTTACTGGTTCAGCGAAGCAGAGTGTCACTGCAGATAGTGCGAAGTGGACTATCGGTACTTCGCAGGTTGTAACTCCAGATCGTACATCATCAGGATATGAAACTGTGACAGACGCCACTACTCGTATCCGTGAGTATCTTGTTAAGCATGGTATTCCTGCTGATCAGATTTCAGTCTCACCTATTTTCACTGATGAATACTATGGCGGACCAAATGAATCTCGAAAGGTTAATGTGCATCAGAATATCACTGTTACAAGTCCTGATGTAAAAAAGATTCAGTCTGTCTCACAGAATATGAAAGAACTCGCGGTTTCGGGTGTGCAATTTTCACCAATGAGTCCTGAATACTATATTTCAAATCTTCCTGAACTCCGAGTGTCACTACTTGGCGCAGCAGTGACTGATGCTCGAGCTCGTGCTGCATCTATCGGCAAGACTGCAGGACAATCAATCGGCAAACTCAAGAGCGCTTCAAGTGGTGTTATCCAAGTATTGCCAAAAAGCTCAACTGACATTTCAGATTATGGACAATACGATACAAGCACCATCGAAAAGGATGTAATGGTTACTGTACGCGCTATTTTTCTCGTTAAGTAAAGCTCTCGACAGAAGCTGTATCTGATATACTCAGTACATGATTCAGACGACAGCACTCGATATTCTCAAGACCGGAAAAAATGTGTTTCTCACAGGGCCTGCGGGTTCTGGTAAGACATTTGTTTTGAATCAATATATTGCATATCTGAAAGAGCATCATGTGCCGGTTGGTATCACTGCATCTACGGGTATTGCCGCGACACATATGGGTGGTGTAACCATACATTCATGGGCTGGTATTGGCGTGCGTGATGATTTGACCGAATATGATATTGAGCAAATTGCTGAGAAATCCTATGTTCGCAAGCGTATAGAAGAGACGCAGGTACTTATTATTGATGAGGTCTCTATGTTGCATGGTTTCCGTCTCGATCTTGTTGAGCGAGTTGTGCGATATATCAAGAGTACTCGCAAAAACGCGCAGAGTTATGCTGATGCAGAGCTGCCGTTTGGTGGAATGCAGGTGGTATTGTGCGGAGATTTTTTTCAATTGCCTCCAATTACGAAGCAATCATTTGCGGATAGACAAAGTGGCTTTCTCGGGGGTGGTTTTGGGGGAGGTGACGGCATTGATATCCAGTTTATGGAAGACGGGCAAGAGATGACGCAATTCGTGTATGGTTGTGATGCATGGAAGGCTGGAGATTTCACTATTTGTTATCTTTCAGAACAATTCCGCCAGAAGGATGATGTTTCAATAACAATTTTGAATGAAATTCGTTCAGGACAAGTATCTGAAAAGTCACATGCACTTTTGAAGTCTCGTTTCACTTCGGTACTCGCTAGTGAACAGGTGAGTATTGAGCCAACCCGTCTCTACACACATAATATCAATGTTGATCAGGTGAATGACACTGCACTTGGTAAAGTTGCCGGTCACGAATATCAATATGAAATGAGATCGAAGGGTAAACCAATGCTTGTTGAAATGTTGAAAAAGTCTTGTCTCGCTCCAGAAATACTTCGGTTACGCAAAGGTGCTCGAGTTATGTG
Organism: Candidatus Parcubacteria bacterium; assembly: GCA_041158765.1. Classification (GTDB taxonomy): domain Bacteria; phylum Patescibacteriota; class Minisyncoccia; order Phycocordibacterales; family PALSA-1337; genus JAQBRD01. Next base: position 3,473 of record JBEBAU010000019.1, on the reverse strand, counting down.
TGTGAAGAATAATTTTGAACAAGGATATGTGAATGGAACACTCGGTGTTGTGGTTTCTTGTGGGCCAGGGGTTCCTCCGGTAATTGCAGTTGCACCATCTCGCGAGTATCCAGATGGTCGCAAGATTACTATAGAACAAGCGACATGGAAAATCGAAGATGATGGCAAAGTCCTTGCAGAAATCACCCAGTACCCATTACGACTTGCTTGGGCAATTACGATACACAAGAGTCAGGGTATGAGTCTCGATGCTGTCGAAGTGGATCTCTCTCGTTCGTTTGAACCTGGTATGGGATACGTTGCACTTTCACGTGTACGAACACTCGCAGGACTTCGTATTATTGGTATGAATACTATCGCTCTTGAAGTTCATTCAGGTGTACTTGAATATGATGGGGTGCTTCAGTCGAGATCAGGTCATGCAGAGAGGGAACATGTGAATAGTGATAGTGAAAGTCTCGCACAAGCTTACAAACAATTCCTCGCACGCGTAGCTCCACAACATAAGATTCGTGCTGAGAAAAAATCTACTATTGAAATTACTGCAGAACTTATCACAAAACGTAAGACACTCAAGGCAATTGCAAAAGAGCGCAATCTCACCGAAGATACCGTGCTTGATCATATCGAACGTCTCATTGAGGGTGGACACGAGATTGATATTTCATATATGAAAAAAGAGATTTCATATGCGCATTTCCGCAAGATACAAGACGCTTTCGCAGAAATTGTTGAAAATTCTGATAGGGATAATGACGACAGCGGCGATGAAGATGAAGCTTTACGATCGGTGCCATTACTTTCACCAATAAAATCAAAAGTCGGTGCAAATATTTCATTCAAAGAAATACGCCTCGCACGAATACTTCTTGGATATATAAAAAACCGCGCATAATTAGCGTTGCGCGGCGGCGATGATGCTTGGTATCACTGCAGCAAGAGTAATTCCAACGAGGAACAAAAGAAAAGCGATTACGTTGTAGCGAAGACGGCTTTCTCGTTTATTCTCTTTGCGGACGTGTTCGGCGTGGCTGCTCATAGTTTCCTTTCTGCTGTTTATAAAAAAATAGCATGCACGGGAATAAATATCAATGTATACTTTGCTCTATGATGTATGTGTATATTCTTGAATGCGCTGACACGACTTTGTATGTTGGTTCAACGAATGATATTGAGAAGCGATTATATGCGCACAATCATTTGAAATCAGGAGCACACTATACCAAGATTCGACGGCCAGTTGTGCTTCGACATGTAGAAAAAGTTCGTACATATGCACGAGCTCGTGCTCGAGAAGCGGAACTCAAACGATTGAGTAGAAAAGAAAAATATAATGTATTCAAGAACCCTATTTAGATTTGTGCGACGTCGGCGGCGACAGCGACGTTCAAAAAGTACAGATGAAAGGAAAAAATATCTCGCAGATAAAGCGAGGGCGCGCGAGCTGGTGCTCGCGCGCCTGAACCACTTTCGTCTGGAATATATTCGCATTGATCCGAGTCTTGAGACTGTACTCGTTTGGCAACGTATTGCTATTCGCGATCAACGCTCACGATGGGGTAGTTGCTCTTCAAAAAAGAATCTCAATTTCAATTATCGCTTGCTTACTCTTTCACCTGAATTACGCGATTATATAATTGTGCATGAACTCTGTCATTTGAAAGAATTACATCACCGAGCAGCATTTTGGGACTTAATGAAATTGGTGATTCCTGAAGCTGAACAATTTCATATACAAGCTCGTTCAATGAGGATTAGTTAATAGTATAAACGACTACTATTTGAAAGTTGTGTATACTGTACGGATGAAAATAGCCATCTTTCATAGCTTTATGGATAATATTGGTGGGGCAGAAATAGTGGCTCTTATATTGGCTCGGGAGCTTAACGCTAGCATTTATACGACGAATATAGACGAAGAAAAAATACAAAAAATGGGGTTTGCCGATGTCTTGCCCAGAATAAAATCTATTGGCAGAGTTCCACGTAATGCACCTTTTCGTCATCAGCTTACTGTGTGGAAGTTCAGAAGGCTGAACCTGGCTCGGCAATATGATTTTTATATCATTGCGGGTGATTGGGCAATGTCCGCAGCTGTACATAATAGACCAAATCTCTGGTATGTTCATTCTCCACTCAATGAACTTTGGCATTGGAATAAGTACGTTCGAACTGAGTTAGTAAGTCCGTACAAGCGGCCTCTATTTGATGTCTGGGTTCAATTCAATCGAATGCTTAGTCGGCATTATGCAAAATATGTAGATATGTGGGTTTCTAATTCAGAAAATACCAAGAATCGAGTCAAAAAATATTATTTCAAAGAGGCGACCGTTATACATCCACCAACCTATACTTCTCAGTATTCATCAGGTGCTACCGGAGACTATTGGTTATCAGTTAATCGTCTTTTGAATCACAAACGAATAGATGTCCAACTAAGGGCCTTTTCAAAGTTACCAGATAAAAAATTAATTATAGTTGGTAGTTATGAAAAAGGTTCGTCACAGTTTGAAGCTTACAAAAAGTATCTTGAAGAGATCATGCCCAATAATGTAGAGATACTCAATTGGGTTGACGATGTGAAGCTCAAAGAGCTTTATTCTAACTGCCGAGGTTTTATTACCACCGCTCGCGACGAAGATTTTGGTATGACCGTTGTTGAAGCGATGGCCTCAGGCAAGCCAGTCATAGCCCCCAATGAAGGTGGGTATCGAGAGAGTGTTATTAATGATGTAACAGGTATCTTGATTGACGATATACGCGGAGATGCTTTGGTGTCAGCTGTTGAAAAGATAGAACACAATCTAAAAGCAAATCCGAGGTTTTATGATCAGAAATGTATTGAAAGGGCACGAGAATTTGATACACAGGTATTTGTTAAAAAAATTAAAGAGCAGATTCATATACACCAAGAATGAAAAACAAAGCTCTACTTGTTACTTTGGCTGATAAGAATTATGTTGCCCAAGCTCGGCAGCTATTTTCAAGTGTATATTGGAATGCTGGTTGGAAAGGAGATTACATGCTTCTTGCCCATGAAATACCAGACGAAGATCTGCAATGGTTTCATCAAAAAGGTATTCTCATAAAAAAATGCCCTCCACTGCATGCAAATAGCATTTCTGGTACCTATCCTCCAAGTGTGCTCGATAAGTTTTATTTGTTCACACCAGAATTCAAAAAGTGGAACACTGTTGTCTTTCTCGATGCTGATATTATTGTTAGATATTCTTTGGATGAATTAGCGAGTGTTAGAGGTTTTCATGCGGTTCCCGAGTACCACAATTTTTCACTAAAGCATCAATTCGATCACAAATCCACAGACCAATCTCTTCTTTTTGAAATACAAAACTCTTTCAAGGAAAATAGTCTCGCTTTTAATTCGGGAGTAATGGCTTTCAGTACGGACATAATACGCCCCGAATCTTTCAATGAGCTCGTTTCGCTTTTTCTCAAGTATCATCGTGTCTCTC
>JBEBAU010000018.1:0-75281 GCA_041158765.1 Candidatus Parcubacteria bacterium | reverse complement strand
CCCCGCGTCAACGGGTGTATGACACGGCACAAATTGTGACGCGGTTCGAAAGACCGCACACTCTCGACGCCCTCGATTTTCCCGAGGACATGCACCACCCCCTGAACAAGCTACTGATGGAATTGGGTTACTCCAACCTTCAGAATCCGCGCTACAATCCAGCGGTGGAAATGGGGCCAAATAACAAGCCGGGTTACCTCGAACACCCTCTCCACGAAGCCCTCGAGGATTGGTCAGTGCGTGCGATCGAAGAAATCCTCTCGATTGTCGAACAAGACAGTGCGATTCTGCATAAACCCCTCGACGTTGCTGTCTTCGGACATCCGGTGCTCGTCAACATGCTGATGCGTCAGCTCTTGCATGATCTGTCGGGCCCCCAAACCCCACTGCTCATGCAGCAAAACATGACTTCAACCTACCCGTTGGGTGAAGCACAAGGGTTTGTCTTTACGCGCAATCCCGAACTTACCAAACTCGAATTCGTGGACACCAAACTCCCCGACGGCTGGAAGGCCCCTGTTCGAGATTTGGTCGTATCAACAACTGACTAAACACTGGCATTTCTCCCCACACAACAGAGACATATCGTCTCTGTTTTTTATATTCCAAGCACCTTGACATTTTCATCATATTATGATAGGGTTTTGACAACTTTGCACCTCGAAATAGAGGCTCGAATTCCAAACCATCAACCAAAACCAACCCCCTCTCTCACAAGAGGAAACCGAAAGCGATCCCCATGAAAATCAACCACTCCGTGATGCTCACACTATTACTGAGCATCATACTCGGCGTCTCGCCTGCACAGGCTGATACGACTAATGATATGGAGTTCCAAGCAGCTATGGCTGCGACCGGACTCACCGTCCCTGGCAAAGCCACACCGAAGCAATACGGCTACTCTTTGAGCGGCAGCCTCGGTATCGGTTACACCAGCGGCATCAATGAATCCGATCTTGAGGACACCCTCCATGTCGGTCCGATGAGCATATATGCTGGTTTAACCTTGCGGGCGTTCTATCACAAATGGGATGCTCAAGTGACCCCAGGTTTCAGCATTGGTAGTTGGAAGAATCACAACTACATTGACGCAGCTTCGATCGGATATGCGGTAAGTGAAAAAACCCAAATCCGCGCAGGCCTCGTCCTCACCGCAGACGGTATGTCTATGTCAGTGCCACGAGGTAATCTCACTTCGACCAATTGGCAAACAACTGGTCAGGGGGTCTATACTCAGAATCCGAATAGCAATCCAACACTCATGAATTCACAAACACCGGTTCGTCGTTCACGCCTCGGCGTCTCGGCGAGCACTGGAATTGGTGATCTCGAGAAGTTGACACTCAACGGTGACATAACTGTAAGCGGCGGTGACGGATCTGACTACTGGAGCAATATGAATGGTGTGACGATTGGCCTCGGTGCATCCTATGCAGCGACCAAACGCATATCATTCAGTCTCGGCGGTTCATACGATCCAACTGCGGGTGAAGCCTTCGGTTCGGCTGGTGTGAACTATCAATTAGGCCCGTCAACAACACTCAATATCAATGGATATGCCGGAGGTGATCAATGTGGCATTGGTGCCACGGTCAACTATCAACTCTGCGAACGAGTTGGTCTCCATGGCGGATTCAATGGTAATAGTGATGGTGGCACGAGTTTCAGTGTTGGCCTCGGTTGGGCAATTGCCAAGCGCACGAGCTTCTCAATTGACTACATTCGCAACAACGGCAGCCGTGTTCCGAGCTACAATATTGAAAACAGCTCGGGGCTCTCAATCCGTGAAAATGTCTGGGCAGCGAGCCTCAGTTGGGGCTTCGACTTCCCTTGGCATTAGAGCATTTGCTCACAACAAAACCAACGTTCTCGGACGGTGGTTTTTTATTTTCACTATGCCCCACTTTCAAGTTAGAGCTGAATCAAAATCACACTGATGATTCCAAGGATAATTCCGAATGTATTAATGAGAGATAGATCTTCTTTGAAAACAAGTACGCCGATCAATACGATTGCTACGAGATTGAGTATGGTGAAAATCGTAATTGCTTTTGAAAGGTATTCGTATTTGAGTGAAAAAGCCCAGATGACTGTTCCAATTGAATATAGAATAACTCCCCCAATGAGGAAAAGATGTTTGGTATTAAGAGTCCAGTATTTGAAAAGGATATCGGCGATCACTTCAAAAATAACTGCGAATGATACGAGACCAAGAAACCATGAGTTCATGCGGAGTAGTATAGCAAAAAATTATATTACCCCTGAACCCCCTTTCCCTCTCCAAGACCATCGACAAGCTCTTTCACCTTCGGACTAAATTTGAGATAGTCGGCGCTACCGGTGACTGAGAATTCGATACGTGCGGTCTTTTTGTGTCCATCAATGAAATAGATGTCAGTATACTTCTCTGTTTCTGAATTGACACGTTGAACATAATATATGTATCCACTTTGATCATGATTAACGAGTATTCCTCTATCTGCCACAACCCCTTTTTGATCATATGCTTTTGTTAATAGTTCTTGTTGATATTGATATTCAGCGTTTGAAGCTTCATCAATTGGGACAATTTTCATAACAATATCACTGAAGCTTCGTGGTCCATCATAGTCACGTGGCGACATGGTATTAATTTCAAGTGTTGAACTTGCTGTAATTGTCAGACCTGTTTGGACATCAATTTCAGTCATTTTCCAATTATCCACGAACCAATCTGGAACATAGATCACAAAAGCCCCGTATGAAAAGTATCCAACTACATTGCCGTAGACTGGTGATCCGGGAGGAAGAGGCTTCTTGATGAAAAGGTCACCCTGATTAATGGAACTTGCAGGTGCTCCGTATGTGCCGACTTGATTTTCATTAGTATTTGAAATTGGCTCTGTGGGTGTGGTTGTTGCTAGAGGTGTTGTGGTGGTTATGATGGTTGTTGTTGAGCTAGGGCCTTCTGAAACTACGGGAGCTGTGGTATCGAGGCGTATCCACCAAACAATCCCGAATGCTATTACTGCGATTATGACTGCGGGAGCAATCCAATATGTGTAGGTGTTTTTCATGGGTATATAATAGCATTTATTGCCTATAATCGACTTAGACTATTCAGGAATTACCAAAGGTCTAATTTTATAATTAATCCAAGTATATCCTAATGCTTCTGAGTTTTTCTTTTCAACTATTTCATAATTATTTTCAGTTATCACCTTTTCAATATCATCGAAATCTGATTCTGGATTATCAGTTATAGCGCTCTGAAGATTAGCGTGTGTAAAAGTTATGTAACCATTTTCAGATAAATGGTCTCTCCCCTCAACCAAAAGTCGCTTATGAATAGAAAAATCTGGATCGTAAAGAGCGTCTATAATAGGAGACTGTTTTTCTGGTTTAAAATTAACAATTGGTAAATTAGCAATTATTAAATCATATTTTTTATTTGAAGGAAGCCCAGAAAATAAATCTCCTTGAAAAACACTTATATTCTTATTCAAGCCATTCAGATCAATATTATGTTGAGCGCATTCCACTGCGGTTATATTAATGTCAGTAGCATCTACATGATCTGCTCCCGCCAAAACTGCAACAATTGATTCGATGCCGGTACCAGTACCGATATCCGCAATTTCCTTTCCCTGTAAGTTTCCAAAAGTCTCATAAACTGAACGTGAACTAACACTGTAATCTGATTTTGGTGGAAACACTTCAGGAAAAACATCTATTGGTATATTTTTATCGCCAATTTTTACCTCGACATGATAGGTGCCATTTTCAGCTTTTTCAAGTGAATCTCTTACAAAATTTTGAGTTAATTCAGGGTTGATCCTTGCCTCTTCCATACCTGTATACTTTTCATTCTTCATAAGCAAAGTATACCAGAAATTTTTATTGTGTTCACAAACCTTCTATTTTATATGGATTTTATCTCTACCTGATATGCTTTTGTGCATTATTAGATAATGAATCTTATGTATGAAAATAAAATATTTGTTTCGTGTACTTTTATTCGTGACACTTTTTGGTTTTACATTGGTTGGGAGCGCTCAAGCGTATGATACTCACAGAATACCTGGACCTCGCCCATTATTGCGACCAGTATATCCGGACTTGATCAATTGGGAGTGGCATCACAAAAATCCATATCGTTGGAATATCTATCTTATTCTTAGTGGTGGTACATGGTGTGTGCTTGTAGATGATTATTGGAAATGGGGAGATGCTCGGTCGTTCGCACCTGATGGTGGCAGTTCCCCGGTATTTATTGTTGGAGTGGACAAGAATGGAAGAGAGATTACGAGACGTAGCAATGTTGTGCGTCCAGATGATGCTCCAATTCCGCCAAACAAAGCTCCTCGTCACCCAAGGTTAAGTTATGATTATGGGGCGTGTGGGAAGAAATAAGTATCAGTAAAAAGACCCTTGTGTAGATTCGTCTACATTGGGGGCTTTTTTATAGTTTGTCTGAAAACTTATGCTATTTTTAGACCCCACAAAGCAGAAAAGCCCCTCAGGGCTTTTCTAGACTACCCATACTTCGGTGGCGGAATACGTCACTTACTTACACTAAGCTCCATATGAGATTTATGTCACTTTTTATATTATAGGAAAAAATACCTTAAGTGATATGCTATTTTGATACTACTTTCCTTTCTCCAATTCACCAGCTTTATATTTAAATTCAACAGCTAGTAAAAGGAGTGCTTGTGATTGTCTGCTTGCGTATAGAGAATCATCCATTTTTTGGTCAATTTCTTCACGGCTACAATATTTTAGCTCTTCCATAGCTAAAGATATACCACCCATGTGATTGGCACGTCCCCTCATATCTTCAGATTCTTTCATAAATTTAGAGGATTGTTCTCTAAGTTGTTCAATTATAAACTCTTTTGGAATTCCATTGGAGTAAGCTATTTCTAGAGTTTGGCTTAGATTTTCTTGAATCATTTTTCTAGATTTTTCATTAACCCCAACATCGGGTGTTTTATGTCTGATATTTTCTGCTTCCTGTAGTAATTCAACAAAATTTTGTTTTACAGCATCCATTTCATCGATGTGATTTTCAGGATTGCCTACTCCTTCCTTTGAATCCAAGGAATTTGATTCAGGTATATTGTATTTATCCATGTCTTCAATATTATCAAACAAACCTTTTTTGAGCTAACCCTCTAAAATATGACTCTATGGGGAAAGTCGAGTCTTACAGACTCGGTACAGGCTTCCCATTTTCTCAGAGCACAGCTCTTCGAAAATATGGGAGAGCCTTTTCGACTCCCCGACGCAAAGCCCGCAGGGGCTTTGCTTAGAGTCACTTATTTTTGCTCGCTTCGCTCACTAAAATTTGTGACTCTACGGGGAGTCGAACCCCGATTACAGCCTTGAGAAGGCCGTGTCCTAACCATTAGACGATAGAGCCGTGTATATAAAACCGCACATTAGAAACCGTACAGCACATGCTAGCAAACAAAAAACCGCTGAGCAATAGCGCGAGGCTATCAATCGAGCGGCTTTTTGTAAAAGACTATGCTCGTGTAACGTTCTGAGCGAATGGTCCCTTTTCACCCTGACCTACTTCGAAGTTGAGCGTATCGCCAACCTTGAGAGCGTCATAAGTAACTCCCTGGAGATCCTTTGAGTGGAAGAAAAGGTCCTTTGCTTCGCCTGGGCGAGCAATGAATCCAAATCCTTTTTCTGTGAGAGTCTTGATTGTTCCTGATGCCATGTGTGTGATTTTTTTGTTGATAAATTCAGAAACCCGACTCCGTTTCTTGTAAGTCTAGTATAGCACAGTTCCTCTCTATTAGATAGCTAGCGGTTTTTCCACTCAGCATCCTGTCGAACAAGGAGCGAACCAGCTTGTGATGGGTCTTGGAGAAGTGCTTCTGAGATGCGTTCAAGACGTGGTGATTGTGAGCCTTTTACGAGGATAATTTCTCCCTTTTTCACCATAGCTGCAATCACTGGACCTGCTTCACGTGATGTATCGAATGAGAGTACTGCTGATTCTGGCATACCAGCCGCAACTGCTGATTCTCGAATACTCTTTGCGCGTTGTCCGACGGTGACCAATACATCTTGTGGGTCTTTCAAAATATCAGCAACAAGTACTCCAACTTTTTTGTGTTCATCTTGTGAAAACTTCCCGAGCTCCATCATATCTCCGAGTACTGCAATTTTGCGTGAACCAGGTGTGATCTTGAGAGAACGCAATACTCCGAGTGCTTCGGCGACAGCATCGGGTGAAGCATTGTAGGTGTCGTCAATAATAGCGCTACCTGAGAGTCCATTGAGAATATTCATTCGACCTCGAGGTGGGATATGCTCACCGAATGAATCAATAATTGCGGTGATAGTCATACCTCTTGATAGACCGACTGCAGTTGCTGCAACAAGAGGATATACATGTTGTATGCCAAGCACTCCGGGAATACGTACAGGAATACTATTGCCGAGATAATTTAATTTGAAAGCAATACCAGAAGGCATACCAGTCGCAGTGTCGTATGTTGTTTCAATAAAATTCGCACTCACATCTGCAGGCGCATTGATACCGTAGCTCAATGCTTTTATTGGATTATCTTTTCGAATTGCGAGAATTTCAGGGTCATCTGAGGGAAGAATGAGGGTACCGGTTGATTTCACCTTTCGAGCAATAGAAAGCTTCTCTGCTACAAGCGCTTCACGTGATGGGAAGAATTCAATATGCACAGGAACCTTACCGATTTTGGTTACCACAGAGATATCAGGGCGCATCCAACGTGCCAAACGATGTATGTCTCCTGGGTGATCTGCACCAATTTCAAGTACAAGTGTTGATGGAAAATCCGACTTGAACACAATAAGTTCAATACCATGCGACATCACTCCAAGCCAACCAATGAAATTCCCCCATGGATTATCACACCCAAGAATAGTAAGTGGCACGCCAAGTTCACTATTGAAACTCTTATCGCTTCTTCGAATACTTGTCTTGCCAGAGACTGATGCCCCACCCGCCACAGACTTCACCGAAGATAGAACGGTGAAAATTGCATCCTTTGTAGATGTTTTACCAACACTACCAGTTACCGTAATGATGAACGGTCGATATTTTTTCAAAATAATTCGACACTCGATTTCAAGAATCTTAGCGATGATTTTTTTTATGATTGATTTCATGTGAAGAAAATAAATGAATAAAGATATTATCGGTCTGGCGGTATCTGATAATAATTGATGAGGAATTTCGCCATATCAAGGAATGGGTCAGTCAGGGTCTCAGAAGCATATTGTGCTCCTTTGGGATATACATGATACATGAAAACAAGGAACTGTGGCTTATATGCTGGGAAATAGCCGAAGAAGGAATGCAAATAGCGGTCCTTATAATACCCTCCACCGGCTGGATTCGCAATCTGAGCTGTTCCTGTCTTCGCGGCAATACTATAGTGTTCCATTTTTGCTTCACCGTGTTTCATGACTTTGTCCACCACATTCACTAACATTCGTGTAACCTCATCAGTTGTTTCGGTCTTGAGGACTTGCACAGGTTCACCGCCATCAACAACCTTCGATGTACCAACTGCATAATCAATACGCGAAGCAATATGCGGACGAAGTAATTTGCCACCATTGGCAAGTATTGATAGTGCTCGTACAGTCGCAATCGGTGTCATTGCAATACCTTGTCCAAATGCAGCAGTTGCATATTCAACATCACGAGTACTTTTCAAGTTTGAAATAATACCCTTTTGTTCATTTGGTTGATCAATACCAGTCGTTGTTCCAATACCAAAATGCATGAAATATGTTCTGAGTGTTTCATTTCCCATTTTTGAAGCGATGAAAGCTGAGCCGACATTGAGTGATTGACTGAGAATATCCTGCATTGAGGTAATACCGTGTGCTTTGCCGTCCCAGTTATTAATACGCTTACTATTGAGCTCAATGAAACCCTTATCATTATAAGTAGTCTCGGCTCGAACAGCTCCAGAATCAATACCTGCGGCCATTGTGAGCGGTTTTATGATAGAACCCATTTCATAGTTATTTTCAACAAGCGGGTTTGAGAATACCGCAGGATTCTTCACTTTACTTACATCATTTGGATTGAAACTCGGTAGCGCTCCCATCGCATATATTGCCCCAGTATTTGGATTGATGACGATGGCACCAAGCGAATCAGATTGCCATTTTGCTTCTGTGGCTATGAGCATTTTTTCAAGATAATTCTGTACTGATGGCTCTATAGATGTAATCACATCACCTTCTACCGGCTGATCGGTGAAAACTGTCTTACGAATATCAGTAAATAATTCAGCAAAAAAGTTCACCTGACTTGAGGCCGCTGTACGCCCCAAAATCTTTTCATAAAAACTCTCAAGTCCATATCGCCCGGCAACCGTATTTCCTTGGAAACCAACAAGACCAATCGTCTGTGCCGCAGTTGTATTCGCAGGATATATTCGCCACGTGTCTTTGTATACACGTACACCAGGAATATTGAGTGCTGCTATCGCTAGACCTTCGGTATTGGGAATACGCTTCTGAATTTCTTCATATGGATCATTCTTCTTTGTCGCTTTCTCTATGAAATTCGTGCGATTAACAGTCACGATTTTTGAAACAAGATCATATGCAGCAGACGCTGTAGAAGCATCTTTTATTTCTGTTGGAATAACAGCAAGCGTAAAACCATCTTTCACTGTTGCTGCACCCACTTCAGTGCCATCTTTTGTTTGAAAGAAAATAGACCCACGATCAAAAAGCACCGTATTCGGCTTCACATACTGCATATCTGCTTTTTTGGCATACTCATCACCGTGCACAATTTGCACTGAATATAATTTCAGAATAAGTACACCCGCAACAGCTGCGACTATGCCGAGCAGAATTCTAATACGAGTTGTTGCCAAAGACTTCATTTGTTGAAGCTAAGTGCTGTAGCAGGAGTCTTTTTTGAAATAAACATACTGATTGGAGTATCTCGGAAACCATCCTTGTGTGCGAGTTCAATATTCACAGCATTTTTTAGGCTGAAATACGTTGATTCAAGCTCAGCAACAGCAGTGCTCTTCTTCTGAATCTCCTTTATGATTGATTCTCGCTCAACTACGTTCACAATAGCAGCTCGAACTGAATACACATACCAACAAAGTGACATTCCAAAAAATGCAACGAGAATGAAGAAAATCGCTTCTCGGTAATTCATGATTCGTCGTGCTTGTTGTGTAAGTGCTTGTGTCATTTTTGTGTTGCTATATTTTTTCGATGATTCTAAGTTTTGCGCTTCGTGAACGAGGATTCTCTTTTAATTCTTCTGCTCCTGGAGTTATCGGCTTCTTTGTAATGATTCGTGCTTGTCTGATTTCACCCAAGAACTCTACTTCTTTATAAAAATGCTTTACGATTCTGTCTTCAAGACTGTGGAATGAAATAATTGCCATTCTGCCTCCCGGAGCTAGGTGCTCAAAGCCTTTTTTGAGACCGTCCTTGAGTGCATTGAGCTCATCATTCACTGCAATACGGAGCGCTTGAAATGTCCGTGTTGCTGGATGAATCTTGCCGTGATGATAAGTGAACGGTGTCGCCTTCTTCACGATCTCGACGAGCTCTTGCGTTGAACGAATTGGGTGAATTGCGCGAGCCTCGACAATTGCCTTTGCAATTCGTCGTGCGTAGCGCTCTTCGCCGTATCCGTAAATCACATCTGCCAAGGTTTCCTCTGCCCACTCATTCACAATTTCTTTTGCGGTGAGCATGCCGAGTGTGCCGTGGGGATTTTTGTTGAAAGTCATGAGCAATGGCTCATTATCTTTGAAACTAAATCCACGATTTGATGTTTCGAATTGATCCGATGAAAGTCCGAGATCAAGCATGATGCGATTCACCTGCGCAATCTTCAAACTACCAAGCACTGTGTCCAGATCACGATAATTGGCCTGACGAAGTATGATCGTTACATCTCCATGCGCTGTTGCATGAGTGAGCGTTGTGGCTTCTTTTGGAAGTCCAAGTCGCTCTCCTGCTCGAGCAAGTGCATCCTGATCTTGGTCGAGGCCGATTACCGTGACCTTGCCAGCTGTTTTCACAGCTTGTAGTGCATGGCCACCGCTACCCAATGTTCCGTCGAGATATATATCTCCCGGTTGGATATTGAGTCCGTTGATAGACTCGTGTAAAAGTACTGTCTTGTGGAGAAATCGTGTGGTCATATACAAGTGTTAGGATTGGAGCCCTACCCCTAGAGTATTCCAACCTGACCCAGTTTTTCGGCAAGCGTATCCGCCTGCTTTTCAACAACTTTCTTGTATTCAATCCACGACTTCTCGTTCCAAATTTCCACTCTACTCTGTACGCCAATGACAGCGACCTTTGTTGTCGACAATCCAGCACGTACTCGTAGAAAATCTGGGACGAGAATTCGTCCGATCGAATCTACTTCTGCTTCAACAGCTCCTCCGAGAATATATCGATTGAAACTTCGGGTGTCAGCTTGGAGCATTGATGACTCAGCAAGCTTACTCGAAAATTTTTCCCATTCCTTCAATGTGAAGACGAAGAGACATGTATCAAGTCCCGGCGTCACAACAACCTTCTTCCCCATTTCCTGGCGAAACTTCGCTGGAAGTGAAAGGCGATTCTTGTCATCAATGGTGTGAATATATTCACCGATAAGCATATGTTTTCGTGAGAAGTTTTTGTGTTTACCACTTCTTCCCACTTAGCTAGTATTATATACCACTCCATACCACTTCACAATAAAAAATCCCACCAAATCTGTGGATAAATATCTGAAAAATTGAGAGTGAAAATTACAACAAAATAAAAATCGCACACGGCTCTATTGAGCCCTATGCGATGTGTAACAACAACCATCACCAATTAACGAAGCACCTTCACCGGAACATTGAGCACGTCGTGCTCACCGCTGCTGGTGACTGCAATGTGTCCCACGGCAGGCACTGCTGCCGGCGACGTAGGCACAGGTGCAGAAGTTCGCTGACCGAGCTTCCGGTGACGCGTATCAATGTGCCGACCAGCGATACCGGGAGGCAGACCAATTGTCTTATGCATTTCGAGCGATTGTTCTGCGGCAAACAAAATGTGTGCCACATCAACACCAGCTTCCCCTGCCGATATCGGGACTTCCCGATGTTTAATACAATCGACAAAGTGACGCGCTTCGTTCGTAATATTTTCTCCGCCCGCCACTTCGATCATCTTCTCAGCCGCACCGGCGTGATACACGAAGGGATGTCCACCTGGTGCAGTATTCGGTGACGCTTTCGTCACACGCAACCCAGAATGCAACACAACTTTGCCGTTGTTGTTGGCACGTGAATCATCAAACGTCGTAACACCAATTTCTCCAAAGAACTCGGTTTTGCGAACCTTAATGTTGGCTGAAATCCAGCTACTGATAATGCTCGCACTTCGACCGCCACTGAAGGTGAGGTGCGTGTTCGTGCGAACGTAGTGACCCGTAAGCTGGTCCTGATGACCAGTGCAGCTGACCGCAAGTGGCATTTCCCCCATAACCGCGAGAATCATGGAAAGATCATGAGGTCCCAGGTCTTGCGTGACATGGTTATCACCACTGTATCGGCCGAAGCTTTCACGCCGAGAATCAATATGGATGACTTTGCCTATTTGATTCGTATCAATAATATTCTTGATAGCATGAAATGCTGCAGAATACAGATACGTCAGACCGGACATCACAATGCAACCTTGCTTCTCAGCAAATTCCGTGAGGAGTTCGCACTCAGACGGGCTATAAGCAAGTGGTTTTTCAACCAGCACGTCTTTGTGTGCTTGCAATGCTTTCATTGCAAGTTTGAAATGCGTCGCCGGAGGCGTCGCAATCACAACAGCATCACACATGCCAAGCACGAGATCATACTGTTCAGACGACATGAACTTCACGCTGGGATACATTCCACGGAGTTCATCGAATGCTGCAACGTTGCCGTCACAGCAGACAACCAGCTCGCAGCCCAGGTAACCCTGCAGAGTGAAGAGGTTGCGGAGCCAGATACGGCCAAAGTGGCCGGCGCACCCAATGAGTGCGATTCGGATTTTTTTCATTCTTTTGTCTTTCGTTCAGTTTGGTTTGGTTTGGTTTGATTGTCGATTTTGAGTCAATTTCAGCTTGAAATTACTCACTTTTTCAGCCTTTTTGCATGAAAAGCCATGCAATTAAACTAACATATTTTCAATAAAAAGTCAACAAAATAGGCAATAAGCCCTGTATTATGGACTTCTCTGTATATAATGCCGTTTGCTGACCTAATAGATTACGCCTTTGGGCGCATGAGTGGGAACGCTTGTGTCTCTCGAATAGGCTTTTCTGCAAGAATAGCGAAGAGTCGCTCTCCAAAACCAAAACCGCATGTCGGTGGCATTCCATGTTCGAGCATCTCGACGAATTCATGATCTGGCATC
Source organism: Candidatus Parcubacteria bacterium (assembly GCA_041158765.1). GTDB lineage: Bacteria > Patescibacteriota > Minisyncoccia > Phycocordibacterales > PALSA-1337 > JAQBRD01. The sequence continues at coordinate 62,867 of JBEBAU010000018.1, read as the reverse complement.
ATTGCTTCTGTATCCCCCGCTGCAATGAGTTTTGCCTGCGCATCAAAACGCTGCTGTTGATCAATCGGATCATTAAGTTCTGAATATCCTCGACCAACTTCGCTTCCTGCGATAAGTGGCTGGAACATTTGTACCGTTCGAGGTGGCTTGCCATCTCCTTCATTAACTGGTTTTGCAAGTGGCGCAACGATGAGTGGATGATTCACGAGGAATGCAGGACCAGCGATGTTTTTGCGGCAATATTTCCAGAGTGTATCAGTAAGTCGCTCTTTATTATCACCATCGTATTTCACATTGAGTTCATCAAGCTTCTTTTTCATCTCCTTCTCGGTTGCAACAGTGACATCAATACCAGTCTGCTTGGTAATTTCAGCAACATAATCAACAGTAACCCATTCATCTGCAAGATCGAATGTATGTCCTCGTGTAGTAAACTTCGTAGTACCGAAGACCTCTTCCGCAAGTGCTCGATAAAGTTCAACGACAAGCTTCATGCCGTCTTTGTAATCAGCATATGCCCAATAAAATTCCATATTCGTAAATTCCTGTAGATGATCTGGGCTTGAACCTTCATTGCGATAGACGCGACCAATTTCAAATGTTTTTTGAAATCCTCCAGCCATCAAACGCTTCTGCCACAATTCTCCAACTGAAATACGAAGATAGACAGGCAAATCATAATCATTGTGATGTGTTTTGAATGGTGTTGCTTCTGCCCCACCTGTGGTTACTTCGAGTGTTGGGGTTTCAACTTCGAGAAAACCATGTTCTCCGAGAATTCGTCGAGTAATAGACCAGAACTTGGCCTTTTTTATAATCATGTCTCGCAACTCTGGATTCATTACGAAATCAAGATAACGCTTACGATATCGTTCATCCGCATCTTGAATACCGTGCCACTTTTCTGGCAATGGAAGCAGAGCTTTTGATGCAATTGTCCAGCTCGTCACAAGAATACTCTGTTCACCTCGTTGTGTTGTGAAAAAAGTTCCTGTTACTGAAATAAAATCACCAATATCAATACCCGTAGTAAATAATTCGAAGAGTGCTGAAGTTCCCGCAGCTTCGAAAGCGTCTTTTTTGAAAACCGCCTGAAACTTACCCTTACCATCATCAAGTACCACGAACATAATCGCTCCTTGTCCGCGAATTGCCATGATGCGACCAACGAGTGAGACTTTTTTGCCAGCATGAGCACCTTTGCCCCCTTCTTCATATTGAGCAAAATCTGCTTTTGCATCTTTCAAACAAAAATCTCTTGGAACCTTTGCTGGATACGGATCCATACCTGCTTTTTTGAGCAGTTCTAGTTTTGCTATGCGAATTGAACGGAGCTCTTCCATTTATTCAATAGTAATAAGTGTATAGGTAACTACGCCTTTTGGAGTCTTGAATGAGAATGCATCACCCTTCTTTTTGCCGAGGAGTGCGACGCCGAGTGGAGATTGATTTGAAACCTTGCCTTGCGCCATATCTGCTTCTTCTGAACCGACAATCTTATATGTCTTCTTCTCTGATTCGCCAGTCTTCTGGATAGTAACAGTTGCACCAATTGAAACAACGTCACCACGCTGATTATCAAGAATAACAGCCTGCTTCAAAACCTGTTCAAGGTGGCTAATGCGATCTTCGACTTCTGCCTGCTCTTCACGAGCTTCTTGGTATTCGGCATTTTCGGATAGATCTCCAAGCTTCTTAGCGTATTCGAGATGCTCTGCAACTTCTTTACGCTTCACTGTTCGGAGTTGCTCGAGTTCTTTTGTAAATTCCTGAAATTTCTCTTTCGTAAGGTACTGTTTTTCGTCGTTCATAGAAAAAATATAGAAAAAATCGGTTAAAGTAATGTGTCACTATCATAGCACAAAATAGCCTTTGGAGCAATCAACCTTCGTGTAGCTTATACTATTTGAAATACTCAGGTGTATGCACATTCATCCAATCAAGCGTTTCTCGCATAACTGCTCCAGCTCCAATCAAATTATGACGAGAACCTCGCTCCATAACTACTGCAAATGCATATCGAGGATTTTCATATGGAAAAAATCCCGTCATCCATGAATTCACATTCTCCTTAGTGACTCCAAGCTCTGCGGTACCAGACTTTGAAGCAACCTGCACATATGGCACATTAAGTGATGTACCGGTACCATCAAGTACACCCTTGCGCATACCCTCACGAACAACTTGGAAATCCGCAGGAGCAATCTCTATCTTTCGAACCAAACTTCCCTGAGTGTCTTTCAGTATTGTTGGGTTTATCAATGATCCACCATTTGCTAGAGCTGCGACTGCACGTACAACTTGTATTGCCGTCACTTGGAATGAATATTGTCCAATTGCAGTGTGATAGGTATCTCCAAGTCTCCATGATTCACCATTGAAACGCGACGCTTTCCATGCCGGAGTTGGAATTACCCCTGCACTTCCAGTGAAAAATGAGTCGTCAATATGATCACCAAAACCAAAAAGACTGAAATACTGATCGAGCTTAGTAATACCGAGGCCTTTTTGATCCTTATACCCTCCTCCAACTTCATAGAAGTATACGTCAGATGATACAGCGAGTGCTTTGCGCATATCTACAAGTCCATGTACTTTCCAATCTCGGAACAGTGTTTGTTGTGTTGGATCGTATTGATTTTGGATTGCAATATATGCTGTGCCAACGATATTAGTCGTTGGATCAATGATTTTTTCATGAAGAGCGCCGAGTGCTACGTACGGCTTCACAATTGATCCAGGAGTATAGAGACCATCAATCACTCGATCGAAGAGCGGACGGTTTGTATCAGTAAGATATCGCTTCACAAGAGCCTTATCAGTCTTTGAAGACATGACCTCAGAACTAAATTCCGGATAACTTGTATATGCAATAATTTCACCTGTATGAACATCCATAATAACGCCAGCACCTCCAGCGAAGCCCACATTACGAGCAACATCAGCAATAGCAGTGTGCAATTCACTTTGCACTCGTGCATCTATTGAAAGCGTCACATTATTTCCTTCTTTTGGAGGTTGAATCGTATTTTGAGATTGGACTTTGCCACGAGCATCTTCTTCAATAAGCTTCAAGCCATTTTTACCCCGCAAATCAGTGTTGAAGTATTTTTCAATACCATCAATACCTTCGAAATCTTCTCGATAATAGAAGCCGGCACTATCCTTCGTTGGATACTGAACATATCCAAGCACATGAGCGAGGCCTGGCATATCAGCGTATTTCCGATGAGAAACATCTGGGTCATCAGATGGTTCATTCCATGCGAGTTCATCTGCATTACGATCATAAATAACTCCACGCGCAGCAAAAATCGGTGTATGGCGAAGACGGTTATTTTCGCTTTTTTTATTATAAACCTCACCTTGAGTAATCTGCAGATTCCAAGCTCGTCCAAGATACACCACCATAATTAATATGAAAAAGCCGAGTGTTACGAAGAGTGTTGTTTGTGATATCGGTTTATCGATTCTTCCCTCAAATTGATCAGTGTCAAAATGTGGAATATTATGAGAATCAAGAAAAATCTCATCAGGATCTATCTCATGATGTATGCGCTTTTTTCCTTGAAATAATCTCTTTAATTTACGTATCATAAACCTATTCTAGGGTTTATATAGTAGCACGAATGCGTTTTCGAAGTGGTATTGAAAGTAGAAACATAGTTATCGCAAATACGGTATATGCAATAGGTACATGGAATATGCTAGATGCACCGGTACCGTAGAGCGCATCAATAAGTACACCAAATAGTATTATTTCAAAATAATTTTCAAAATATACTGTTGCAACAATAAGACCGATTACCATAAGCCACCACGGGCCAAATACAATGCACGCACAGAGCGCAATGTCAGAAATAATTCGAATGTACTGATTTTTATTGAAAGGCATTTGGTTCAATTTCAACCCAACGAAGTTCACGTATGTTTACTGGCATAGTAAATACTATTGTAGAAAAGGCTTGTGAGGGTGAAAGGATGATCGAAGCGACAGTGCCGAATACACCCGGAATAATGCTTGGAATACTTACCGGATCTCCTTCAACGATTTCAGTATCTCGAGGTAGCGTAATTTCAAATGTACTTCCCCCGCGAGCAGTTGCTGTTGCAGTAATATTCTTTTTACCGAGAATTACATCGAATTTTTGACCTGCATATGAAAAAAGTGAGACTTTTGAAAACGTATCATGGACTTCAATCACTTTTCCAATTGGAACACTACCGAGAGCATACACAAGCGAACCAACAGTAATTCCCTGTTCTGTTCCAACATCAACGATCATTGTGTCGTACGGTGTCCCCTGTGAATTACGTATAATTGTTGCGAGTATCGGATTCTTTACGACAGTACGTCCGAGTAATTCTTTGAGTTCGGTATTTTCTTGAGTAAGTTCAGAGATTTGTGCTTCTGCTGAAATAAGTGCTTCGAGTCTTTGTGAAAGCATGTCATTCTCTTTCATGAGGCCTGTTCGTGTTGAAAAAAGTGTATCAAGACCAGATACAGTAGCACGAAATGGCCATGTAATTGGAGTAAGGAGGCTTGCGAGACGCGCTGGAGCAAATATCAACATGATAACGAGCACAACCGTAACAATTAACCCGATTACAAAAGCGAGCGAACTGTTGCGGCGGCGTGCAGCGCTTCGCGCGCCGCCGCCCATTCCCCTACCACTATTTTTGAGCTGGTAATTCATCTTCGTTTTGGATGAGAACATCCTCGTATACATCAAGGTCTTCGAGAATAATTCCGGTTCCACGAGCTATTGCAGTAAGTGGATCTTCAGAGATGTGCACAGGAATTTTTATGGTATCCGAAATAAGACGATCAAGGCCTTTTATCAGTGCTCCTCCACCAACAAGATAAATACCAATGCGCATAATGTCGGCAAGAATTTCAGGTGGTGTTGTTTCAAGCACTTCTTTTGTTGCATCAACAAGAATATCAATTGATTGCGCCATTGCTTCACGAATATCAGAATCAGTAATAACCACCTCTCGAGGCAAACCAGTAATGAGGTCTCGACCACGAATGGTTGTTTCCATTGGTTCACCCGCAATAACAGTGCCGACAGTCATCTTGATATATTCGGCTGTTTTTTCACCAATGAGAATTTTGAATTCATTTCGAATATATGAAATGATGTCATTATTAAGTTTATCTCCTGCAATCTTGAGGTTTTTTGATCGAACAATACCTCCGAGCGAAATCACTGCAATATCAGTCGTACCTCCACCAATATCAATAATCATGCTACCAATTGGATCGTGAATTGGGAGACGGATACCAATAGCACCTGCCATAGGCTCTTCAACGATATAGACCTCTCGTGCTCCTGCATTACGAGTAGCATCACGCACTGCACGAATCTCGACGTTAGTAACTCCAGAAGGAACTCCAACAACAACACGAGGACCGAGCATCTTTTTTGAATACTCCTCAGCTTTCTTCACAAGATATGCAATCATTTCTTCAGTTACTTCGAAATCTGAAATAACTCCATCAACAAGTGGACGCACTGCAACAATGTGCGCGGGTGTTCGACCGAGCATATCCTTTGCTGCATTTCCTACAGCAACAACACGACCGGTTTTTTGATTAATAGCAACGACAGAAGGCTCGTTCACGACAATACCGTGACCACGCAAATACACCAGCGTATTAGCTGTTCCTAGATCAATTCCAATATCATTGGAAAGATATGCGTATATCTTTTCTTTAAGGGTTAAAGCCATAAAATTGCCGTATATACGGCAATACTACAACAAAATACCGTGTGACTAGCATTGACATACCTCAATAATCATGTACTATCAAAAACAAATTGCTCGGCCTTTTGGCCTATCACAATCAATAAAACCCTCAACCTTGTCTCATATGCAATCATTCCCATTCCCCTTGCACGAAGTTTCTGATGCGACTTTTCTTGGTTTTAATTCGACCAATTGGTGGGCATTACTGGCCTTTTTTGTATCATTTGCTGCCGCGCTATGCATTATTGGTTGTATGATTTGGAGTCTGTCCAATATCCTTACCAACAAAAAGCCCAAGTCAAAACAGTGGCTCTTCTTGGGCTTCACTTTTGTTATGATGCTTTTATGCAGCGTGCTGACAGATAGGTTGCCAATTTGTTTTCAACCCAATACATCGCTCATCTACCAAGAATCTCGATTTGACTGCACTAATACGGTAAGTATGCGCCGAATTGATTTCAAGCGATTCATAAACGAGGGTGGACACATTGAACAAACACAACCCCATACAATACCGCAATAAACAAAGCGGTTTTTTATTTTTTATGAAATCTGCACAAGATTTGTAGCGGCACCTTTTGAAAAACCAGCAATATTTTCAACCGTAGTTTTCAATATTTCTTCTTTTGCTTCTTTTGAAAAAAACGCAACGTGCGGAGTAACAATCACTCGTGGATGATGAATGAGTGCTTCGTTTTCAGCAATAATTTTCATTCCTTGAGCATCTTCCATTGGCTCAACGATATCATTTGCGAGATTTTTCATCTCATTTTTCATATATCGTTCTCCTTCAAGAACATCAAGACCTGCACCCGCAATAATACCTTCATTGAGTGCCCATACGAGCGCGTCCGTTTCAATCAATTCTCCTCGGGCGGTATTCACAAGGAGTGCACCTTTTTTCATACTTTTCACATTCTGTTTATTGATGAGATGATGTGTGACCTTGGTATATGGAGCATGTAGAGTTACGATATCTGATTTTGCGAGAAGCTCGGCAAGATCAACATAAGTAACAGAATTCTGTTGCGCAAAAGCCTGATCAGGAAACATATCATATGCGAGCACATTCATGTCGAAACCCCGAGCAATACGTATTGCATTCTTGCCAATCTTCCCTGTACCAACAACACCAATCGTCTTCCCTGCAAGATCAAATCCTTCGAGACTCGACATATCGAAACTATTATTCATTCTCAATCCAGAGTATGAAGGAATGAGTTTGCGTGAAAGTGCAAGAATCAATGTGAAAGCAAATTCAGCAACAGTGCGTGAGCCATACGCAGGAACTGCTGAAACGACAATGCCCTTTGATTTGGCATATGCAACATCGATATGATCGAAGCCAGTTGAGCGAGTTGTGATGAGTTTCAATTGCGGCAAAGCATCAATAATCTCTTTTGTAACAAGAGAATTCACAAAAACCGAAATAATTTCAGCATCTGCTACATCTTTACAACTATCAAGCGTAAGGATTTCGGGAATGAAAGAAAGAACTGCACCACTTCCAGTCAAACCTTTTTTGAGGTATTCCTTGTCAGAGTCATTTGTTTCAAAAAATACTATTTTCATTTTTTTGTGAAAAAACCTATACGAACAAAGCGAGCACATCACAACTTGGCACCTTGCGAACTTCTCCTGTAGCACGAATCTTCACTTCTACCATATCTTCCGCGAGAGTCTTTTCACTCATAATAATACGAATTGGAATACCGATAAGATCACTGTCGGCGAACTTTTCTCCAGCGCGAGTCTTGGCATCACGATCATCATAAAGAGCCTCAATACCTGCTTGAGTGAGCTTATCGTAGAGCGCATCTGCAGCTTTTGCCACCTTACCCTCCTTGCCGTCTTTGTCATGAAGTACAATGAGATGCGCTTGAAATGGTGCTACTTCCTTCGGCCACACAAGACCATTCGCATCAGAAAGCACCTCTGCAATTGTTCCAATAAGACGACTTGGACCGATACCATATGAACCCATGACCACCGGCTTTTTGGTGCCATCAGTATCTTGATAGTTGAGTTCGAATGCATCTGAGAATCGTGTACCGAGTGGAAAAATATTTCCAACCTCTATCGCCTTTTTCTCAACCAACTCTTCACGAGCAATACCGAGCTCTGCGAGAATAGATTGTGCAGCAGTAGCATCATCAAGCACCTCCTTGTTCACCGCAATACCTTTGCCTTCATGAACATAGATAAGGTCTTCTCCAGCGTCAGTAACTGTTTGAAATTCGTGTGAGAATTTTGAAAATGAACCACCAAGCGCAGTGGTAATGAATGTTTTATCACCTAGACCAATTCGCTCATACACACGCTTGTATGCGCCTTTTGATTTTTCATAAAAAGCCTCGTGTGAAGCAACATCTTTCGAGAAAGAGTACATGTCTTTCATCAAAAACTCTCGTCCACGCATAATGCCAGACTTGGCTCGAGTTTCATTGCGGAACTTCGTCTGTATTTGATACGCATACACCGGCAAATCATGCACTGAACGAATATAATCTTTCATGAGATTCGTAAGTTGCTCTTCATGAGTGAAACCGAGACCGAGTTCGGTATCATTCTTGAGCTTTGTTTTGAACCAATTATCAACAACAGCATCATCCCAGCGGCCGCTTGTTTCCCAAACCTTCTTATCCTGAAGTGCAGTAAGATGAAGCTCTTGAGCGCCAATAGCACCCATTTCCTCTCGGATAATATCGCAGATTTTATTAAGAACTCGAAGACCGAGTGGCAAATACGAATAGACGCCGGCCATTTCTTTGTGAATGAAGCCTGCTCGAATCAATAAGTCAGCATTTTTTGAAACTTCATCTTTTGGAGCTTCTTTGCGGGTTTTGGTGAAGAGGGTTGTTTGTCGCATATGATTTATTCTATTTCACAAACCATTTGATAGCAATATCATGAAATGTGATCACGATCATGAGTAGGATAAGAAGGCTGAAACCAATAGTATTCACGGTATTCGTAACCGAAGGCTTGATTCGGCGGCGAGTGATAGATTCAATCACAACGAAGAGAAGTCGTCCCCCATCAAGTGCTGGGAATGGTATGAGATTGATTACACCGAGATTGATAGAGATTAATGCAGTGAAAGCAATGAGGTATATTGCACCGAGCTTCGCCGCATCTCCCACAAGCCCTGCAATGCCGATAGGACCTGTTACGTCAGAGAGTGAGCCCTTACCCTGCAATGAAGTGACGATAAGGGTGTACAGACCGATAACTGTCTGCTCTATGATATGCACAACATATCGCCCTGCTTCTAGAACAGCGAGATGTATCGGAAGTTCGAGCGTACCCGCCTGAGAAAGCCCTACACCAATAGCATACTTCTGTGGATCACTTGGAATAATGCCAGTTACTGGAGTTACTGTTGCTGATTGAACTGGTGTTATTGCAATAGCATTATTGTATGCACGTTTATATGAAATAACCACAGGCTTTCCAGCACTTTCTGCAATACTCTTCTGAAATGTGCTCATGGTGATGAGATTACCTGAACTATCAGTAAGAATATCTCCTTCCTTGAGACCAGCAATTACTGCAGGAGACATAGCATCGAGTGCAACGATTACGGTTCGATCATCATGGATTCTGTCCTTGTACTGCGGATAGCTTTCGGTAGATGCTGGGAAACCAACCATAAAAAGTCCGGTGAAAAGTATCCAAGCGAATACAAAGTTGAAAACCACTCCAGCAATAAGCACGATGGCTTGCGCAAAACGAGACTTGTTAATAAAACTACGATTTGCATCTGGGCCATTCATAGAATCAGCATCCGGGCTTTCACCAAAAATCTTCACATAGCCACCAAATGGAATGAGATTGAGAGCGTATGTTGTTTCACCGTGCTTTTTTGATATGACTTTTTTTGAAAAGATCTTTGGACCAAATCCAATAGCAAAAGCATCAACACGAATACCGAAGAATCGCGCTGCAAGAAAATGCCCGAGCTCATGCACAAATATGAGCACTGCGAGAACTATCAAAAATATAATAACGGTCATCAAATATTAGCTTAGAATTTCTTTCTCCTTTTTTGCGAAAGCGTCGTCGAGCGCTTTGTTCGCTGCATCAACCATTTTCTGACCATCACCCTTGTAACGGAATACATCGTCTTTGCCGAGACCTCCCTCTTTTTCTTTTGCTTGCAAGTCTTTCATGAAATCATCGCGGTGATTACGTATCTGCTTCTTCGCTTCTTCGAGCTTCTCTTTTGCAAGCTTAGTAATAACTGTACGTCGTTCTGAAGTAAGTTCGGGGAAATTCACACGGAGGCCTTTGTCATCCGTACCAACAGAAACACCGAGATTGGCAACAGTAATAGCCTTCTCAATGTCCTTCATCTGAGATACATCCCACGGAACAATACGAATAGTGCGAGGACCTTCTGTGGTTACACCAGCAACCTGTGATATTGGAAGCTGTGCACCGTAGCTCTCTACCTTCACTCCATCAAGAAGTGCTGGGGATGCCTGTCCTGTTCGAATACCAGAAAACTCCTTCTTGAGCCATTCTTCTGCTCCGCCAATGCTCTTTTTTAATTTTGAAAAGTCATATGCCATAGATACTCTATTTTATACTGAGAGAGCAACATATTCAAGGAGCTGCTTCAATGACGGTGATCTATCGCGCGCGTATTCTCGCGCGCGCACTACCGCGTCGAGTGCTGTGCGAGTTTTTTGTGAGCGTATATCGCGCTTCGCAAGAGCCCTTTCAAGTCCATTCAGGAAGTTCACAGCGTCTTGTTTTACTGATTTTTCATCACTTACTCTCGCTGCAATATCATCAACAAAAGCAATACGTTGTTTGATTGGCATTTCCAAAAATGCTGTTGCTTCGGTGGCGCCATTAACCCCAGCAGCTCGACCAGCGCCACCGACGCCACTAACCCCAGCGACTTCCTCCGCATCACCGCCCTCAATAACCATCATTCTCGAACGTAATGTCGGCAACAGGAGTGTGCCCGCAGGAACAACAACAAAAAAATGAATGTGTTCCTGCGGTTCTTCGAAGATTTTGAGCAAAGCATTTTGAGCTTCATTCGTAATCCCATTTGCTTGTATCAAAAAGATCTTCTTGCCATCTTCAGTCATTGGCTTCGACGTATGAATCATTTTCACCTTTCTACTATCATCAATTGAAAATGAATCAACTTCAATATGGTGAAAATCAGGATTTGCAACGACAGCAACACCGAGACCCTCCACAAAAAAAGCCGTGAGTCTTTCACACATTCCTATTGCATCCCCTGAATGCAAGAGACAATATGCGTGATGTAGCTTGCCCGCTTCTGATTGTTGCAATAATTCTTTCATGAATAAATCGTATCTATATGTCTAGTATAACAAAAACCGCCCCATATAGGGACGGTTTTTGTTTTCATATTCGGCAATAGGTGCCGTATATTTCAATTATGCTTTGATAACTGGTTCGTTTCGAGTAACGATGAGGTATACAACCATTGCGAGAAGAACGAGAATGGTGAGGATAGCAACCCAGCCCCAAGGAACATTTGAAAGTGAGAAGAAGGCTGAACCTGTGAGTGAGCTATTATCACTTGATGTTGCATTGGTATTCTGATTACCATTTGTAGTTGTGGTATTCGCTCGTGGAGCAGTAACAACGGTTACAGCATTACCACAGAGCTTTGATGCTGAAACACCACCTGAAGTCACTGTAACTGTAGCATTCTTGATGCCAGCAGTACTGTATGTGGTCACAGCTGAACGCTGAGAACCAGAGAGACCTTCAGAACCTGTCCATGAATATGCATAGTTTGATCCGTTTCCACCAGTTGCTTCAACGCCCCAAGTTACTGGAGTTCCGATACGTACACGATCTGCATCAGCAAAACATGCGATTTCGAGATTTCCATTATTGTAGTTGTTGTAGTTCTGGTTATTTTCGATACCAACAGTAACGCTTCCTGAACAATTCTGAGTAACTGATTGTCCGCCCATGTATACAGTAACTGAAGCGTACTTAGTACCAGGACCGCCGTAGTTTACGCCGAGAGTTTGACCGCTGCCGTTGATACCGTCAGTACCAGTCCATCGATACGAATAGTTACCAGCATAGCTATTGGTGTTATAACCACCAGAAGCTGTCGCAGTCCACTGAACGAGTCGTCCAACTGGAGCGAATGAAGTATTCGCAACACATGAAACGGTAAGCGGAGTATTGTAATAACCGTTATTGTAATAGTTAGAATTATAGTTGTAATTATAGCCATTGTTATAGTTATAATTATTTCCATTATCATATACGATTACAGAAGCATTACAGTTAATTGAAATAGTCTGATTACCTGATGTGACAGTGACTGTCGCATTTTTGGTACCAGTATTATTGTAGGTCATGTATATGCTTCGACCATTTCCTGAAAGACCGTCAGTACCTGACCAGCTATAGTAATATGCGCCGTTACCTCCGTAAGCAGAAACGCTCCACACAGAAGTACCGCCAACATACACAGACGTAGGAGATGCATAACAAGTAGCATTAAGCGGACTTGTATATGAAGTTGAAGGATAGTTATAGGTATAAACTGGAGTAGTAGTAACAACTACTGGAGTACCGGTAGTTGTATGTCCGCCAGTAACTGCTGTGTTACCAGTAACTACGCCACCTGGGCTATTAACGTTACTATTGATGATAGTTTTCTTAACTACCTTAGTAGGTTCATCACCACAACCACTCCAAAGACAGAATGGGTCAATAAGCTGAACAGGATCAAATCCCGCTTGAGCTTTTGCTGGTGAAAATAGAGAGAAACCTGCTATAGCCACAAAAGCGGCCACCGCAAGGTACTTCACGATATTGGTTTTTGTGGTTGAATAATGCATGTTTTTTGAATAAATAGTATGGGACCATTGTATATCATATCTCGGAAAAAGTCAAGGGGTCTCGAGTGGAATACCCTTACAAAGCCAGGATACTCGGTTTTTTATGCAAATACGGCTCAATAGAGCCGTAAATACCTCTCTAAGTTGCACTGCGGGGATTCTTGCTAATTAGATATCAATAGATGCCTTCTTGGCATTAGATTGGATGAACATTTTGCGGGCAGGAACGTCAGTTCCCATGAGCATATCAAAAACCTTATCCGCATCCTGAGCATCTTCAATTGTAACTTGGCGAAGGATGCGACGTTCTGGATCCATGGTTGTTTCCCAGAGCTCATCAGCATTCATTTCTCCGAGACCCTTGTATCGTTGAATTGAAATCTTACCGCTGCCCTTCTTACCCTTCGCATCGGTCGCCGCATCACCAAAGAGTGTGTCAGAAGCGCCGTCGAGCGCCTCCACAGTAGTGTCGGCACCAGCACGATCGAGGAGGCGCTCGCGTGAATCATCGTACGCAACTGCGCTTTCATCTATACCTGAAATATCATTTAGGCTATCAATCTCCTTTCCGAGGGCTTTCACCTTCTCTTCTTCAGAATAATAATAGAGGAGCTCTTTGCCTCGCTTCACCTTATAAAGTGGTGGTTGAGCAATGTATACATACCCTCCTTCAATAAGCGGTTTGAAATATCGGTACAAAAGCGTAAGAATCAATGTGCGAATGTGAGCTCCGTCAACGTCGGCATCTGTTGCTAGAATAATTTTGTGATATCGGAGCTTACTAATATCAAATGTGTCTCCAATTGCAGTACCGAATGCGAGCACGAGATTCTTAATCTGTTCAGAACCGAGCATTCGATCAAGTCGAGCACGTTCGATGTTGAGAATTTTGCCTCGAAGCGGCAAGATCGCTTGAATTCGTCGATCACGACCGGTCTTTGCAGTACCTCCCGCAGAGTCTCCCTCCACAATGAAGAGTTCTGATTCAGAAGCGTCATTTGATTGACAGTCAGCAAGCTTACCAGGAAGTGTCATGCCTTCAAGTGCGCCCTTGCGAAGCACTGAGTCCTTTGCGGCTTTTGCTGCCTTGCGTGCTTTCATTGCAAGGATAACCTTGCTAATCATTGCTTTGGCATCATCTGGATTCTCTTCTAGGAAAGCCGAGAATGCTTCTCCAAAAACCGTAGCAACAGCAGACTGTGCCTCGACTGAACCGAGCTTTGCCTTCGTCTGACCTTCGAATTGAATTTCACGAAGCTTCACAGAGACAACAGCAGTGAGACCTTCTAGAACATCATCTCCAGTGAAATTGTCTTCACCGTCCTTAGCAAGATTATTCTTCTTGGCGTATGAATTGAGTGTTCGAGTGAGTGCTGTCTTGAAACCGGTAATATGTGTTCCTCCTTCTGGGTTATAGATATTGTTTGCAAATCCAAGAATACGAGATGAAATATCATCTGCGTACTGAAGTGCTACTTCGACAGATTCAACACCCTCTACTTTCTTTTCAATATAGAAAATGTTTTTGTGAATAGGCTTGAGAATCTGATTGTTGAATTTCACAAGTGAAGCGAGACCACCTTCAAAATAAAACGTATGTGAAGGAACATTGAGTCCAAGATCACGAAGATAATAAATGTCAGTATCGAGATCTACACGACCGTCTTTGTTTGGTTTGCTGAAAACCCCCTCTTTTGCTTCACGCGCATCAATAACACCAATACGTAGACCGCGTACAAGATATGCTTGCTGGCGCATATGATTGACCACACGATTGAAATCGAAGATAACACCCTCTTTGAAAATAATAGGATCTGGCTCGAATGTCACAATGGTTCCGTGAGCTTTTGTTGAAGCGATCTTCTTCACTTGAGCACGGCGCTTACCTTGCTCATATTCCTGCATATAGAGTCCACCCTCTTTGTGAACAAGAACTTGTGTATAGACTGAAAGTGCATTCACAACGGATGCACCCACTCCGTGAAGACCTCCTGAGACCTTGTAACCGCTATCCTCACCGCCGAATTTGCCTCCGGCATGGAGAACGGTCATAACCATTTCAAGTGCTGAGACCTTGGTCTTCTTGTGAATATCAACGGGAATACCTCGACCGTTATCAACTACACGAATACGATTACCTGGAAGAATAGCTACTTCGATATCATTAGCAAAACCACCCATCGCTTCGTCGCGAGAGTTATCAAAAATTTCCCAAATCAAATGGTGAAGACCGTCTGGACCAGTCGTACCGATATACATTCCGGGACGCTTGCGTACCGGTTCAAGCCCTTCGAGCACCTGAATACTATCAGCACCGTAATCGTCTTTCTTTTTGGATTCTTTTTCAGCAGCCATATCGCTCTATTATTGTTTATTTTGTCTCAATAGTATACCAAATTAAACAACCAGTGAAAAGGCGCTATTTTGTATAAAACATTGCATCAAGTTCAGCTTTTGGAATTACAATTGCAGCCTGTCTATATATTGCCTTGAGTGTGCCTTTTGGTATCTCTGCACTTAGAGGAATTGTGGCTAATATACCTCTGTATCTCATGTGTATATGACTTCCTTTTGTATTAATGTGCTCAAATCCAAAATCACTGAACATTTTTGTAATGTCCTTTGACGACAAGACTTTTAATTTAGGCATTCGCGGACAAAACGTACTTCAAGGAAATAACTGGATTGAATAGCTTCTTTTTGATTTCATCAGCAAAATGCAACTCAACTGCCTCGCGAATATTCATCTCAAGCACTTTGAAAGTCTTCCCTTGCGTAACAATAAACGCATCGAGACATGACGCTGTATACCAGCCACTTTCAAAAAAGACATCAAAACGGAGTTTTTTACTCTTCATTGATACTGAATATAGCATAATTTCACCTGAAAATTAACTACTAATATATCGACAGAGTTACTATATCAATCCGAGATAAAATCCCTATCAAAAAATAATAAAATTTATCGAACCTCCCAACCCTTTGCTTTGACTGCTCCGTAGACTGTATCCATGACGGCATTAATTTCATCAATTGAAAGTGTTCTATCGGCAGATTGGAATATCATGCGAAATGCATACGAAGTTTTGCCATCTTTTGAGAATGAGTCGAACAGATCTGGACCTTTCACAAGAAGCTTGCCTGCAGCAGTCTCCACGACCGCAACAATCGCTTTTTTCACATCATCGGCAGTCTCACCTCCCGAAACAAAGAGTGCAATATCTCGAACGATGAATGGATATACTGAAAATGGTTTGTACACAATATCAATTGCTTTGTTGAAACCGAGATCGGTGTATACTCCTGTTTTTATCGCAGCTAACAGTGCGCTATCAAGAACAACTTCTCCAACAACACAATTCCCTTCTGTTTTCATAATAGGTTTGAGCTCTGAACCACTCGCTAGACCGAGCGCCTTCGAAAGCGTATTGAAAGCCTCCGCAACAATCATTTCGCTCTTTACTCCTTTCACCTTTTTTACTTGAACAGCACCAATTGCAAGTGAAATGTATTCCTGAGAACCGCCATTCTTTGTGAAAATATGTCCAATTTCAAACTGCTTCACAGCTTCAAGCCCGAGTAGATCAGCATTACGAGCATTGCTTTCGAGTGACTTCAACATGAGTGGTGTAAGTGTCGTACGCAAATATGCCTTATCAGAAGCAAGTGGATATGCGACTTCAAGATCGCCCTTTGGAACAAGCGTATAGAGCATTACTTCAGAAAAGCCCGCTTCGCCGACGAGTGTATTTTTTATTTTTTCAGTGATATAGAATTCCACATTAACACCAGATAGAGACGCCTGTGGTAATGGAGTGTTCACAATCTTTTCATATCCATACACACGACCAATTTCTTCTACAATGTCTTCTCGACAAGTAAGATCAAGACGATGAAATGGAATAGTAAGTGACCAAGACTTTTCACCTGCCACACCAATGCTCATTCGACCGAGAATGTCTTTCATCGCTTTTTCGGGAATATCAATACCGAGACGCTGATTCACAAAAGCTGGGTCAAGCTCAATAACCGTCTGTGTTGGCTTCACTGGATATATATCAACAACTGGACCAAATCGTGCCTCTGGACACATTTCGGCAATAAGTGCACACATATTATTCATGCCCTCTGCGGCAAGCTCTGGAGTAATTTCATTTTCAAAACGCTTCGATGATTCATTACGAAGATTAAGACGAGTAGATGTGCGACGTACACAAGCAGGATTGAAATGAGCCGCCTCAATTACGAGTCGTTTTGTTTCAGCAGTTACACCAGCACGCTTACCACCCTTCACTCCAGCAATTGCAAGTGGACCTTCATCATCAGCAATAACGAAATCATTCGAGGTGAGTTTGATGAAAACTCCTGGTAAGACTTTTGCATTCGGTGAACGGTCATTGGGATCACGTGCATCAAGAAGCTGCATTTCTTCGCCGTCTTTTGCTGCTCGAACAACAATGTTGCCGCGGATTTTGTCTGCATCAAATGCATGTAATGGCTGACCAATATCGAACATATTGATATTAGTAGCATCAACAATAGTATTAATTGAACGCTGTCCAAGCGCAGTGAGCATTGAGCTTATCCACTCCGAAGACGGACCAATATGTATATTTTCAACATATCGAGCGCTATAGCGATTACAGAATGCTGTATCAGTAATGGTAACTACCGGCTTAATATCTAGTGTTGCTGCCGGTGCTTGAGGAATTCGATTTGGTTTGAGAGATTGTCCAGTAAGTACACTGATTTCTTCAGCAATGCCTTTGTGTGAAAGACAGAAATGTGCACGATCAGGTAATATCTTCGCATCAATAACTCCATTTTCAACACCTTCAATTTCAAATGAATGAAATGTGAAAAGATCCGCGAGCTCTGAAGCCGTAGGAATTGGTTTTTCAAAAAAAGTCTGAAGCCATGTATGTGAAAGTTTCATAAATAGTGCTTGTAATTAAAATTGATTCACAAAACGAAGATCACCATTGTAGAGAGAGCGAATATCATCAATGCCGTATTTGAGCATTACCAGACGATCAAGACCAAAACCAAAAGCAAAACCCGACCAAACGTTCGGATCAATACCAGCGGCACGCAAGACATTCGGATGAACAAGACCTGCTCCACCCATTTCAAGCCACTTCTCTTCACCGCCCTTTTTCCAAAGCATATCTACTTCAACAGAAGGCTCAGTGAAAGGGAAAAAGCTCGGTCGGAATCGAATAGCTACATCTTCTCCATAAAGCTTCTGCATCATTGTAGTAAGCACACCTTTGAGCTGTGCAAGTGATACATTCTTATCAACATAAAGTCCTTCTATCTGAAAGAATTGCGCTTCGTGACTTGCATCAGTTGCTTCATTACGAAAAACTTTGCCTGGTACAATAATTCGATACGGTGGCGTTATGTGAGCAGCAAGCTTTTCTTGAATATATCGAATCTGAACAGAAGAAGTGTGTGTTCGCAATAATTGTCGTGAAGCACCTGCATCTCGATCTGCTTTTGTTTGTTTGATCCAAAATGTATCCTGCATATCACGTGCTGGGTGATCCTTCGGGACATTGAGTGCATCGAAGTTATAGAATTCTGTTTCGAGTTCTGGACCTTGTGCCACATTGAAACCAAGCTCCGCAAAAATCGTTTGGAGTTCGCGGATAGTCTGCGTTATTGGATGAAGATGACCTTTCATGTAACTACTATACCAAATCTTGGAGCCATCTCCCAGATTCGAACTGGGGACCTTCGCTTTACAAAAGCGTTGCTCTACCAACTGAGCTAAGATGGCACTTACTTTTCAAAAGTGCGCACGTATACTCGTGCGCCCCTATACCTTACTATTTTTCTGCAATTTCAGCAACTGTCTGACGTGGCTCTGGCATGTCCCCTGCGACAGCACCGACAACTGTTGCCTTATCTCCCGCAATTTGTTTCAAAAAAAACGATGAACCGCCATTGAGATTCACCTCACCCTTACCACGAACCATATCAATAACCTTCTTAGAATGTGGGTGTCGATGCGCAATGTGATATGCCTTGATATACACAGCACGGAGCCATGACAATACATGCACTGCAACCCACTGAGTAGCTGCCACTGCAGTATTGCGATTCATATGACTCAATACGTATCGAACAGAATCATATGCACTGTGTACATGCTGATCGGTGCTTTTACCGAGCTTCGATAGTACTGACTGCTTCCCTGTGCGAATTTCAATTGCTTTCAATACAAACATCCCCACGATTGCGAGGAGTGTGATGAAAAATACAAGTATCATTGAATCAAACATAGTGGTGGTGCGTAGGCTACACCAGAGCCTTGGCTACTTCTCAAGTACCGCGAAGCGCGTAAATCGAGCAACCTCTATCTTCTCGCCGAATTTTTGGATAGCAGCCTGAATAAGAGCTTCGATAGTAAGCTCTGGGTTCTTAATAAACGGCTGATTCAAGAGAACCATTTCACCGAAGTATGTAGCGAGCTTGCCCTCAAGAATCTTCTCTTGCATTGCAGCTGGCTTTGATTTGACCTCCTCCATGAAAACTGACTTAGCAGTCTCTCGTGCAGTTGCATCAATGTCATCCTTTTTCAAAAACTTTGGATTTGAAGCAGTAACATGCATAGCAATATCTCGTGCAAGAGCCTTGAATTCTTCATTACCTGAAACGAAGTCTGTTTCACATACAAGCTCAACCATTGCTCCAACACGTCCTGTAGCATGAACATATGCCTGAATAGCACCCGCAGCAAATGTACGGTCACCCTTCTTGGCTGCAAGTTCACCAGACTTCTTACGAAGAATAACGAGAGCCTTATCCATGTCTCCAGCAGCTTCTTCGAGAGCCTTACGACACTGCATAACTGAAATACCTGTCTGATCTCGAAGCGCCTTCACCTGATCTGTTGTAATAGTTGCCATATAAATAGAAAATATGAAATAAAATGGAACAAGAAAACGTGTAGTAATTGTACCACAAAGTCCGATTACCGGACTATAGGCTAGGCTTTGTATGCCTTTACGATTTCATTCACGAAGAATGCAATACTTGTCTGTGAAGCATCATTACCAATGATTGGGAATGTAACTTCATTGAGATTACAATCTGATCCTGCAATAGCAATAACAGGAATACCCTTATCCTGAGCTTCCTTAACAGCAATGTGCTCTTTCTTTGGGTCAACAACAATGAGAGCTGCTGGCATTCCTTTCAATGAAACAATACCTGAGAACATATATTCGAGGTTTGAAATCTCTCGATCAATAAGGAGTCGCTCCTTCTTGGTGTACTTGGTAAGTTCTCCCTTCTCTCGTTCTGAAGTAAGCTTCTCGAGCTTCTCAACACGGCGGCGAATTTCTGGGAAATTAGTAAGGGTACCTCCAATCCATCGTCCATCAACAAATGGCATATTAAGAGCCATTGCAGCTTCTCGAACAGCCTTTCGAGCTTCTGATTTGCCTCCAACAATAAGGATTGGCTTCTTTTCTTTTCCAAGAGATGAAACAAAAGCGAGTGCTTTGTCGAGAATTGCATGTGTCTTTTCGAGATCAAAAATCTCTACTTTATTCTTCACGCCAAAAATGTATGGCGTTGCTGTTGGGTGTCGGCGAGCCTTGCTAAAAGCAAAGTGTGCACCGGCCTTGAACATATTGTCTATCTTTTTTTCCATAAAATAATGTGGGGAGAGTGTACCAAATACAGGGCTTTTTTGCAACCTCCCCTCTATATTGAGCCCCAGAAAAGAAAAAACCCGCGATAAACGCAGGTAGTAAAAATTACGCTCCGGTGCCCGTATTCGAGAACCCGATCTGGTCGAGGTCCCAGAGATTCTTTTCAGCGTCAAGAAGCCGCGAAATCGTCATGCCATAACCCGCCCACTCATCGTGACGCATGATCCGAAGAAACAAATCAGTCGAACCCGTAATCTTGGGCGCGTAGATCCAATAGTCACAGTTATTTTTGAGGATTTTCCCGAGAGCAATAACTTCGCGAATATCATCAGGCGGACGAATCATCATCTGTTCGGCCATTTCCTTGGGAAGCTCGTCGAGCATACAGCCAGCGGGCGACTGGAAGAAATGCGCCATTAAGCGATCCACCTTCAATTCTGGATTCCGAGGGAATTTGGATTCATCAAGAAGTCGTGGGTTAATCCGGAATTTAAGGAAGTTATTCGCGAGGAACGCTTCCAGAAGCGGCCGATTGGGATTCATTACGAGATCCACAGCAGTCATTACGCTCATAGTTTTTCAATTTGGTTGTTGGTTTGCCGTCAGTTCCCAATGAAATTAACACAGATATCACTATCTTGTCAATTTTATTTTTTATTAAGATTTCATATCTATTTGTTACAGTAAAGATATGAATAATAGCTACATAAAAGATTTTGACTCATGGAATACGAGAATAAAAAAACTTGATCTTGAAAAATTCGAGGATTTCTTTCATGAACGCGAAATCTGGTGGTGCGCACTTGGTGTAAACGTAGGATCTGAACAAGACGGGAAACATGAAAATTTTGAACGGCCAGTACTTATCTTAAAAAAGGTAACCAAAGATATACTGTGGGTAATCCCCTTCACGAGTAAGATTATTGATAGTGAATATCGGATTTCAACTCAAAGCACCGGTGACACCTCACAACTCATCTTGTCGCAAATTAGAACTATTAGCAGCAAGCGCCTCCTTCGTAAAATTTCTAGACTCAAAGTACTCACATTTTATCGAGTAGTAGCGAAATTATCCTTCATACTGCTTGGTGTTATACAAAACGAAACCCCGCCGTGAAGCGGGGAATCTCGGAGCCCAAAGGCCACTGTATAAACAGTATATCAGATAATAAAAATGGCACAAACTTACTTATTAAGATTTTTGCTTATAATCACTCAGCATCATCCTCATTTCCAGCAATACCTGTCTCCTTATACTTATATATAGCGTCTATAATTGGCTGAATCTTGCCGGCAAAAATATTGTCCATGCTGTACCAAGACACCTTAATACGATGGTCGGTAACACGACCCTGTGGGAAGTTATAGGTGCGAATTTTCTCTGATCGATCTCCGGTACCCACCTGACCCTTGCGGTTCGCTGAGAATTTCTTCGCTTCTTGTTCTTCGTAGAGTGCTTCGAGCTTGGCCATGAGGATACTCATTGCTGTCTCGCGGTTCTTCGCTTGACTACGCTCTGCTGTTGCTCGCACATCAATACCAGTTGGTCGGTGCACAAGACGCACCGCTGTCTCAACCTTGTTCACGTTTTGTCCTCCCTTTCCTCCTGCACGAGAAAATTCCATTTCAATTTCACTTGGATTGATTTCAAATTTCACCTTCTTACGAATTGGCAAAATTGCAACAGTAACCGTAGAAGTATGCACTCGACCCATCTTTTCTGTTTCAGGAACTCGCTGAACTCGATGCACCCCAGTCTCATATCGAAGTGCTTCATATACACCCTTTCCTTTTATTTCAAAAGAAGCTTCTTTGTACCCACCAACAGATGAACGAGACTCTTCAATAACACGGAATGACCATGCTTGAGATTCAGCATAGAGTTTGTACATGTTTGCGAGTTCTTCTGCAAAAAGTGCAGCTTCATCACCTCCCGCTCCTGCGCGAATTTCGAGAATAAGTTCAGTTGGATTCTCTATCTCCTCACGTTCTGATTCGAGAATGGCATTAATCTGAGCTTCGGTACCCCTTTTTTGTTCAGCAATACTTACGAGATCATGTTGTGCGAGTTCTTTCATTCCTGCATCGCCAGTTTTTTCTGCATCAGCAATCATAGTGAAAATCTCCTGCTCGTCTTTGACCAGTTTGTCGTACATTTCAGCGAGATACGCTGTCTTGTGATTTTTTCGTAATGCTTCGAGATCAAGTGCCATAGTCGTTAGATTATTGTATCAAGAATAAGGTATATATGAAAAAGAATTAAGTGTTTCTTTTAGGACTCTCGCAGGATGTTTGACATCCGAGAGCGAGCCGCAAAATCAGCAGATTTTGACGGCGTTTCCTAAAAGAAACACTTAATTCTTTTTCTACGTTACGCCTTCTTCTTTGCTGCAGTAGACTTTGATTGTCGACTCTTAAACTTCTCAACACGTCCAGCTGCATCGAGTGACTTCTCCTGATTCGTATAGAATGGATGTGAAGCGCTGGTGATTTCGAGACCATATGATGGGTACTCCTTACCATCAGTCCACTTTGCGGTTTCTTTTGTCTTGATAGTAGAAGAAATAAGAAACTGCGCTCCGTTTGAGTTATCAACGAAGATTACCTGGCGATAGTCCTTTGGATGGATGTCTTTTTTCATGCGAGAAACTATAGCAGACGGGCGTCACTTTTGCAAGATTCTCATAGAAAAAAGCCGTTTTGCGTGAGCAAAACGGCTTACAACAGCTTAATCCGTCAATTCGAAAGGTGTCCGGCGGCGTTCGCGGTTCATGATTTCGGTAATCATGATCGCTTCCATCATCTCAAGATCCTCCTGTGGGGTGCCACTTTCAATCAAGTGCGCGAAGTCCTTCGAGCAGGCAACTTCCCGCTCGACCGACTCAAGTCGCTTCAGACGCTGCGCAGGACTTTCACTTTTGCGATTTTTCAACCGCTTTTCAAGCACAGCGAGCGACCGAGGCGTAAGGAATACGTCCACGAGACGAGCAGCAATAACTGGATCAGTTTTTGCGACCTTGGTGCGAACACGCTTCGCACCCTGAACATCGAGGTTCAACAGCACATGGTTCGATTCCCCGAGGAGGGTGAAGATTTCTTTTCGCAGAATGCCGTAGTGTTTTCCATGCACCATAGCGTGTTCAATGAAAAAACCTTTTTTCACCTCTTCCAAGAAGCGTCGTCTCGTGTAGAAGTAATAATCTTGGCCATCCACTTCCATAACCGGAGCAATTCGTGGATCAGTTCCGGTTTTCAAACGTGGCGCACGTGTCGTGCATGTAATCGCTCGCGTCATTTGACCAGAATAGATTTCGAGCAACAGATCAAACAGGGTTGTTTTCCCACTTCCGGACGGACCAGAAATCAGAAAAATGTATTTTATCGCCGATTCACACAGAAGCCGGTGTAATAATGCGTTCACAGTATTCTCTTTCGTTTTGGACAATTTTTGACAATGGGGTTTACGTGATTCAATCACAGAGCTGGAGTTGTGTCAATTAATCTGCTAGGATGCTTATATGATCAAAATTACGTTTGAGGCCCACGGAACAACATTCGACAATGAAGCTGGACTATTTTCTGGCCAGCATGATGTTGGGCTCTCTCCACTTGGTGAAAAACAATCAGCAGAAATGGGTGTGCGATATGCCAATCGTCAATTTGATGCAATCTTCTGTTCAGATCTCAAGCGCTCATATAATAGTGCGAATATTGCTTTTGCTGAGCGTATTCGTTCTGGCGATATTACCGTTATTCGTGACAAGCGTTTGAATGAAATAGATTGTGGGCCAGATTGGACAGGTAAGCCTGTGAAAGAATTTGAAATTGAAAAAGCCCATCATCTCACCGAGCAATTTTCAAAAGGTGAAAGCTATTCACAAACCACTGCACGCATGAAATCTTTTTTGAAAGAACTACTCGCCGAATATGACGAACAGGGCACTCATACCAATAACTGCCCAAAAGTTATGATTATTGGTCATCGCGCAACACAATACGCACTCGACCATCTCATCAACAAAGAACCTCTCGAAAATGCCGTCACAAAACCTTGGAAATGGCAGCCAGGCTGGACATATTATTTGAAAAATCTCCAAAAATAACACGCATAGTAGAAAAATAAAAAAGGGTGTCATATGTGACACCCTTTTGGTTTATCAGCACCCAGGCGAAGCAAAGAAAAAAACATCCCACTGTGAAACACGACGTGATCCACCAATTCTCCCCCTTTTCAAATCAATCTTTCCGCGAAGTTCGTTTGGATGCGTAGCATAAAACGTTCTATTCGCATTTTTGATTTTGTTTTTGCGCTCAACAAACTCCTCAACCGAAATCCAACCAAATTCATATCCCTCTTTCCTCCAACACCGAAGTTCGTGCCACACTTCTCCAGTGCCTTCAGTTGGCGTGGTGGATAGCCAACCGACACTGCCGTGTTTTTCTGCACCAACAAACGGTTCATTATTTGATTTCGAACGGCGAATATCCGCACGAGATATGGTAGTGATTGAGTTCATATTTTTGATTGTGTAAAGAACAGACTTTTTGTTGCGCCATGCAACAAACAAGCCCTGGGTCATTCCAGGGCTTGTGTCAGAGATTTATCGTGAGAGAGATACATCGCAAACACCAACCCTAGAATATGAATTCCAAGCAAGGAAATTGACCTTAATAAAGTGATAGGCCTTGTTTGCGGTTGTCTGCGCTGTTTTCATGTGTTGATTATTATATACAATACTTCTTTTTAGGCAAGGAATAGGCTATTTGAACACTAGTTGACTTCCCCACTCAATTTATGCTTTAATAGGAGCCTAACTGAGCCTGTGGCTCGTTTTCATTTGGCTCAAATTTCTCTAGAACTTTCGACCAATTTTCAATCAATCGTTTATTAATTTTCGCTTACATATTATGGAAATTCGCAATATCGCAATCATCGCTCACGTGGACCACGGCAAGACAACCTTGACCGATGCCATCATGACTCAATGTGGTCATACCGATGAAGGTTCAATGGACAGCAACGCCCTCGAACAAGAGCGCGGTATTACTATTTATGCGAAGAATACTTCGGTTGAATATAAGGGCACCAAGATCAACATCGTTGACACTCCAGGTCACGCCGACTTCGGTTCAGAAGTAGAACGTGTGCTTCGATCAATTGACAACGTGCTCCTCATTGTTGATGCACAGGAAGGCCCAATGCCACAGACACGTTTTGTACTCAAGAAATCTCTCGAGCTTGGTATGAAGCCAATCGTTGTTATCAACAAGATCGACAAGCCAGCTGCAGATGTGAATGGTACTCACGATGCAGTGCTCGAACTCTTCATGGAGCTCGGTGCCAATGACAGCCAGATTGATTTCCCTACCGTATACGCTATTGGCCGACAAGGTGTTGCAAAGATGAAGATGTCTGATGAAGCAACTGATCTCAAACCTCTTCTCGACTGTATCCTTTCACACGTTCCTCCAGCCAACACTCCAGAACAAGCATCACTTCCTCTCAAAGCTCAGGTTTTCAATCTTGGATACGATAACTTCCTTGGACGACTTGCGGTTTGTCGTGTGTACGACGGAATGCTTCGAGACGGTCAGAATGTATTCGTGAAGCGAGTTGATGGTTCAACAATGGCAGGCAAAATCACCAAGATGTTTACATTCACCGGTAAGCAGCGTGTTGAGGTCAAAGAAGCCGCAGCAGGAGACATTGCTGTAGTTGCAGGTCTTCCTGAAATCTTCATTGGTGAAACTATCACCGACAATCAAGAGACTGTTGCAATGCCAACAATTAAGATTGATGAACCGACTATTTCCCTCAACTTCCTCGTTAACAACTCTCCTTTTGCGGGCAAAGAAGGCAAATTCGTAACAGGTCGCCAAATCCGTGAACGTCTCGAAAAAGAGCTCGAGATCAACGTCGGTCTCAAAGTAGATTTTTCATCAAGTGAATATTACAAAGTCTTCGGCCGTGGAGAGCTTCACATTGCTGTTCTTCTCGAAAACATGCGCCGTGAAGGATATGAACTTCAGGTTTCTCAGCCACAAGTTATTGTGAAAGACATTGCTGATGCTAATGGCAAAATGATTAAGAGCGAGCCATACGAAGAGCTCACTATTGATGCACCTGAAACAGCTTCAGGAGTTATTATCGAAAAGCTCGGCAAGCGCAAAGCACAGATGGTGGATATGAAAACAAAAGAGAATCAGGTTCGAATGGTTTTTGAAATTCCTACTCGAGGTCTTCTTGGATATCGAGGTGCTTTCGTTATTGATACCAAGGGTGAAGGTATTCTTTCAAGTCGTTTCCTTGAATTCCGTGCGTATGCAGGTGAAATCGAAAAGCACGGCACTGGTTCTATGACATCAATGATGACCGGCAAGGCTCTTGCTTTCGCACTTTGGAATCTACAGGAACGTGGTCGCCTCTTCATTGGTCCTACAACTGATGTCTATGAGGGTATGGTTGTTGGTGATACATCGAAGGGTGATGATATGGACGTGAATCCATGTAAAGCAAAAGCAATGAGCAATATGCGCTCATCTGGAAACGACGAACACATCATGCTCACTCCTCACTGGGATCTCGATATCGAACGAGGACTCGAAACCATGCGTGAAGATGAATATCTTGAAATCACTCCAAAGAATGTCCGCCTCCGCAAGAAATTCCTCACCGACAACGACCGCGCAAAAGCAAAGCGAAAAGATCTCTAAAAAGAATATCCACAAGCTTATCGAGGTACACTATGAAAGTCTGCTGACTTTCTAGCTCATTCTCGGACATCTTCATGTCCTGCGAAAGCCCTCTCAAAGCTTGTGGATATTCTTTTTATCACTGTATTGACAATGTTCACTAAAAGTGAGACAATATTACCTGAGCAAGCACAAACCCTTGTTCCTTTACAATCTCGCGTCGACACTAAGCCTCACGTCGATCGTAATGCGTCTCCAAACCTCAACTCCCAACCACGAAAGAAACACCGCGAATGAAAACCAAAAAGTATGGGTTGTATATCACATTGTTTGTGATGGCTACCCTGTCCGCCCTCCCCGCGCAGACAATTACGATCCTCGGGATCACACCCGACAGTATGAATGCTGGCCGTGTGTTCGTCACATTGACCGCATCAAACTGCCAACCCTATTCCGCCTATGCGGTTGAAGGTAGCAGTGACATGTTCACATGGAACTGTGTTGGTCTTGTGGATAACGGCACCAATGCCGGCACCACATTCCAGGGAACTTACAATTCCCCCGGCGATAACAGCCAAAACCAGTATTTTCGCTCGTCGAAAATCATGGTTGACGCAAACCCGAACAACGCACCAAGCTCGGTGCTGTCGTTCGGCGATACGAATATCGTTGAGTGCACACTTCCCGCACTCGATGCGGCGATAACCATTTCGCTCTCTGCAGGACACGACAGTCCATACCCAATCAACAAGCTCGCCATCACGAATAATGTTGGCAAGCCTGCAAAAGCAGTGCTATGGCGAAATTACGGGCCGAATGCGAATGGGCGATGGAATTACAGCCGACTGAATGCTGACGGGTCCCCCGAGGGATCTCTTATCCTACTCACTGGAACATTTTTGTTCCGGCCCGAATGGCGATGACAGGTAGTCGAGAGTCGCGTGACATTCACACACAACCGCAAGCGCAAGCTTAGCGGTTTTTATTTTTGTATAATTTCAGACAATCGTGCACCACCAAGCACATGCATTTCACTAATTGCTCGAGTAAGCGCAACATAGAGCAAATCTTTTTGAATCTTTTTCTTTTCCTCGATGAATTCGGGCGCTTGTTTGATGAAATCTTGCGAATGTCTAATTGAGAACATATCTTTTTTCATACCAACGATACACACAATATCGAATTCAACTCCCTGTGCGAGAGCCATCGTCATGACGTGGACTCGTGGATTTTTCGTTGCCCCATTTTCAAAATACTTTTTGATTTCTGAAATATCCTGCTCTGATTTTCCAATTACGCCAATTAAGCCATCTCGACTTTCAAGCAGTTTTTGTATATATGAAATTGTCTCTGTGGTTTCATCTCTATTTTGGCTAGCACCTATTTCATTTTCAGAAAAAGTAATTTCTGAAACTTCCGGACCATCTTTTATTCCCTCTGGAATCTCAACAGAATATCCAAGCTTACGAATATATTCGAGAATTTGACGGGTATTTCGATACACTTTCTGTAATCGAACTTCGCGATCACCTGATATGGTAATACCAATATCATTCCACGATCGCAGCGTCCCCGCATGAATCTGCTGCGCCATATCCCCCACATATACAGCCGAACGAGTTTCGGAGTCGAGGCAAGCATTGAGCAGTTCAAGCTGCTCCGGCATATAATTCTGAAATTCATCAACAACGAGGAGTGAATATTGAATTGGAGTTTTGCGAGTGCGTTCCTTCAATTCACCATTCCTTTCAACTGACATATACTGATGTTTTGTCTCGAACTTTTTATGATGTTTGAAATACGAAACAAGCGCAACGGTAAGATCAATACGGTCGAACGTGGCGCTCTTTTTCAAAAAAACTTTTGTCTCATTCCAACTTGGAATTTCTTTTGCTCGCAGTTTTTTCAAACGCTCAAATTCGAGCATATCTTGCTCAACCTCATTCTTTCCTCGTCGTTGCACATATTGATCTCGACTCAAATCCAAATCCAGAATCGCGCATGCCCACTCAAAAAATGTGGTTATCTCTACATCTGTAATACCAAGTTCTGGCAATAGATGTGAAAAGTAATCCTTCGTACCATTATCCTGAACAAAAACCATCACCGACCTTCTCGGATAGAGGACCGCCGTGTCAGGAGCCTGCACAAGATATGCAACTCGATGGAGAGCTAGCGTTGTTTTGCCCGAACCTGCAGGACCAGAAATCACAAATGGCCCGACATGATGAGCGCGAATGACCATATCTTGTGCTTTTTCCATCACTGCAACAATTTCAGGAAGCAAAAAGCCACCTTTTCGTGTAGAAAAATGCTCTTGATGAATGAGCTCCCGTGGCATATCTATCGTCTCAACCGAAAAGAAAATGATCTTGCCATCAACAATCATATATTGTTCTTTGCGCGTCATAAGAGCCTGTTCGATCACGCCATTTGGTAATTTGTACTGAATATGTCCGGGTTTTTCAAAACGAATTGTTGCGGCTGGTGTTACCCAAGAATAGATATCATCTTCGGTGAAATGATACTTAGCGAAATAGCGCACGCGATTTTTGCCTGTTCTCTTATATGTCAGATCGCATCGCACAAAAAACGGCGCTCCGAGTAAATCAGCAAGCTCTTGGAGACGTTGCCCCGATTGTGCTCGCAAATTCATATACACAACCTGATCTTCAGGGTTGAGAGATTTTATTTCGCTCAGTGGCTTTTCGGCAAGCGTTCGCACTTTCAATTGTTCAGCTGAGATATGCCCGCGAATTATTTCAACTTTCGCTTTGAGCTCATTGAGCAGCTGCTTTTTATCGATAAGTTCTTTTTTTTCGAGCTGCTGCTTTTTATTTGTTTCGTCTTTCATAAAAAATCTATTATACGCTACTAAATGATACATCAATACATCGCCTACAAATATTATTTCAGCCATAAAAAAGAAAAACCGCCATTTCTGGCGATTCTTCCCAAACGGCCTTCTCCGACGAGAAGTTCTGTGGTTGAACTATTCTAAACCGTTTCATTTTTGTAATCCTAGTATACCACAACTACGAAATAAAGCAACCTTCATTAAAAACACGGAGGTACAACGCGACAATTATAGACGAAACGACCCCACAGAAAGCCTTTTAATTGAAAGCGCAAACCCACCCACACCGAGTTCTCGCCCGATTCTTTCAGCCAGAGAGCGCATATATGTGCCGCTCGAACATTTCACACGTATACGCACAATTCGGAAATTCGGACACTTGAATTGACTGCCACCGAATTCAACTGTCCGAAAAACTGAATCCCACTGTTTAATGATTTCCTCCTGCCGAAAATCCCCCTTCACCAGCTCAATTCCACTCATAATTCGCTCACGCAACTTTTCAGCTGAAATCCCCTGCGCCACACCTTTCACACCGTCCATATTTTTTGTTTTTTCATCAACCACCTCAATAGAATATATTTCCACATCTTTTGATGGCATTTCATTTTCATCTGGCAGCTCCCCCGCTCGCGCAAGTGTATGCAATTGCACGCCACCAACAGTCTTAGAAGAAAAAGCCGGATACGGTTGCGAGAACTTTCCAACATATTTTTGAAAATCCACAGCCATCAACTGTTCGATTTTTGCAGTATGCATATATGACCCGTTGCGCCCGTCAGGCGCCTCCGCCAAGCCGAGCATATCATACGTATCTGTCGAGATCCCGAAAACAATCTCTACCTCATACTCTTTATCGAGTCCAAGATACTCACCCTTCTTCTTGCACTCTTCCCCAACAAGCAACAACAACACACCTTCTGCCATCGGATCAAGCCTCCCTGCATATGTCATGGGCACATCTACAGCAATTCCATACTCAATACGCGCACGCTCAAGAGCGGCCAACGGCGTTTCGCCAAGCTTTTTCTGAAAGACGATCACGGGACTTGTGCGCGCCAAAACAGCCTTCGCTGCGCTTTTTTCTTGTTTGTCTGGCATATATTAGCTACAATGTACCCCATGAATGAACACAAGGCAAAAGCTAACCCCAAGCTCTCAACCGAGAGCTACAAAGGCGTTCGAGACTTCTTTCCGGCAGATATGGCTGTTGAGAAGCACATTTTTGATATTTGGCGCAGTGTGAGTGAGAAGTATGGCTATGAAGAATACAACGCTTCTGTTCTTGAGCCAGCAGATCTCTATCGAGCTAAGTCTGGCGAAGAAATCATCAATCAACAGACATATACCTTTATCGATCGAGGTGACCGTGAAGTAACGCTTCGACCAGAAATGACACCGACAGTTGCCCGCATGGTTGCTGCTCGTAAGCGCGAACTTGTATACCCTCTTCGTTGGTATTCGATACCGAACCTTTTCAGATATGAGAATCCTCAGCGCGGTCGTCTTCGTGAATTTTGGCAATATAATATGGATATTTTCGGCGTATCAAGTCTCGCCGCTGAGATTGAATGTATTCAAATCGCATACGATATTACTCGCAAGCTTGGTCTCACAGACACTGATTTTGAAATTCGTATTCACAATCGCAAGGTCATGAACTATATCGGTCGTGATATATTCGGTCTTGATGAAGTGAAAGCAAATGCACTTTTGAAGGCAATCGATCGCAAGAACAAGATGCCCAAGGAGGTATTCGTCACCGCAATTAGTGAAGTACTTGGTGATGAAACAAAAACCGCGAAGCTCCTTACTATTCTCAATTCAAAAAACTTCGAGGAATTCACAAGTAATCTCCCTCAAACAACCGAAGAACACGAAGGCATTAGTGAAATAAAAGCTGTACTCGCAGGGCTTGAGGAACTTGGCATTACCAATGCTGTCTTTGATCAAACACTTACACGTGGTTCTGATTACTATACGGGTATAGTATTTGAAATTTTTGACAAGAATCCAGAGAATCGTCGATCTGTTGCTGGTGGTGGTCGCTACGATGATCTCCTTGATTTGTTTGGTGGCGACAAAGTCTCTGCTGTTGGTTTTGGTATGGGAGACGTCATTGCATCTGATCTTATGGATACATATGGTTCACTCCCCCCTGCATCTACGCCTGCTGATATTATGATTATTGTTGTTGGAGAACAGAATACAAACTATGCACTTGCTATCGCAAAAAAGCTCCGCGAACAGACAGTATTAGGAATTAATTCACCACGAATTTCAGTAGATATTTCTGGACGCAAAATCGGCGATCAAATCAAAGCCGCAGACAAGCGCGGTGTCCCACATATCATCGTCATTGGCGATGAAGAAACAAAAAACGGCATCTTGAAGATCAAGACGCTCGTTTCTGGAGTAGAGACTTCTCTTTCACTCTAACTCTTTCTCAAAACTGTTATTATTTGCTGCAGACTCCACCAGTTCCTAATACATATCCGCTTGGGCATGTGTATATCGGTGTTGGTATTGGAGGTGTTGGTGCTGGACCTGAGAAGAATATTGTTGCAAGACAATTACCCATTCCTGAACTTGCAGACACATATGTGTAATTTGTTGGACATGTATATCCGCCAACTGAGGCTGACACAGTAGTTGGTGCAGCGGTATTTGCAGCCGGTGTAGCGGTTGTAGCTGGTGTTGTATTCACCGGTGTTGCAACTGCTGCAGTCGTGGCGCAGAGAGCCTTTGATGAGGTTGAAACACTCAATTCATTGAATATTGCCTGTGCAACGAAACAGTATTTAGTTGATGGAGCAAGATCACGAACTGTATATGTCTTTGAGGTTGTTGCGATGATGAAATCCATCACCCCAGTAGAACCACCAAACAAATTAAATCCGAGAAGGGCGTCTTTTCCAGCCAATTTCAAAGCTATTGTTGAAGTGCCGGCTTTTGTGGCGAGAGTAATTACTGGAACAGAGACAGCCTTGGTTGATACTGTAACGGTATTTGTTGGATTTGAATATGAACCATCAGTTCGAAGGATGCGAACTCGATATGAATACTTCTCTTGTGAAGAAAGATTCTTATCAGAATATTTGAGGCTTGAAGTGCTCAATGTTGCAATCGTTGTGAATGGACCAGCAACATTAGTAGCGCGCTCTAGAACAAGAGAATCAGCGTAGAGCGTTTTCACATTTTTCCATGAAAGATCTACTGTTCCAATACTTTTTGAAACCGCCGTTAATCCTGTTGGAACACTTACCGTACACGTACTACCGGTAATGCTATATCCGATCGGGCAAGTATATGTTGCTTTTGCTGTTGACCAAAGTCCGGTTGGAAAATATGCACAGATATTCGATGTAACAATACCGTGTCCTGAAGGACATGTGTACGCCTTCACAACTGGTCCGATAGTAATTGGGCCTGATTGAGTTGAAAGACACATCTTCGTTTCATTATTGAGTGTATATCCTGTTGGACATGAATATCCCACAATCTGTGAAGCTTTATTACCGCCGTATTGGTAATAACAAAGGTCAGAAGCATTAGTTGAATATCCCTTAGATGCGTTTGGATTGGTAGCGGAATCAAATGAATATCCGATATAACATCCGTATATTGTTTGAGCGGCAACGCTGTCTGATGTTTGATAAATTACCGACTGACCTGCTCGGGTGTTAGTAATAACTGTTGCTGTGCCCGGTGTCCAATTAGTATCAGGTCCCGCAACAGAGACAAGATATGTTCCGCTCGGAATATCTGAAGGAAGAGAGAATGAAAGTGAAGTGCCGTTACTTGGAATGTCTCTAATAATATAATCAGGAACAAAACCAACTAGAGATTCACCTGAAATTGTCTGGGCAAAAACAAGTGTAAGTAATTTATTTTTTATTTTCAAAAAGAAATCTATCAGTACATTCCACAAATCAATTACGTTAGCGCTCTGTGTTGGATTTGGTACGAGTACAAAACGCACCTGATTCCCTGCTGGCTGAAATCCGCTACCCTGAATACTTACCATGTCCCCAGATTTCATATTCATTGGAAGATCTGTAACAGATGGTGGTATACCGAGTCTTGGAGAAGCAATATTGATTGTAAAACTATTACTCAAATCGCTATCACGCGCACCAACAAACAATGAGTATGAACCTGGCGTTACATCGAAGCCCAGCTCTGGTTTGAGAGGAAGATTGAAAATAAGCGAATCTCCAGCGCCTGCAGGAAGCAATCCGTATATTGTGTAATAAATCTGCGGATTTTCATTATTCTGAATATAGATATAGTTTCCATCACCCTGAAGACCCGTAGCATTCACCGTTATATCTTGATCAGTTGTAATTGACTCGCTATTCACACCATCCACGCTCACGCCAGAAACAACTGGTGCACTTGCAATCATAATTCCACCCTGTGGTGAAAATGGTGTTGGGCTAGTTGAAGCTAGAGTCGTGACCTTTTTTTGGATCACATTACTCAAAGCGGCAAGATTCGTTGAATTCTTTCCGTAATTTGGATAGGTGAAAGCATCGTGTGTAAACAAATGTAGAAGTCCTTCTCCTCGTGTCCAATCAATCATTCGAGAGTCATATTTGATACCACCAGCAATTGCTTGTGCGCGTGGTGCATATTGTCCCGGGAAAACTCGGCTAAAAAGTGCATTCGCGAATGAACCACCGTATGGAGGATCAACGTATACAATTTCAACAAGACCCTTATCAACATATGTTTTGTAATACTGAGCGATAACGTTATACGCTATAAGTGATCCGATACACTGACTTACAATCATCACTTTTTTATTTGCGGCGAGAGCAGCATCTGTAGCATCTTTTATCTGCTTCACAACTTTAGCTGTGCTTTTCATGAAAGGCGCAATACAAAGTGTCTTCTGTAGTTTATTTGGCCCAGTAATATTGGTATCTACCCAATTACATATTGCACCGCTCAACATTGCTCCTGTAACTGTGATAACAGCAATGTCTACTGACCTAATTGTGAAACTCGTAGTATTGCTATATAGAGATCCGCCAGATGGCAAAACCTTTACGGTATATGTATCTGCAATTGTGTAACCCGATGGCAAAGTAACAACCATCGAAGTGCTTGAAATACTTGAGACATTAGGAATAGTAACTGAAACTCCAGCAGAAGATGTTACAACCACGGTGTTTCCTGTAGGACTAAAGCCGGTACCCGTAAGTGTGAGTGTCGATGAAGCAGCGGTTGCTGAAACAAGGGTTGATGTTGCAGCAACAGCATTTGATTTCAAAATAAATGAATTAGCAAAAATTCCCCCTTGCCAAATTGATCCTGGACAGACTATTGGGTTTTTGTCGTTATTGAATGTACCTGGTCCGGTAATCTTGATAGTACCTTTTGTCCAGACTCCACCAACACTTTCGACGCAGGATATCTCCATGGTAGTTGTGGAGTATAGAGTTATATCTAAGACATCAGAATATGAGACGAGTAGTGTACCTGAAACACAAGACTGTGTCAGAGGATAAAATGACTGTGGTGTATTATATACATCGTAAATGATATCTGTTCGAGTAATAAATGGATGTGCTGTATCTGTAGAACTACAGCCCCAGTTTGGAGCAGTGACAACTGATCCAATTGCTGTCTGTGCTGATGCACTACTTAGTGGAATAAAAATAAAAACTGCAATAAAAAACACCAATTTATAGTACATTTTCATACAATAATACTACCATACCGATATAGTCACTCAAATACGTAATTCCACACCGAACTTGCCCGTCATGTATCATTCCCGTACAATACAGCGACACACAATACAAACTACACACACTCAACACCACACTATATGCGCAAAATTACTTTTGATATTGAAACACGAAACACCTTTCAGGAAGTCGGTTCAACCGAATCTTCAGCGCTTGATATATCTGTTGTGTGTATTCACGATTCAGCTGCAGATGATGGCACTGGCAAGGCTCCGTCAGAACCCGGTTCAGGATACTCGAGCTATCTTGTTGAGGACTTACCGAAGCTTTGGCCGATTATTGAACAAGCGGATATGCTCATTACGTTCAATGGAGAACATTTTGATATACCACTGCTCAACAAATACTACTCTGGTGACCTTTCAAAAATAAAGAGTCTCGATCTCCTTGTTGAAGTACGGAATTCTCTCGGCAAACGCATCAAACTCGACACACTCGCCGAAGCAACTCTAGGCAAAAAGAAGTCTGGTCATGGTCTCGAAGCTATTGCATGGTGGAAAAGTGGTGAAATAGACAAAATCATCAAGTATTGTCTCGAAGATGTGAAAATTACAAAAGAGCTCTATGAATACGCTCTGAAAAATAAGCACATAAAGTATCGAGATTTTGGACCCGGTAATGCAATCAAAGACATCAAGCTTGATACAACACATTGGGAAACAGCTGGGGGCGAGGCGATGACTTTCACATTGCCATTTTAGGTCCGTGATATACTATCAACACATAACCTAATAAAAATATGGAACCAAATCAACCAAAACCTCAATCAGTTATCACAATTCCTGTTGCTATTATTGTTGCTGGTGCAATTATCGCAGGTGCGGTTATTTGGACAAAAAAGCCTGTCCCTGCAGCAGTTACTGCACAGCAAATTCCTTCACAGATTCAAGAAGTAAGAGCCGTGACGAGCGACGACCATATTTTGGGTAATCCAAATGCAAAAATAAAGATTGTTGAATACTCTGATGCTTCATGTCCATTCTGCAAAATATTCCACGCAACAATGCTTCAGGTTATGACTGAGTATGGCAAAACTGGAAATGTAGCTTGGGTGTATCGTCATTTCCCTCTTGATCAAGCAGATGAGAACGGCAATATTCTTCATAAGAACGCTGGCACCGAAGCACAGGCTATGGAATGTGCAGCTGATCTTGGTGGTAATGACAAGTTTTGGGCATATGCGAATCGCCTCTATTCAATAACACCTTCAGTTACCAACGCTACACCAGAAGGACTCAACCCTGCGCAACTTCCCGAAATCGCAGTGTACGCCGGTCTCGACAAAACAGAATTCAAAACATGCCTAAGCAGCGGCAAAAACAAGGCAGAGGTT
Source organism: Candidatus Parcubacteria bacterium (assembly GCA_041158765.1). Classification (GTDB taxonomy): domain Bacteria; phylum Patescibacteriota; class Minisyncoccia; order Phycocordibacterales; family PALSA-1337; genus JAQBRD01. The sequence goes on along the minus strand of JBEBAU010000018.1, from coordinate 25,950 downwards.
GATGCAGATTATCTCGAAGGAATTAATGCTGGGGTTTCAGGCACTCCTTATAGCGTCATTATCACAGCAAATGGCAAACAAATCCCTGTAAACGGCGCACAGTCATACGCAACCCTCAAGAACGCTCTTGATGGTCTTTTGGGTCAATAGTTAGAGTGAGCGCATTGGGCACCACTCACACTTTTGATCGTCACATTTTGTGCGAGCAATAGCACCACTCCAGACACTCTCAATGAGTTTTTGTATTTCATCTTTTACCCGTGCAATATCAGTTTCTTGAATTGGCAATGAAACAATTGGGCAACGGCCTTTTTCATCTGGTGAAACGAATACAAGTGAAGGAACAATCTTCTTCCCCTTCCATCGAATATCATTCTGGAGGAGCATTTGATAATAAATAAGTTGGCGGAAATAACTTCCATCTGAAGATTTTGTTTCACCCATAATTGCATTCACCGACATTGCTTGGCGAGTTTTGTAATCAAACACCTGTACTGAGCTACCAGTATCAATGACGGCATCAAGCTTGCCGTGAAGTGGAATATGAATAGGTGTTTTTTCATATGAACCGGTGAAAAGTGTCTCAGCCCATGATTCAACAAAAATTCCCATAGTAGATGTTGAAACATGAAAATGCGGAGTCAATTCTCGTGCAACATCAGGAATAGAATCAAAAAGCTCTTTTTTTACTGCGTCCTTTTCGAGCACGGGGAGAAGAGATTCACTCATATATTCAGCTACGGCTTCGGTAAGTGTGCTCTCGATTCTAGAGGTGGCTCCACTCTCTTGTCTTGACTCTGAATTCCATACCCGAGCAATAGCGGAGTGCATTGCATTTCCCTTTTCTGCAGGAACTGAAGGGGCTTGTGGTAATTTCAAAATACTCTGATACAAAAATCGATTCGGACATGTAAGAAAGTGATTGAGAGCGGTCACCGAAAGACCCTTTTCAACAAGCACATGCTTAGTCATATCAATAAGCTTTTTTTGAATAGCAATTTCGGCAGAATGAGCACCAGTCTGATCTTCGATAGCTGTGTGTATGCTTTCAATACCAATGCGCGGCAATGTCGCTGTAACTACATGCTTTTCATCTAGTTCTGATATGAAACGAATTGGAGTCAAAATTTTACCATCAGATTCTTCGAGTGCAGGAAGAATTACCACGTGTTTGCGTGCACGTGTCACTGCAACATAAAAGAGCCGGCGAATATCGCGAATATCGCTATCTACTGTCTGCTTTTTTGGTAATACAAATGAATTACCACGAGATCGTCCCACCCAACCCTCTTCATTAGCATATGGTATGAATACGTAATCAAATTCAAGACCCTTGCTACCGTGAGCTGTCATAGCTTGTATCGCAACATGCGGTGCTCCCACTGCGACTTTGACCGTGCGAGTCTCGGCAGAAGTTCGATATGCAAGCATATCGTGCATGAGTTTCATTGGGTCACGAATTTCACTTTCACGTGTAAGTGATTCGGCAAGTGCAACAATACCTCGCCACACATGAACATATGAAGGGTCAGTAGCAACCAACTTAATGAAACCTGATTCCTCGGCCAAGTGAATAAGGAAAGCAACAGCCCCGTCAGACATAAGTCGTGATCGAAGACGAGTAATAGCTGGAATCTTATCGCTGATTTCACCTGACTGTCCACTTGAAAGTTTACGCACGAATAGCGCCCCTTCTTCAAAAGAGATATCCCAAAGTCCCATCATTACGGTCTTTGCAAGTGCATCTATTCGTGTTGAATCCGCAAGATACGTAATGAGTTCGAAAAAGAGCGAACCAATTGGATGATTAAAAATATCCACACTTCGCTCAGATGAAACAGGGACATTATTTGACTCAAGAAGACGAATTACTCGATCAAGATCACGATTTCTTCGCACAATAATAGCTACGCTCGCTTCGGGTTCCTTCTCAGTGAGATTCTGGAGCTCTTTGACCATATACAGCTCGGCCGCCGCGACATTCTCTCCGGTCACGATCTCGATCGGCCGAGCTGTTTCATCAAGCCCCGATTCTAGCCTAATTCGCAATTCAGCATGCTCTTTTTCATCACCATAGTTGTGTTCAATCATTGCATATGAAGCATCGAGAATGCTCTGATGTGAGCGATAATTCGTATCAAGTGAAATGAGCTCCATTGCAGGCCAACGCTTTTGCATACGCAAAAAGTTTTCGACGGAAGCACCTTGGAAACGATAGATAGCCTGCTTTTCATCTCCCACAATGAATACGTTTGGTGTTTCAAAAAACTCTGCAATAAGTGCCACAATGAAGTTCTGTGCATCATTCGTATCCTGATGTTCATCAACATGAATATACAAGAATCGTTCCTGAATCAATCGAAGCAATAATTCATCATTTCGAAATGCTGTAAGTATTTCAATAATAAGATCATTGAAATCCATCTTTTTCATCTCCCGCTTCTCTTTTTCATATAATTCATATACTCCAGCGAAGAGCTTCGTTCGCTTGCACTTCTCGATAGCTTCGCGTGCATCTGCTTTCAAGAGGCCTTTTGTTGCACCTCGAGTTGAAATAGAATCCTCGTCTTTTGAAATTCGCTCTATCTCTGCTTCGGCATGTGCAATTACCATTTCAGGTGTTAGTGCTTCGCGTTTTGTTTCATCAATAGATCGAATAATAGTTGAAACATATGCATCTGGTTTACCAAGCGGCCTCAAATCTGAAAACCGTGACTCCGAAATAATCTTTCGAATTAATGACTCTTGTTCAATATCCGTCATTTGTTTCATTTCTCCAAGATGAAGGAAATGGTCTGGATATTCAGCAATCATTGCCGCAGCGAAGCCGTGGAATGTGAAAATTTTTACATCATGAGCTTGATCGCCAATGATTTCTTTGAGCTTCATGCGCATTGCTTTCACACCTGCGTCAGTGTATGTGATAGCGAGGATTCCATTCGCTGGTGTATCTGTCCTTTCTAGGATGTTTGCGATACGAAGTGTAAGAATAGACGTCTTACCTGTTCCAGGGCCCGCAATGACCATTACAGGGCCATCTATGGTATCTACAGCCTTCTTTTGCTTCGGATTAAGCTGTGCGTAGCGGGTTTTGAAGACAGATTTTGAAAAAGATTTTGACGCCATAATGGGTATAGTTTATCACAAAGAATTGGTTGCAAAAGAGATATTTCGGTGCTATAACAAGCAAAATTGCATGTGTCATGATGGCACAGTAAAAAACGAAAAATGAACACAGTCACACTATTCCCAATACGTGGCGGAAGCTTGGCTCAAGTAATCGAAGGACATCCTGATGGCACGCTTCTTGTTTTGCATGGATCTGATCATTGGACTGATCTGGTGCCGCACGATGAGGGGGTGTTATTAAAAAAACCAGGATGTGATGCTTGGTTCGTAAATGGATACGATACCGTCGAGCAATTCAATGCATTCCGCGAAGAAATGTCAGCTGGGCAAATCAAGCCGATTACGGCGCCAACGATCTGGCCCGACCCGGCATTCAAAAAACCGGGGGCGTGGATTGATGCTAAGGGATATTTGAATGGAGAGATTCCTGTGCGTTTCCCTTGGAAGCAATTCTGGGGCCATAAGTTCGGAGCAGTCTTCGAACTCTCAGCAAGCGAAGTCGTATTACTCCTCCATCGTCCTGTCGCAGCCAAAAAGTCTGGCTAGAATCACCTCTGAATTACACGGGTGATTTTTATTTTTTGAATTCTCCTACTTTTACCTTTGGAGCTTTGAGAACTTTGCCGTTGAGCATATAGCCTTTTTGGATCACGGTGGTGATAATGTGATCTTGTTTTTCGTCATCTACAGGATCAAAACTAATTGCTTCATCACGAGCTGGATCGAATTTTTGACCGATAGGATCAATTTCTTTGAGACCATTATCTTCGAGAGTCTTTTTCAACTGTCCAAAAATATACTCAACACCAGTACGCCAATTCTTCTCGACTTTATCCCAAGCGTCTTTGTTTCCCATAGCCATATTGAAGCTATCGAGCACAGGAATGAGTTCATTCACGAGATTCTCTGAAGCGTACTTCACAATCATATCGCTTGATTCTTTGTCACGCTTACGAGCATTTAGAAATTCTGCTTTGTCCTTCTGCCAACCAGTGAGATACTCCTGTTTTTCTGCAACAGCTTTTGCGAGCTTGGCACGAAGCTTCTTCACGGTTTCTTGGAGAGATTCTTCTGCTACGACAGAGTCATCAACGTCTCCCTCGACGCCAGTTTCATATGAAATATCCTCGGCAGAATCTACCTCAGTTGTATCATTTTTTTTATTTTCTTCAGTATCAGATTTCATAGTATTTTTTGTCTTCTTAGTATACTCAAGCAGAAAAATTTTGCAATTTATATAAAAAACTACATTGAAAATCAATGTAGTTTAGGTTGAACGCACCAAAGCAACGATCTTTTCGACAATCGCATCGATCGTTATTCCATTACAATTAAGACGATGAACACCTGGTGGCGAAACATCAGGATAATATCCAAGCTCTCGATACTGGCAATCGGACAACTTGAGTTCTTCGAGAACCTGCGGGAATGGACGGTGTATGCGAGACCGTATCAGGTATGCATGAAAATACTCTGCACGAGCCTGCACATTACGATCGAGAAACACCCTCAGCTTCGGCTCGTCGAATACGCATTGGATATGACCGTCCCAATATGCAACCAATCCAGGAGTGTTTTCAGCAAACTTCTTCTGTAAATCCGCCAACACATACGCAACTTGCTGATTTTTCATCATTCTTTTGGTTGCGCTATTAATCCTTGGTGGACTGATGCGTGCCATTGCATTATGGCCGTCGATGAAGACATTTCCCTCCTGCACATCAATTCTCCCAACAGCATAGGGCAAAAACCGATTAACCCGATCAACTTCATCAGCAAAAATATTCTCTTGCCGACAAATAATAACCGCAGCCCGATACAGGAGTGCTCGATCGAACAAGCGATACCCAAGCTTTTTTGCAACAAGCAGAGCGATAGTTCGTTTCCAACTGTGCTTTGGACCGGCAATTGAAACAATTTTTGACATAGGTTTCCTTTCACAAACAACAATTTTGGTATCCCAAATCGCACATTATCACAATAACAAAAACCCCGCCAGTATAGGCGGGGTTTGAGTTTAGCGCTTGCGTCAGGACTATCGTTTGCGTCACGAGTATTTTTCTGCTGAAAAATCTCGCGACCCCGCCTCGCTCGCCTACGCGAGCTCCGGCCGAGCAAGCGCATTTAGCGCTTGCTCCACTGAGGAGACTTGCGGGCCTTCTTGAGACCGAACTTTCGGCGCTCCTTTGCTCGAGGATCTCGCTTGAGAAGTCCTCCCTTCTTGAGCAATCCACGGAGTTGCTTATCGTATTCGATGAAAGCACGTGCCATACCGTGTCGCATAGCATCTGCTTGAGCATTCATACCACCACCCTTGAGAACAACAGTAATCTTGAATTGAGCAGCAAGCTTTGATGTTTTGATTGCTTCAATTGCTGTAAGAAGCTGCTCCTTGATAGTGAAATACTTCTCGAGGTCCTTGCCGTTTACAGAGTATGTTGTCTTTGTTGCTGGTGTAATACGAACTCGTGCAATAGCGGTCTTTCGTCGGCCGATTGCTTCGATATATCGTTCACCCTTTTCAGTTGTTTTGGTTGCTGTCATCATAAATGTCGATATTATTCGCTGATAGTTAGATTCATCATGCGCTTCTTTCGGAGCGAATTACCTGGAAGCATTCGATATACTGCTCGTCGGAAAGGCTCAGAAACACCCTTTCGAGCAATAAGAGCTGAAAGAGACTCAGTATTGATACCTCCACGGAAACCAGTGAATGTTACATATTCTTTGTCAGCCTTTTTCTTGGTATCAATATATGCCTGAGAACAGTTCACAATGTTTACCTTAATATCAGCGACCTGATTTCGAGCAAATGTAGGAACCTTTTTACCAAGAAGATACATTGCAGCTTCTGATGCAACACGACCGAGACGCTTACCTGAAGCATCAATAGTGATGACATTTGCTGAAGTATTGTTTGTTGCGGTTGTTGTTTTCATAAAAATTTCTTGATGTGTCTATTATACGAACTGAATGACAGCCATAGCAGCCGCATCAAGCTTTCGACGAGGAAGCTTAACAATACGAGTGTATCCACCTGCACGAGTCTTGTATTTTGGAGCAATAACTTCAAAAAGTTTCTTTGTCTCCTTCTCGCCACCAATACGAGCAATAACAAGACGTCGGTCTGCAAGAGTACCTGATTTTGCCTTGGTAACAAGCTTTTCAATCATTGGTCGCATTGACTTTGCTTTTGGCAACGTTGTAATAATTTGTTCGGCATTAACAAGGTTACGCATAAGAGACTTCATGAGCGCATTGCGCTGATCTTTCTCTCGGCCGAATTTTCGTATTGATGAATGGTGTCTCATGGTAGTGATTATTAATGCTTATCTATATTATTTCAGTGAAATACCATAGGTTGAAAGGACCTTTTTGATTTCCTGAATACCCTTTGTGCCAAGACCTTCGACATCGAGGATATCAGCCTCCTTCTTTCGTGAAAGGCCTCCGATTGTGCGAATGTTTGCAGCAGTAAGAGCCTTGATTGTTCGAGGAGAAAGACCAATAGTATCAATGCGTGTCTTCAACATATCAGCATCGAGTTCCTTTGTTGCTCCTTCTGAAGCAGCATCTTCATCGTCAGAAGACTTATCAGACTTCTTTGATTTCACAACTTCTTCTTCCTTGAAACCAACAATAGCCTTAAGCTGGCTAATCATAATACCAATAGATTCCGTGAGAGCTTCGTTAGGAGTGAGTGTACCGTCAGTCTCGATAGTGATGCGAAGACGATTGAAATCAGTTCGATCTCCAACTCGCATGTTTTCAACTTCATAATTCACCTTTCGGATAGGAGTGAAAGTTGCATCGAGTGAAATAGTACCGATATCAACTCGGTCCTTTTCGAGAACTTCCTTAGCAACATATCCAAGACCCTTAACTACAGTGATTTCCATATCAATCTCAGCAGCTTTGTCAGTGAGTTCGATAAGGTGGAGTTCAGGATTAAGAATTTCAACCTGAGAAGGAGCATCAATATCCTTTGCTTTGATAGACTTAACACCCTTTGCTTTTAAGGTAATAACCTGTGCTTCGTCACCATTGATACGAACACGGAGCTTTTTCAAATTCAAAAGAATAGCAATAACGTCTTCCTTGACGCCATCAATTGATGAAAATTCATGTTCGACACCCTTGATCTTAACCTTGCTTACTGCAGCTCCAGGAAGAGATGAAAGAATAATACGTCGGAGTGAGTTACCGAGTGTGTGTCCGTAGCCTGGGTAAAGACCGTCGATCTCATACACGCCATTCATACCCTCCTCGCGGATGATCTTTGGCTTTGATGGCAATACAACGTTGAAATTAGACATATGTTTTGTATTAAAATTATTACTAATTAACGGCTATAAAACTCGAGCACTGCACCCGGATTGAACAGGAGTTCGGTAGTTGGGGCGAACGGAAGGCCGTCAACGGTAACAACCTTCTTATCAAAATCGAGTTTCAACCAAGCAGGAATCTTCACTGCTTTGAGGCGCTCATCGAGTGTATTATAAAGAGCCTTCTTTTTGCTTCCTTCACGAATAGAAATAATATCTCCAACTGAAACAGAGTATGAAGGGATAGTAACGCGCTTACCATTCACTGTAATATGACCGTGAGATACCATCTGTCGTGCAGCGGCACGTGTTGTTGCAAATCCAGCACGGAGAGCAACGTTATCGAGACGAGATTCGAGGAGACGAACGAGAAGTTCAGCTGAGTTACCCTTCTTCTCAACAGCCTTTGCAATGTAATTACCGAACTGCTTTGAAGTAACACCATAGCTGTATCGAGCTTTCTGCTTCTCGAGAAGTCCGAGACCGAAATCAGACTTTGCCTTTGGGCGGCCCTTGCCTGCACCCTTTCCTCCATCGCGAGCAGCTGATCGCATTGCGAACTTTTGTGTCTGTGTCTTTTCAAAGACAGGCACTCCGAGGCGGCGGGCTATTTTGTATCGTGGTCCAATAATCATATGAATGGTAAAAAATTAAATGAAAGGCTTTATACTCGTCGCGGCTTCTTCGGCTTCGGGCCGTTGAATGGAACCGGGGTTACATCCTTGATGCTAGTAATGATGATACCCTTAGAAATAAAGCCGCGAATTGCTGATTCGCGACCTGATCCAGTACCTTTTACTACAACAGCGATTTCCTTGAGTCCCATTGGCTGTGCCTTCATAGCGAGAGTTTCACCAACCTTAGCTGCAGCAAATGGTGTACCCTTCTTTGCACCCTTGAAACCAAGAGCACCCGCAGATGAAGCCATAATTGCATTGCCCTTTGCGTCAGTGAGAAGAACCTTGGTGTTATTGTATGTAGACTGAACATAGAGAACACCAAAATCAAGCCGCTTCTTTGACGAAGTAGCTGGTGCTGCAGTAGCAGCCTTAGTAGGCTCTGCCTTTGGAGCATCCTTCTTTGTGACCTCTTTCTTTGTTGTAGTTTTTTTCTCTGCCATAATAATGATATTAATATTCGTTCAGTCTTATTTCTTCTCCTCCTTCTTTCGTCCAGATCCCATAGTCTTTCGGACGTTACCTCGTACAGTTCGGGAGTTGGTCTTGGTACGCTGCCCTCGAGCTGGGAGACGTCGTGCGTGTCGGCTTCCACGGAATGACTTGATGTCCTTGAGACGCTTAATATTCGAAGCAACTTCTCGCTTCAAATCTCCTTCGATTCTGAATGTTTCGATAACTTTACGAATAGCATTCTCCTGATCAACTGTTACATCCTTTGCTTTGATAGCAACATCAACCTGTGCTTCCTTGAGAATATGTAGTGCACGAGATCGGCCAATACCATAAAGAGCTGTGAGAGCTATTTCGAGTCGCTTGCCGTCTGGAATTGTGATACCGAGGATACGCATGTGATTAATATAATGATATTGAAATAATTCGTATTAGCCCTGTCTCTGCTTGTGGCGAGGATTTGCCTTGCAGATAATGTATACATAACCCTTGCGTCGAACAACGCTACACTTTGGACAAATCTTTTTTACTGATGCTTTTACTTTCATAATATTATTTTGCTTTTTTTGATTTGAAATGTATTTCTGCGGTCATGTCTAACTCTTTGCTACAAACGTTTGGTGACGCGTGCACGTCCCCCGTATGGGTCAAGTGCCAACTCTACTCGATCGCCGATAAGCACCTTGATCCGATGCATGCGCATCTTGCCAGCGAGATATGCAAGCACCACATCATCTTTTCCATCAAGCTTCACTCGGAAAAGCGTATCAGGCAACGCTTCTGTAACTACTCCAAATGTGAGATTATTTGCGGAAATTTTTGCCAAGGTTTTTCGAAATAGAGACTAGAGAACATCGCGATACACCAAACGTAACGCGTCGAACCATAGTAGCTGAAAGCACAAAAAAAGTCAATACCAGCACGGGGATTTCCGTGTTGGCTGCCTTTTTGACCCCAACTTGAGGTTATTCTGACTGAATTTCTACGGTAATACGCTCTGGACTATCAGGCATTGAACGCATCCAGACAGGAGATATTTTAGCATAGGCGCTCGCAATTGTACTATAGCGTTTTATTACTCCAGCAGTGTCGGAAAGGGCTATTCCTACAAGCTCTTGCTTCAACTTATCCACAGGTACAATACCGACAAGACGGATATCCCCTTTCAAACCAAATGAAATTGGTTTTGATGATGAAGCTGATAATCCAGCGGCTGCTGTTGAAGAAGCAATTTGAACATTGAGCGCATCAAGACCCTCGATAGTGAATCCTCCTGATGGAAACTGTGCGACCTGATCTTTTGCAAATGTATTAACCAAATCAACTGATTTGAAAATATATGTTGAATAGGTTGCCTTCACACCTACAGACGCACTGCTTGTACCCTTCGCAACTGGATCAATCATAGTATATGAAATCTGATCTGCGGCATTGTATGAAACATAACCCTTTGGTATCAATGTCTTTGAATCTGCGAGAAGTTGTGCTTTGAGTGTTTGTGAAAGACCTTTTTGGGTTGTAGCAAGAGCAGTTTTGTCTGGAACAGTACTTACACCTGAGTATCCACCAACTAAGTCGGTCTTTGATCGCGCAAATATCGTTGTGTATTTGGTTGTACCCTTATATGCAACAATTTTGAAATCACCAGTGAGGTCTGTGAGTGTCGCATTGTAGTTTGCACCAGCTTGATCTGCAATAACTTTCACATCAACACTTCCTGCGACGGCTTTGCTACCTGTTCCCCGCATTGCAGGTATTGTCACCGCTGTCTGTGTACGATATATAAGACCCTTCGTATTGCTCAATCGTGTACCTGCGACGATTTTTTGAGGTGTAGCAGAGTATTTGTTATATAGAGTGACTGTTCCTGTAGCTTTTTTGAGAATAGCCGGCCCAGGAACTGAAGGAATAGTTGCGTACATGTCTTTTGTTGCAGTAATAACTTCGTATGAAAGCCCACCAGAGGTATTCGCGGCATTCGGTCGAGCGGATACTGATGTATTCACTGCAAGTGAAATCACCTTAGGTTTCACTACAACAGTTCCACTTGAAAAAATAAGTGAAATTGCTGCGAGAATAATACCGATGCACAATATCAAAATACCAAACATCAATACCATCTTAGTTCGATTTGATTCATGTCTCTTTTTTGAAACAGAACCAGAAGCTGTACTTGAACTTGCTCGTCGTGCAGCTCTAACTTCTGGCGGAGGCTTCACAGTCACCTTGGCTCGTGGCAAAGGCTTTTCATCCATAGGTGTAAGCTTCACCTTGATATCACGTATCGATCGACGATTATTTGGAACCATATCTTGTGGCATCTTCTTTTCAGACATAAAAATATATTAAATTAATTTTCAAGGTTTGCTATCGCTGTCGTATATATTCCCATTCGCAAACTTCGTACTTGTCCCGGATCATACTGCACGAATGGTTCTATCACCGGAAGCTCCAAAGCTGAAATGGCTGGCGCAGACCCTACTGGAGCTGACTTTTCGAGCTCGCTTTTGAAAAACGACAAATGACTATGTGCAGAAAGCACAATCAAACGTGGAATAACCATTCGTTCTCCAGCATGTGCAAGAGCAGCATGGAGATCGTGAATCCATCCTTTGCCGATAGCAGAAATCACTGGTTCCAATCTAATCTGTTCTTCTCGAGAAAGGCTTTTTGGAATAGAGCCGGAACTTTCATTACTATGGTCATACAAAGCGAGTGTTGAATCAGCAATAGATACCGTCTGGCGAGTTGTTCTTGCGATTTTGCGGAGCACCGTGAATATTCCGAATGGAAATGATGAAAGGAATGCGCACATTCCAGCTCTCACTACCACCACGTCGGTTAATTCGCTATGAGCGTGGATGACCATGTATTCTTGATGATCACGTAATACACTTCGTAGACCCGCATACTCAAGTAAGAGTGCTGAATGATATCGGAATCTCTTAGTATGAAGCGAGCGTTGTGCGTGTGTAGCAATCTTTTCAAGAATCTTATTTGAGCTTACTGAAATCGCACAAGAGACTTCGAGATTACTTGCTGTCTTTCCTTCATAATTACCGACCGAATAGCCGTTAAGTTTCACTTCAAATATTTTTTGTTCAATTGAAATTGCATCAAAATTAAATTCTCCCGCTTCAAGTTCGGCACGAGCTCGATCGATAACCCCTTGAACAGTTGCTTGAGTAATAACTGTTGGTTTGTCATATGCAATTTTTACTGTTTTTGTCTGAGATATTACCCAAGGAGATGAAAGAATGTAATGCACGCCAGCGAGATTGCCGTGATATCCAAATTGCTGTCCAGAAGAATCCACAGTACCACCAACATCAGCACTGATGAAGCCTTTTTTGCTTAATTCTGCGGCAACCTCAGAAACGCCTTTCAGCATCATCTTGGTAATATACGCTGAACTTGCAATTGTTTTGTGTGGGAGCTGGTGTTGTGTTGTATATAGAATACGTGAAGGCTTACCCGGATTCAAAAGTACGAGAGAACCTCGAACAAGACCACTCTGAATGTCGATAAGCGCCCAAAGTGCACCGGCACCCTGTTCTACTGTAGCTTTTTCTGTATGGCGAAAAAGTGATGTGAAGGACATGCGTCTAGTATATCACAGCCGTGAATCACAGGTGGTGATAATTCAAACAATACGAATGTGCAATGAGCAATATTACTGCAAAACAGCTTTGATACGTCGAACACCCTGTGAAACAGCTTCTTCTTTTTGGATTTTGAATTTCCACGTGCCTTCAGGCCCTGCAAGATCAGCAGTATTGGTAACGTGTGGACCTCCACAGAACTCTTTTGAGTAAGCATGAGCAAGATCAGTACCAATGAAATAAATTGAAACTTCATCGCCGTACTTTTCACCAAAGAAATGCCGTGCACCAGTCTTCTCTGCCTCACTCTTTGGAAGAACCACTTTATTCATTGGTAATTTGAGGGCAATTTTTTCATTCACAATATCCTCAACTCGCTTCTTTTGCTCGTCAGTAAGCTTGATACCCATGAAATCAAAACGTAATCGCTCAGCGGTGATATTCGAACCCTTCTGACCCCCTGATTCTTCGCCAAGTACATCGTGAAGTGCCTGATGAAGAAGGTGCGTAGCTGTATGATATCGAAGCACCATCGGATCATTTGCATCAGCAAGACCACCCTTGAACTTCTGTTCTGCACCCGCACGAGAGAGGTCTTGGTGTTTTTTGAATTCTGTAAGATATTCTGCGATATTCACAGTTTTACCATGACTTTTTGCGAGTTCTTCAATCGAATCGATTGGCAGACCAAATGATGATGAAAGTGTAAGAGCAACAGGACCAGAAATTTCACTCACTCCCTGAGTAACCTTATCGAATTCTTTCATACCTTGCTCGAGTGTCTTAGCAAACTTTTCACACTCTTCAAGTAAAACTTTTTTTATTTGTTCAACACCATTCGTAAGTTCTGGATATGAATCGGCATAAATCTGCACAAGTGTAGTAACGAATGCATTCACTCGTGGTGCATCAAGCTTCTTATCGGTTGTATTCATAACCGCGCGACGAATAAGACGACGGAGGATGTATCCTCGATCAGTATTTGATGGAATAACACCATCTGAAATCATGAAAACGCTTGCTCGAAGATGATCTGCAACTATTCGTTTATTACGAATATCTGCATTTGGATTCTTCATGAGATCCATAACGGGCTTCAACAAATCCGTATCGTAAATATTATCCACACCCTGTAATGTCATTGTGAGACGCTCAAGGCCGGCGCCTGTATCAACAGATGGCTTTGGAAGTTTGCCGATGACTTTGCCGTCCTTCTTTTCATACTGCATGAATACATCATTCCAAATCTCGAGCACGGTTCGCTCATCATCAGCCTTCACATACTCAGCGTGCGTGAGAAGCTTGCCACCGAATGTATTTTCAACATCATAAAACATCTCTGTATCAGGACCGCATGGACCATTGTCTCCAGCTTCCCACCAATTATTTTTTGCAGGCAAATAGAAAATGCGACCAGCTTCACCTTGTGTTGTATCCCCACCAAAATCAATACCATTCTTTTTGAAAATAGCTCGCCAAATTTCAGCTGCTTCTTCATCACGTGGCGCAACAGCATCACCTTCGAAAACACTGACGTAAAGACGGTTTGGATTGAGACCAAGACCAGCATCACCCTTCGGGGCATCAACTGGATTAGTTAAGAATTGAAAACTCCATTCAATAGCCTCTTTTTTGAAATAATCACCAAGAGACCAATTACCAAGCATTTCAAAAAAAGTAGCATGTGTCTTATCACCAATATCATCAATATCAATAGTACGAACGCACTTCTGTGAATCAGCAAGACGAGTGACAGTCGCGCCGTCCTTAATATATGGCTTACCAAGAAGATATGGTATGAGCGGTTGCATACCAGCAGTGTTGAAAAGTGTAGGATTGGTTACACCCTTTTCATCGCTCGTAACGAGAGATGCAGAAGGTATGATTGTATGCCCTCGCTTCTCGAAGAAAGCGAGGAATCGTGAACGTATTTGGGCTGAGCTGAGCTTTGTATCCATGCGAGCAATATAACAGATTTATGGTTTTTTTTCGAGTTTATGGCGGTGTCTATATATTGTGAAAAATAAAAAGCCTTTCAAAAAGAAAGGCTTTGGTGTGTCGCACAAGAAAAGTTCAAGCAACGATGCCGGACGCGAATTTCACGACAAGGTCGAAGTCGAAAATGCTCAAACTCTGGGGAGCTGCAGGATTTTTTTTCAAAATTGAATCCTTCAGAGCGCGGCAGCCCTCTTCGCTGTAGAGTGGGTGGTTACTGACCAACTGCCCCACAACTTCAATCACGATCAGCATTCGCGGAGTAACTGCATTTCCAGAATATTCACGAATTTCCAGAAACACTTTGTTACGAGCGCGATTGCTCTGTGGCTGATCCTGATACACAGCGTTCCGGAAAAGATCAGGGAACGTTTGCAAAATCACCGCAGCTTGATGCGGACCCAAAGAACTCTTCGGGTGATAGAGTGTGGCTAATATCATAACTAATTGGTGGCGGAGGTTGTTTTTTTCAATCTAACCGAAACATGCTACAGGCACATCACGGGTACTACAATGCATCAAAAAGTAGCGTAAAAATCGCGCTTTGTCAATCCCTCACAAAAAAGCTACAGAACATACATTCCATCCTTGTATATCACCTTCGTTGAACCATCTTTCATATATGCGGTGATGGTGCGTGGCGCAGTTGAAACCATATCTGTATGCACTGATGAATTATTGTAGCCAAGCTTATGCCACTGTTTTTTGGTAACCTTCGCTGGATTTCCAGCATAACAATCATGATATGCATTACCGAGCGCAATATGTGTATTACCGTGTTCCCCGCCGATATTTTCATCAAAAAGCGTCTCGGCCATAAACTTTGTAATTTTTGAAAACCGCTTGTCTGTCATAGAAAACTCTCCAACCATATCTGCGTTCTCAGTAGCGATCATTTGTTTCAAGACTTTTTCATTCTTTGTGGCAGAAGCTTTCACCACATGACCATCCTTGAATGTAAGCTCAATACCTTCAATAAGATTACCGTAGCGATAGAGGGGCTGATTGAAACGAATCCAGCCGTTAGTTCCCCTACAATCAGGTGATGTGAAAAGTTCGAAGCTTGGCACATTACGACCAGAGCCACCCATCCATGCACGCTTCTCACCATAGCTAATCCAGAGATCTGCATCAGGACCTTGTACATGGAACTTATCAAACTGCATTTTGTTGAGCTTGTTTCGATATGATTCGAGGTTTTTGTAGACCTTCTTCCAAGTAGCAATTGGATTAGCGTCATTGAGATAGCATGCATTGATTATTTGTTTCCAATATTCTTCGAGAGACATCCCCGCCTCTTTTGCCATAGCTTCAGTGCCGTAGAGTGCGAGTGTCCATGTGAATTTGCCCGCATTCTCCTTTTCATTTCTCCATTCCATGAATGGCTTCATCGCTTGTCCGACTTGCATCATCTTTTTTGGATCAACACCTGCAAGTGCCTTTTTGTCTGTTTCGCTAATGATGAAAATAGTGTGGTCAAGTTGCTTGATAAGACCCTTAAGTGAGTGCTCAGGGAAAAATTCGAGTTGATGTTGCAATGCGTGATCGAAAAAGTCCTTTTCAACATTGTATTCTTCATCATTGCTTGGAAGATAATGTGAAATCACATGCCCACCAGCACGCCACACTGCCTTGCGTAATTCAAGGAATAGCGGTTTCGCACATTCTTCTGCAGTTATACGCACGACCTCGCCCTTTTTTATTCCTTTTCCTCCACCCAAAGCAAAATTCACGAGTACATCTGCGTACTTTTCAAGTATTTTTTGTGGAGGCTTATATGCTGTTTTTTTCATGTGAAATTACTATTTATTATTCGTGAAAACCACACACTTCATTTATTTCATCAATTACTGCATTAGCTTTTGCCATATCCATACCGAGCTCTTTCAAAATTGCCGGCTGTGCTTTGATATCACGACAGAGCAGTATTCCTCGATCGAGAAGTGCTCGTTTATGTACATTACTCAAAGTTGAGAGACAAGTAAACGGGTGAAGTCCTGAACCTTCGATGATCTGCTGGAGATTGCCACGTGCAGGATAGTTCCAACCAATCATTTTCAAACCCTTGCATTCGCCATACCGAATTGCTTGATCGGTGAACTTCGTATTCGTCACAAGCCAGCCTTCGGTCATTTCGCGCTTAATACCTCCATAATCGTATATCGCGCCCTTAATATCGTCGAAGCGGGCTTTCACATAGAGTGCAACTTTCACATCAGATTTGATTCCGAATTCATTATGAAACTTCGCTTCAACCATGATTAGCTTCTCTGGATTCCACGCAACAATATCAACTTCGTGTGGTACACAAGAACCCATGACGGTTTGATCAGTAAGTGTCTGATATCCCCATGTCTTAAATATTTCTGCAATAAATTTTTCAAAAGGAAAACCATTTGGACCAAGTTCCGAAAGTGCTCTGCGAAGCGAGTACTTCACCGCAACATGACTTGAACGCTGTCGTAGGAGCTCGAAGGCGTGCGCATAAATTTCACCAGTCGTCATACCATCACGCATTTCACTTTCAACCTTCTCCACAACCGATGCGATCAATTCTTCGGATCCACCAACACGACGAAGCGAATCAACAAGCTTTTCTTCCTCGAAGAGCTCCTTGCCTCCATCAGCCTTGGTAATGTACATGAGGTGATTCATGACAAACAGTATACCAAGAATTATGCAATGATTCCTCCACCAATACACACCTCTCCTTGAGCGTCAGCGTATATCACGAGTGATTGTCCAGATGAAAGTGTTTGTTGTGGTTCAGTGAAAATAATTCTTGTGGTCTTTTTTGTGTTATTGGCATCTTGAATTGAAATTGGTACGAGTGCTGCACGATATCGTGGTCGAGCATAATATGTGGCAGTGGCTACGGGTATGATGTCAGTATTCCAATTCGTTTGCTCAAGAGTAATCTCTTTTTGTATGAAAGTCTGTGTATCTGATTTTCCAGAAGCGACAGTTATGGTATTTTTTTCAATATCTTTTGAAACGACATAATACGGATTGTCATTGGGGGTTTTGTGCTTGGCATCAATAGTGAAACCGTGTCGCTCTCCCATCGTAAAAAACACCGCACCGTCATGACTGCCGATTTTTTCACCTTTTTCATCAAGTACCATACCGGGCTTTGTTTCAATATATCGTGAAAGAAAATCTTTGATATCAATTTTTCCAATGAAACAAAGGCCTTGGCTATCTTTTTTTGTGGCAGTTGGAAGTTTGAAAGAATGCGCGAGCTTTCGCACAGCTGGCTTTTCGATAGCACCCACAGGAAACAGCGTGTGCGAAAGCTCGCGCTGCCCAAGTGTCCAAAGAAAATACGACTGATCTTTGTTTCGATCGTCTCCTGCACATAATTCATATATCGCCACGTTTCTTTTGTCTGCATTTTCACCACTTCCAGCTACAACACCCTCTTTTTTCACAATTCGTGCATAGTGTCCCGTTGCAACATAATCAGCACCCTGTTTCATTGCCCAATCAAAAAATCCACCAAATTTCACATACCGATTACACATCACATCGGGATTTGGTGTTCGCCCAGCACGATATTCGGCAATCATATAATCAACTACCTCGCGTTTATACACATCTTCGAGATCGAGCGTTACGAATTTGATACCGAGCACTGCTGCTACTCGCATTGCATCAATTCGATCTTCTCTCCACGTACAGGTAATCCAATCAGGTTGCCACACCTTGATAAACACTCCAGTTACATCGTAACCGGCATGTTTGAGCAATGCCGCAGAAACCGAGCTATCAACTCCTCCGGACATTCCCACGAATACCTTCTTCTTTTGCTGTGTATTTTTCACACGCAAACGATACCATCTTCGTGACAGCAATACAATTTCACACACTACTATTTGCCAAGATACAATCTTCTATTTGTAAGGTGTTCATCATAGGTTCGAGCATAGTGCATTCCCCCTTTTTTATCTGAAAGATAGAACCAGTATGGAGACGATTTTGCTTGCATTGTTGCTCGTAATGCATCGACGCCAGGATTATCTATTGGTGTTGGTGGTAATCCTTTGTGAAGGTACGTGTTATATGGTGAATCAACTTTCAAATCATCAAACGTCAAATCAAATGTTGTTTTTCCAAGAAAATACTGAAATGGCGGATCAACTTGCAGAAGCATGCCTTTGTCCAATCGCTTCCATAGAATTCCCGCAACCATTTCTCGATCAGTTTGCTCAACGGCCTCCTTTTCAACAATTGACGCCATCGTAACAATGTCTTTTTTTGAACGGCCATACACACTGCCAGTCATGATTGCTGGATCACTTCGAACTGAAGCATACTTGCGATCAAATTCCGAGCGAAGCACTCGTACGACTTCAGCCGGATCAACATTTCCAAAAAAATAATATGTATCAGGGAATAAGTACCCCTCAGAAGTTGATGCTGCATCCAAAAAACCTTTTTCATCAAATGTTGGAATAGCTTTGACCAAAGTTGCACCGATTTCTTTCACAGTGAAACCTTCGGGAAACGTAACTTTCACTCGTGCAATACCCTGCTGTGCATGCGTAATTCGATATGCAATTGTCCAAACACTTTCTGGCGTATCGAAGAGATAATCTCCAGACATAGCGCCATTGCGACCTCCGACCATGAGCGCCGCGATTTTAAACATATCTTTCGACCGTATAAGTCCTCGTTCATCTAACATATCTGCAACTTTTGAAAGTGTCGTGGCCTTAGGAACAGTAACAATATCACCCACAACAAATGACTTTGGTGGCATTGAAAAAAAGAAACCAGCGACAAACAATAGAATTACCACGAGAACCGCGACCACGATACCAATAAGTAGTTTCGATACTTTTTTCTGTGAAATTACCTGATTCAGAGGTAATGGTGGAATTGGTGTTGGGAAATCCATGTAGTGAGATTGTTATATTGGAAGATTTGAAGGAGCTTTGACCTTCTTTGATGGAATACGTGTAAGGTTTGGTGTTTGAGTAACTTGACCAGGCAAGTGGAAGATTGACGCAATTTCTTCAACTGACATAACAAGTCTTTCTTTGCCAATAATTGGCGCATAGAAGTAAGAGCGACGCTTATATGCTTCGAGTCCCAAACGCTTCTTATGCTTTTTACGCATATCTCTGAAATCCTGCCAAGGATAGTCAAAACCATCGAGCCAATCTGTTGGTTTGAGCTCATTGAGGTGTGGCGCACTGTATGCACGGAGAATAGTTCGCTGTGCGCTAATATTTGATCCATTAAAAAATTCTTTTTTACCCATGTATATACAACGAAGACCGACATCGAATGAAAGCTTCGAAACCGCACGTTCAAGTGCAGCAATACGTTCCTGTTCTCCTTTTGTTGGGTTTGGGAATTTGATTGCGACAGTACCATCGGTCTTTTGGACTGAACTAGCACGGATTTTTTCAATTTCTTTCTTTGCTTCATCCTTCCAAAGGTCTGTTTTCTGCCAGAGAGTACCTGGTTTTGTCTGATCTTTTTTGTGAGCTCGAATAATCATCTGAAACCAACACTGCTGATGTGCTCCAAGAGATCCCATGAATTCGAGCATGTGATTGATTGGGTCAATTTTGTTCTCTTCTTCTACTTGTTCACTATCAATACCGTAATCAACATATGTCTTTATTGGATATGGATTTGGATTCTTGAATTTGTAATCAATAACATACAAATCATTCTCTTTTGGATCATAGTGAAATGACTTCGTATAGTCGGGAATTTCATGTATTTCAATATCTGGGTACTGCGCATATAATGCAGCTTCGACCATTGTCTTGTATCGGGCTTGTGTATAAATGATGAATTTTATCTGTCCTTCAACTGAAATAATCTCAAGTGACCAATGTGCACGGACCTGACCTTTCCACCAACGATCAATGAATGTTGTCTCTCCTCCTGTCTGATGAAGCGCCATAAGGAATGTCTCCATTGCAAGCGGAGATTTGAACACATCTTGTGGAAGACGTATTTCGAGTAGTATCCATTTGAGACTTGCGAGATATCTCGAACGAACATATACGACCCATGTCCTCCAAAAAACGAAGACGCCAAAAAATGGCAACCAGTACGGCATCGTAATAAGGAAGAATGCGAGTTCTTGAGAAAAGATAGCACCATACTCTGCCGCAAGTGATGGCATCAAAAAGATAATAGCCAACACAAGAGCGATAAGTGCTGAGCCCCAAATCGGGGCGTATATAATTACTTCCTCAAACATATCTGAAAGTATACAACCAATTGAAAAGCGCCGCCACCTCAATTTGAGATGTGGCGGCGCTTTTCCCCAACTTGGGAGGCGTCTACCTATGCAGCTGGTGCTTTTTCTTCTGAAAGATGGTACTTGCCCTCTTTTGTCTTTTTGAAATGCTTCTGATTCTGGAGATTTACCATGATGGTGTTCTCTTTCACATATCGCTCCTTGAGAACCTTCTCGATAATTTCATCCTTGCTGAGCGCACCATGCTTCTCGATAATCTTCTTGATGACATCCTTCACAACTCCTGACATATATCCCCATTCTGCGAGTGCATAGAGTCCTCGACCAACGAGAACGAATCGTGGATCCTTGATAAGTTCATTGTGTGTAGTTGCAACGTGAGCCTTCTTTTTGAAAACAAGACCGATCTGCTTCGCTACTTCACGGAAATGAATTGGTGATCCATGCTTGCGAATAACGAGGAATGCATAGTCTCGCATACCCTTGGTCTTAATATTCGGTGAGTGAGCAACACCCCATTCGCCAATTGCATTCTTACCGATATGCTTCGAAAGTCCGAGCCATCGCTTCACAATTTCTTGATTCTTATACTTCTCAGCAACACCTTCGAGGTGTTCGAGGAACTTGCCAACCATTTCTGATTCAGGAAGGAGGTCTTGATCTGAAAGACCTGAGTACAATTTGCGAAGTGAGTCTTCAACCTGCTTTGCAAGCTGTTCATTCACATGCCATCGGTGCTTAAATTCATCATCTTCTTTATTCTTTTTGAAACCATCTCCGACAACAAGGAGGAAATGAATATGATTCTGAGTTGAAGCGTCTTTTGAGACAGAACCGAGGAAATCTTCTTCAACAACAATACCTCCGAGTGAGTGAAGCATTTCTTCCATTTCAGCAAAGACAACACGCTCCTGCTTATATGCATCTGACTTACGAATATTAGTGATAGCGTAGTTCTCGATCTGGCGAACGCGTTCTCGAGTGATACCGTAGAGTTTGCCAATAGCATCAAGAGTCATTTTTTCAGAACTCTTGCCCAATCCATAGCGATTTATGAGCACATCACGAGCTCGGTCTGGAAGCACACTAAGGAGGCGCTTCGTCGATACTTTTGGTTTGAATTGGGTTGTTGTCATAAATAATTTATATCAACCTATATGGTATTTGTAAAGTCATATTACAGTAACCTATTAAAACTGTCAATAGCATGGCCTTTTTATCAAAAAAACTCTCTTTCCAAAGAAAAAGGCCGTCAAAATGACGACCTGAATTACCGAGGAAGCCTGATCCAAATCCACCCAAACCCAATAACGACAGTTGCGAGGCTCAACACCAAGACAAACAAGTCGCAGCGGATATTGCTTTCGGCAAGGCGAGCATCAGCATCAAAGCTGGTTTCGTTAGAATCCGGCTTATCGTTCATGGCTGATTTAGTGAGAACCTGCCTTGTTTGATGGTGCCTTTTGCTCTGGTTTTGTGCCCAGCAACCACTGAAGCGGATGGGTGAAAATATAGCCTAACCGATCGCACAGTTGCTCGAGAGCACGGAAGTGACGGACGCCTCCAGTTTGAGAGCTATGACGGTATACCCGGGACGAAGGACGTAGGTGACACATATATACCTCCAAAAAACTTGTTACATTGACCAGTTGAAGAAAATACCACGAATAGATAGGTGACACAAGGCACAACTTTTTGCTATAATTATAGTGAAATAAAAGAGAAAATCTGACAAAAAATGAAATCTGCACCACTTCTCACCCAATCAATCTGGAGACATCTCACAAACTTCTGGACTATCGTATTTTTTATTGCAATCGTATACGATTTCATCACTGATAATGCACTCGATCACGAAAATATTATTCTTATTATCTCTGTTCTCTACGGTTCTGCACTTGCGATTTATAGTGCAGAGAAGGAGTTCAAACGCTGGCACGACTCTCACAAAACTCTCCACCCAGGTGAGCTCTATGTCATTTTATGGACATTACTTGTCTTTGGTTTGCTTATTGTGAATATCTTTTTGGAAAAACATTATGAAATTCCTGCCGAAGTCCGAGCGACATACGTCGTGGTCATTGGTATCCTTGCTCTCACAAAAGAATCGAAGCATCTCTATAAGCGAATCAAGAAATCTGATCGAAAATAAACGATCTCAAAAAAATAAAAAACCGCAACTTTTGTTGCGGTTTGGGGAGCAAATCAGAGAGCACGGTGACGACGCCAACAACTATGAGGCCGAGTCCCAGATACAAGGTAAATCCAAAGAAATACCCCAAGGTCATAGCAGACCCGCTATATGCGTGAATATGTTTCATAAAAAAATAGAGAAGACCAAAAACTACTCGACGATAGTAGCAATCAATTCCCGACACTGTCAAATTTATGTAATGATTCTCACAACCCCCTTATCAGCATCCACTTCCACCATATCGCCGTCTTTCAAGACCTTTGTGGAGTTAGTTGTACCCACAATACAAGGTTTCTTCAATTCGCGAGCAATAATAGCCGCGTGAGACGTGATACCACCTTCATCAGTGACAAATGCAGCAGCCTTTTCCATTGCATGAATGTAGTCCGGCATTGTTGTACGAGCAACTAATACAGAACCTTCATTAATTTTGTGGAGATCATCTCTACTGAACACAAGACTAACCTTACCCACAACCTTACCTCGATATGCAATAGCTCCCTTGATCTGCTTTGTAGTATTCGATTGCAATAGTTTTGCTACATCACTAATAATAGCTGGATCTTCCACAATGGCATCCCCTGAAGGGTTTCTATAAAAAATAAACCTATTTCTGTGTGCAACCTTGTCGAAATCAGGCACAGTAAGATCTGAAAGATACGAAACGATTTCACTATTCATCAAATTCACCAGCTCTATTCTTGTCCAATTCTTCCCTGTTTCTTCTTTGAGAAGTTCAGCAATCAAATCATACACGCGACGTGCTGGTGCTTGTATCTTTTTCAACAAATCCACACGTTCTGTTCTTAGGAATGTATACTCAACCACAACATCTATTAACAATCTAATGTGCTCATCAGTAATCTGAGATGTTATTCTCCGTACATTCTCAGTATTATTCGCTATTTCCAATTGAATACGATTCTTTTCTTCAACTGCTTTCTCTTTGGTTAATTTACTAATTTCAT
Source organism: Candidatus Parcubacteria bacterium (assembly GCA_041158765.1). Taxonomy (GTDB): domain Bacteria; phylum Patescibacteriota; class Minisyncoccia; order Phycocordibacterales; family PALSA-1337; genus JAQBRD01. Next base: position 2,381 of record JBEBAU010000018.1, on the reverse strand, counting down.
TATTGAAATAATCTTTATCACATAACTTTTCAACATATGAGTATTCGTTGTACCAAAAATACGCACTTTGGAGCTTTTCAGTAACACTATCGAGCGCAGCTCCATCAATAACTGCATTACATATATCAATACGCATCTTTTGAAACTGATTGAATTTTATTGGAGAAGCAAGTGTATGATACATTTCCTCGCCGTTTGGATATGATTTTTGTAAGGCTGAAAGAAGTTGTGGTGCAATAATCTTTTCAACAGCAATTGGCGTCCACGCAAAATCTGCCAAATCTTTTATTCGCTCTCGCAAATTCTGGTACGCGTGAAGAAGCTCTTCTTTATTTTTTCTAACTGATGAAAAAGAGGCTGTGGCTTCTACATACTCACTCTCTAATTGCGCAAAACGTGCAATGTGTTTATCGAAACTTTCACGAGTTGAAACTTGTCTAGCCAAATATTCGAGAACTTTTTCCAATAAATTTTCTTCGATATACAATGCCCGATTATTTCCTTCAAGGGACAATGAGAGCACCTGTGGATAAGACAAATTTTGATACACTTCAAACAATTCATAGTAGAGTTCATCACGTTGAGTACTCTCGGGGCGTGACATCAAAAAAACAAACTTAGTCTTTCCTGTTTTTATTTCAGTATATATTTTTGAAAAAACATCACTCATATTATTTTATTTGATGATTCTCACAACCCCCTTATCAGCATCCACTTCCACCATATCGCCGTCTTTCAAAACCTTTGTCGCAATTTTGGTACCAATGATACAAGGTTTCTTGAGTTCGCGAGCAACGATTGCAGCGTGGCATGTGATACCTCCTTCGTCAGTGACAAATGCGGCCGCCTTCTGCATAGCTTGAATATAGTCTGGTCGTGTCATGACTGCAACTAGAATATCTCCTTCTTCGATCTTATGAATTTCTTCTACACTTTCAACAATTTTTACTCGACCAGAAACATTTCCTCTCGAAGCAGTAAAACCTTTGAGTTCCTGAGTTTTTGCAATTTCTCCAGTACCGATACGATCGAGTTTTTGAATAAACTCAATATCAGTTGTAACGTCATAATGATCTAGCGTCCAAATAATCATACAGTAACTAATTCGCTGATCTAATTCTTTTGGATCAATTTTTTCAACAAGAATATCTCCCATCTCTGGAGGAAAAGCGTATTTGAGTTGATCCAGACTGTATTTGGTTCTATGTGAAAATTCCTCAAGCAACAAACTGAAATAATGCGTCGCCCAAAAAGTACCCTTCTTGCGTTCATCTTGCCAAGCATTGAAATCATCGGTAATTTCAAGTAAAACTCGTATTTCTTGTGGAAGACTGAGCTCTTCAATCAGACGCTCCTTGTCCTTTTTGTGATTTATGGCAAGAGACTTAATTTCTTCACTTTTCTTCACCACATCCATCTTCGTATATTCTTCCAATCTTTTTTTGAAATCTTCTACTGGAACGACATGATCTTTTGTGTAGTTATTTCTAATCCAAAACCAATCCTCTTGATGCTTTTCAACTGATCTGCTACCTAGACTTAAGAGCGCAATTTCTTCTTGTTGGAGAAATGAAAGAAATGTTGGAGCAGTTAATATTGCAAAATATTCTACGAACTTCGCTCCAAGACCTTTTTCTTCCAAAAACGTTTTGATTTTTGAAGCAATCAACGTATCAGTACTCAAAGCAAAACCGTCAATCAGGGGCGAGCTGTTCAACTTATTTGTATATGTTTCAGCAAGAGCATTATACGTTGCAAGTAATTCCTCATTACTTATTTTTGAAAGATTTTCCTCTTTGAGTTCTAGGCACGCTGAATAAAACTTCTCCTGCCATGGCAAAAAGTCTTTGACCATTTTCTTACTGATATCTGGATCGTTTTTTGCTGCTTCCAAAATATGAGAAGTCGTATATTCAAGTTCTTCCAAGCTGTGATACCAATCTGCGCGGTTTTTTGAAAATCCCGTATACGCAATTCTTTGGCCGAATGGGTATTTTGTATGCTGAATATTCGATGTATGAGAATCTCCCAAGAAAAACATAAAATGCGGACAAGCATCGAATCGTTGCCGATACCAAGTGGCCTTCTCAATAGAGTGTATTTTTTGTTTGAAAATAGTATCGTCCCTTTTCATTGCATTATTTTAGTATTCTGACTATACCACTATTTGCATCCACCTCCACCATATCGCCGTCTTTCAATACTTGTGTTGCAACCTTAGTTCCAATGATGCAAGGCTTTTTGAGTTCTCTTGATACGATTGCGGCATGGCATGTTATACCTCCTTCGTCGGTGACAATAGCAATTGCTTTTTTCATTAATGGAACAAATTCTGGACGGGTCATACTTGTTACGAGCACAGAACCATCTTCAAAAGAATC
>JBEBAU010000017.1:0-7505 GCA_041158765.1 Candidatus Parcubacteria bacterium | reverse complement strand
TCTGCTACTATGGCTGGGTTAAGAAAAACAGCAGAAACACAGCAATTGGAAGCAAATTCGCCGGTGGGCGAGCGGAAGCATAAGTCCACCAGATCGAAGAGCTCACCAATTCTATTTTTTGTTGAAAAATCAGCCTTCGGGCACAATTATTTAATACAAAACATGGCTAAACGATCAGTTACAGCACGTGCAGCAAAACCTCCGAAGTTCGCTTCGAGAGTTGTTCGACGTTGTTTCCGATGCAGCCGAAAGAACGGCTACATGCGAGACTTCGACCTTTGCCGAATTTGTTTCCGCGAATTCGCAAATGAAGGTACTATTCCAGGAATAAAGAAATCATCATGGTAACAGACCCAATTTCAGACTTCATAACCCGTATTAAGAATGCAAGCGACGCTCGCAAGGCGAACGTTTCTATGCCGTATTCAACATACAAAGAATCTATCGCACACGTACTCATGAAGGCAGGCTACCTCTCTTCAGTTGAGAAGAAGGGCAAGAAGGTCGGTGCTACACTCGAACTTGGTATCGCATACATTGGCGGCACCGCAGAAGATCGTACTGCAGAGCCTCGAGTACAGGGTGTTGATCGTATCTCTAAGCCATCACGACGTATTTATCAGAAAGCTTCTGATATTCGCGTATTCAAGAGTGGTTTTGGAAACACAGTCTTCTCAACTCCAAAAGGCATCTTCATTGATATTGATGCCAAGAAGCAAAAGGTCGGCGGAGAAGTTCTCTTCAAAATCTGGTAATCATTGAGTCTAATAACAATACATTTATGTCACGAATAGCAAAAAAACCAATTGAAATACCAGCAAAGACCGAGATTTCTTACAATGCGAATGTCGGAACTCTTACGGTGAAAGGTCCTCTCGGAGAACTCAAGCGCGATTTGCGCCGTGAGATCGAAGTGAAGATTGATGGTAACATCCTCACACTCGCTCCAACACGACAGAGCCTCGATGTGCTCGCACTTTGGGGAACATATGCGGCACACGTTCGCAATATGATTGCTGGTGTACACAAAGCTTTTGAAAAGAAGCTCATCGTCGAAGGTATCGGTTTCAAAGCAGATGTGAAAGGAAATGAGCTCAATATGGCGCTCGGTTTTTCACACCCAGTGAAGATGGTTATCCCAGCTGGCCTCAAAGTTACCTCAGAAAAGAACATTATCACTGTTTCTGGTAGCGATGTGGAGAAGGTAGGGCAATTTGTTGCGGAAGTTCGCAGTATGAAGAAGCCTGAACCATACAAGGGCAAGGGAATTCGATACGACTCAGAAGTTATCCGCCGAAAGCAGGGTAAGAAGTCTGTATAGTCCTTCACTCATTCAATTACATCAACTATTATGAAAACGAGCCAAATAAAACAGCAGAAGATTGCACGACGCCACAAGCGAATTCGTTCTACAATCTCAGGAACTGCAGAGCGACCACGTCTCTCTGTGTTCAAGTCACACAAATATATTTCAGCGCAGATCATTGATGATGTTCTCGGCAAGACTCTTGCTGCGTTCACTTCTCGAGATGCAAAATCAAAAACTCCAGCCGAAAAAGCAAAAGAGGTTGGTGTTGAGATTGCCAAGAAGGCAAAGTCACTCAAAATCGATAAAGTCGTATTCGATCGAGGTGGTTACCTCTATACCGGTAAGATTCAGGCTATTGCTGACGGCGCCCGAGAGGGAGGCTTGGTCTTCTAATTTCAAATCATATGACTACAGAAAATAACAATTCAACAGTACCAGTTACAGCTCCAGTAGCTGCACCAGTTGCTCCACTTGCAGCACCATTCGGTTCTCGAGGAGGTGTAAGCGGTGACGGTAAGCGCGCATTCGGAGGACAGGGAGGTATGGGACGAGGTGGACGACCAGGAGGTTCACGCCCACAGCGAGATCAGAAGGAGCGTGTGAAGCCAGAATTCGATACTCGAATTATTCAGATTCGACGTGTTACTCGAGTTGCTTCTGGAGGACGACGATTCAGCTTCTCAGTTGCAGTCGTTTCTGGAGACAAGAAGGGTAAGGTTGGTGTAGGTCTCGGCAAAGCAGGAGACACATCACTCGCTATCGACAAAGCTACACGTGATGCCAAGAAGCACATGATCAAGGTTCAGCTTTCACCAGCTATGACCATCCCTCACATGATTGAAGCTAAGTACTCAAGCGCACGAGTGATGATTATGCCAGCTCGAGGTCGCGGAGTAGTAGCAGGAAGCTCAGTTCGCAACGTTATCGAACTTGCCGGCATCAAGGATGTTTGCGCAAAGCTCATGTCAGGAAGCAAGAACAAGCTCAATAACGCTCGTGTAACCGTACTCGCACTCAGCAAGCTTTCGAAGCATTCTCGAGCAGTGCTCAACCCGAATGCTCCAGTAAAGTCAGTTTCAAAGAAATAACATCACTACCATGCAACTCCATACACTCATACCAGTAACAAAAAATAAGAAAGTCATGATCGTTGGCCGAGGCGGAAAGCGCGGCAAGACATCAGGACGAGGAGGCAAGGGACAAACAGCTCGTGCAGGTAACAAGCGCCGTCCAGAACTTCGAGACTTCATCAAGCGATTGCCGAAGCTCCGAGGTCGCGGTATTAACCCTGAGAAGTCTTTTGCTATTCGACCATTCATCGTGAATCTCGGTACTATCGAAGGAGCATTTGATAAGGGTGCTACAATTACTCCAGCGACTCTTCTCGAAAAGGGTCTTGTTGAAAAGATTTCTGGTCGTGTGCCAACTGTGAAGATTCTTGGTGCAGGTGAAATCTCAAAAGCATTCAAAGTTTCAGGATGTCTCGTTTCAGGTGGGGCAAAAGAAATGATTGAAAAAGCAGGCGGCTCAGTTGAAAGTCTAAAAACAAAAGAGTCTCCTCAACAGCCTGCTAAGGTTGCAACAAAGAAGGCTTAACAGGGAATAACAAAAGCACTTTCATGAATACATTTTTCACAAAAATAAAAGTAGTGCTCAAAGATCAGACAATGCGCAAACGAATACTTTTTGTACTCGGAGCGCTTGTTGTTTTCCGACTACTTTCAGCAATTCCAATTCCTGGAATTGATATCGCACAGCTTTCGAAGCTTATTGCTGGTAACCAACTACTTGGTATCCTCGATATGTTTTCAGGAGGAGGTATTTCACGTCTCTCAATCATGATGCTTGGAGTTGGTCCATACATTACTGCATCTATTATCTTCCAGTTGCTTACAATGATGATTCCTTCTTTGAAAGCTATGCTTCAAGAAGACGGAGAGGCTGGACGACGTAAGTTGTCTCAATACTCTCGTTTGATCTCTGTTCCACTTGCAGTGCTCCAGGCTTTTGGTTTCCTTACATTGCTTGTAAATCAGAACGTCATTGCACCGCTCACTGGTATGGATATGGCAGTGAATGTCGCTCTCGTAACCGCAGGTTCAGTGCTCCTTATGTGGATTGGTGAGCTCATCTCTGAATTCGGTATCGGAAACGGTGTTTCACTTATTATCTTCGCAGGTATCGTTGCAGTATTGCCAACACATGTCTATCAGTTCGTTGCAGCATTCGACATTCAACAGCTTCCATACTACATACTCTTCCTCGCTGTAGCGGTAGCAGTTATCGTCGGTGTTGTGGTGGTGACTGAAGCAGAGCGACCAGTGCCGGTAACGTATGCAAAGCAGGTTCGTGGCAACAAAGTATATGGTGGAGTTTCAACATATCTTCCATTGCGATTGAATCAGGCTGGCGTTATTCCAATTATCTTCGCTCTCTCTATTCTCTTGTTCCCACAAATTATTTCAAACTTCCTCTCTCATTCATCAAATGTGATGATTGCAAATGCGGCTACATGGTTGGATACCTTCCTCAAGGATCAGTGGGCACACGCAATTATCTACTTCGTGCTCGTATTTGTTTTCACGTATTTCTATACGGCGATTACATTCGATCCAAAGCAGATTTCTGAAAACCTCCAGAAGGGTGGGGCATTCATTCCAGGTGTTCGTCCAGGTGAACCTACAATGGAATATCTTGGAAAGATTGTCACACGAATTACACTCGTCGGTGCGCTCTTCCTCGGTATCGTTGCAGTGCTTCCACTTGTTGTTCAGGGAATTACTGGTACAACTACACTAGCTATCGGTGGTACCGCACTTCTCATCGTTGTGTCTGTAGTGCTCGATCTTTTGAAGAAGATTGATGCTCAGGCGACAATGCGAGAGTACTAATAAACAAAAAACAAAACACGTTTGCTCAGGGATGTCCGGGTAATCCCTTCGCAAACGTGTTTTGTTTTTTCGTTTACAGTGTTTTTAAATTTTTGTTTATAAGTTTTTCTATAAAAATAGAGCGTACCTGGTGAGGTACGCTCATTTGTGTTCAGAAATTTCTATTCTTTGAAATAGTATCCGAACTCTTTCACAAAACCAAACTGTTTTGCTAACGCATGAAGCTCAAGTGCTTCTTCGCGTTCCTTTTGAGCATCCTTGAGTAGACCAAGACCCTGTTTGGCCTTAATTTGAGCTGCTCGGGTGGCAAGGTCGCGACCAATTGTGCTTATGGTAAACATTTCAATCAGGTTTTCACTACCCATGTCGCCCCCATCAGTTATGTCTGGGAAACTCTCTAGGAGCTTCGTCAGATCGGCGTGATACTCATCCCAAATAACTGGGCGAAGGTCTTCCTTGTGACGACGCACACAGATTGAGATGAACATCACTACGATCAGAATCCCCGCAATTGCTGCGTAAATTCCGATATTGCCGTGTGTCCAGAATGGGGTCCCAGGAAATATGAGAAGCGCTTCAACAAAAAGAAGTCCTTCCAAAATAAACTGCAAAACCCATTTTTTTTGCAGCCCTTCCCAGTGTTTGTAGTCTTCGTAAGGACTAACCTTATGTGACTGGTGTTGATTCCACCAGCAACGCTCGGTCGCATTAAGGAATGGGCTATTTGTGTGCGCAGCTGCGCTAGTTTCGATTTTCATTCGATTCAGTTTTCAATGCCATGTATATACCGTCGAATACAGGGGAGTCATTCCCGTCCTTGTGCATGGTTTCAAGCATGCGGGATATTCAGTATTCGAGCGAGTTTTGGCGTCCTCGGCTAGATATTATTATATCATTTATAATATGTATCGTCAAGCTTCTTAAGAAAGCTGTTATTTCAAGGTATAATCTCTATATGAAACAAACAGCTATTATACTTATTGGGCGATCGGGATGTGGGAAGGGTACGCAGGCGAAGTTGCTTGTTGAACATATCAAAAAATCCGACTCAAATCGTGGAGTAATGTATGTGCAGAATGGTGCGGAGTTTCGTGATTTCATCAAAGGTGATTCTGCTACTGCGAAGCTTTCAGCTGCTGCATATGCTACAGGCGTACTTCAACCAGAATTTCTTGCAGTACATATGTGGACACGGGCGCTCGTGAGAGATTATCATGGCACTGAACATATGGTGCTCGATGGTATGCCTCGTAAGTTCCATGAAGCAGGTGTGCTCGAATCAGCTTTTGATTTTTTTGGTATTTCCAAGCTAATTATTGTACATCTCAATGTGAGTGCAGCTTGGTCTACTGAAAGACTTCTTGCTCGAGGTCGAACTGATGATACACACGGTGATGTTGAGAGTCGTATGAAATGGTATGAAAGTGATGTTGTTCCAGCTATTGAGTATTATCGCAAAAATCCCAAGTATCAATTCGTTGAGGTGAACGGAGAACAACCTGTTGCAGATGTTTTCACTGAAATGCTCCAAAAAGTGGGAATATAGCCTGTCTTTGGTGGGCTCTAGGCTTGAATGGTTTGATATGGTACAGTCTCGATAATGATACGGATTAAGACAAAGGAAGATATAGCGATATTGCGCGAAGGAGGCAAGCGTCACGCGACTATTTTGCGTGCTCTCGCAGCTATGGTAGCTCCTGGGGTGACCACACAACAGCTTGAGGATGAAGCTCGACGGCTTATTGCTCTTGGTAGCGGAGAGGTGGTTGGCAAGGATGGTGTAAGCCGTATTGAGCCTGATCGCGCAGCATTTCTTGATTATCAACCGCATGGTGCTACTCGACCATATCCTGCAGCGCTTTGTGTTTCAATCAATGATGAAGTTGTACATGGTATTCCAAATGAAACTTCTCGAACTCTTGTCGAAGGTGATGTGGTGAGCCTTGATCTCGGCCTCATTCATCGTGGATTAATTACTGATTCAGCGGTGACTGTTGCTGTCGGGAAAGTCGCACCGGAAGTAGCTGAACTTCTTGAAAAAACCCAGAATGCGCTCATGGCTGGAATCAAAGCTGCAAAGGGTGGTAAGCGTACCGGAGATATTGGTGAAGCAATTGAGCGAGTTGGTATTGCTGGTGGCTTGGGTACTGGTGGAGCAAGCTATGGTATCGTCGAAGAGCTCTGTGGACACGGTGTCGGATACAGTGTGCATGAAGAGCCGTTCGTACCCAATTACGGCGTTGCAGGCAAAGGCACAACACTCAAACCAGGTATGGTTATTGCAATTGAACCAATGTTTAATCTCGGTTCTCGCCATGTGAAATTGGACGCCGACGGCTACACCTATCGCACAAAAGACGGGAAGCCGTCGGCGCATTTCGAGCACACTATTCTCATCACAAAAGGGAAGCCCGAGATTCTTACGGCTTAAGTGGGTTTGTACGCGCAATCATCTCTGAGTTGTTTTTTATTGCAGAATAGACCTCGTCTATATCAAGTTCTGAAAGTTGTTCAGGCGTTGGAGATTTTTGTTCCATAATTTCACCAATTATTCTAATACCTTTTTCATATACAGTTGCAAGGTCGTGAGCGCCAATTGTCTCGCAATATGTTTTGAATGCTTTGAGTTGCGCATCAATTTCCATTAAAATTTTTATTTGTATTGGATGTTCCGCAAGAGCTTTTTTGTCTTCTGCGAGCCATGCATTAACAACATTGTATATTGTCTGTCGATCAGCGCCGATTACAACTCGGGGAACATTAGCTTTGTGCCCGCGTAGGTCAAGTTTTTCAGAAACAAAGTATTTGATTTCAGTTAATTTACCCGCATCAATTTCGGTTCGTATTCGATCAAATTTTTCTAAAATTGTTCTACTTGTTGTGACGTCAACGGCAAGTGCTAGATGGTGTGCGCTATTTCCATCTTCAAATTCAACAATAGTATCAACACCATTAGCAATATCATCAAAACGCGAAGCTTGTACTGTTTGAGCACTTTCACCAAACCAGTTGCTGAGCTCTGCATGCTGGAAAACAATAGCTTCAAATATCTTCGCTATTTTTGCCCGTTCTTCATTTCGTTCAGATTGTGGGGACTCATGTTTGTTTAGCTCAAACTTTTCCTCCATATCAGCAACGTAGGCTATGTCTCTGTCGACATTTTCACCGTAAATATCACGAAAATCCTCAGGATCTATAGGATCTGAGAGAATTTTTTCGGCTTTTTTGAGTGCGCCATCAATGTCAACTCTATCCAAATGCTCATTATATATAGGTTGTTCTCCAAATCGTTCCATAAAAGTATT
>JBEBAU010000016.1:0-5710 GCA_041158765.1 Candidatus Parcubacteria bacterium | reverse complement strand
ATTGATTATTAAGCCTATTAAAACACCTTTATTATACCACAATGAAGGTGTAAAATAGCAAGTAATAAATGCGCATTTATCACCTGACTGGGAATATTATTCAACGTGTTGCCTGGCTTCCACTCCGGGTATTTTTTTCTATTTTCCTCAGAATGGAGTTTAGTGGAATTGAAAATGTTAAGAAGTTGAAAACAAATGCTATTTTTGCTGCTAATCATGCCAATGAATTTGACCCCCTTATCATTGTTTCCTGCTTACCATTCTTTTCACGACACCTACCGTTAGTATTTGTTTCGAGGGAGAGAGAGTTTTATGAAAAACTCGGTTGGAAAGGAAAAATATATGGCGGACTCTTTTTCAAACTCATGGCTGCCTTACAGGTATACACAGGGCTTAATGACTATGAAAAAGCACTGAAGCACCATATCGATGCATTGAAGTGCGGTCGTAATGTTTGCATTTTCCCAATGGGTAAAAAACATCTTGATGAGGATATTCACCAAGCTAAGGGAGGGGTGTCATATCTTGCAGCTTCAAGTAGTCTGCCGATTGTACCCGTTCGTATTACTGGCATTGAATATATGAAACGTGGTGAGTTTTGGGGACGTCGAAGAAAGCTTGTAGTTACTTTCGGTGAGACCGTCTATTTTAAAGAATTATCAGGATCAGATAGTGCTAATCCCGATAGAAACTTATGCGAACAAACGGCCGTTACTCTAATGGAGAAAATTGTCGCACTAAATAGCAACAGCTGATTTATTCCGTGCGTGAATAATGAGAAAATAAATCAATAGATACGGTATTCCACCCCAAACAAGCAACATAAATCCGAGTATTTGAATTCCAGGGATCAAATTTAAGAAAAAGACTATGTTCCTAAGAGCAATCAAAGCTGAGATCCATTTGTCGAGCTTAGATGTTGAAGACATATAGCGCGGACTTAAGACTTTGTTTTCATAGTGTACAAATGCCCACATTATTGCTATTACAGCAAGCATCTCTGCCCAAAACATAAACAGACTAAATTGCGTAAGGACAAGAATAGTTGTGTCAACAATCAAAAAGAATCCTATAGCAAATCGCAACGATCCGGTATTATTCTTTGGGAGATTTGTTTCCCAGAGATTTTTTGTTTGTTTATTAGCAGAACTCACTTCGTTAAGAACATTCGCATCACCTGTGCTCTGTTCTACGCTGTGGAATACTTCATTGGTTTGTTCAATTGTCCATCCTTGACCAAGGAGGTCGGAAGATATTTTTTCTCGCGCAACACCCGCTGATAGCTGTATCTTCACGTAGTCAATTAATTCTTGCGTAATCATATGAAAGATTATATCAGCTTTTAATTTCAGCTTATGGCTTTCTAAGCAGTACTCTGAATAAGCTCATATCTCCAATTTCAAAATTGACGTACGCACCATGGGTCCAAAGTTTCCATAGTCTAAAAAACTTACTGTCAAACATTTCCTCAATCTCCGTCTGGCGGGCTTCTATTGCATTAATCCATAGACGCATGGTCTTTTTGTAGTCTTCTGTGTGGTCTTCAAATCGCTCAACAACAAAACCACTTTGTTCTACCGCTTTTAAAAATTCATCTTTTGACGGCAAATGTCCGCCTGGAAAAACGTACTTGAGCGTCCACTGATCAACCTGCTTTGGTTTATATCGACCCGTAAATTGTAGGTAAAACGGCGCCCCTGGATGAATTGTTTGATGCACCGAACACAAAAAGTTACCCAACCCCGCCTGACCAACATGTTCAATCGCTTCAATCATAACTGCCGCATCGTAATCTCCTGGTGGAAGGTCTTTTGTCACATCACAATACTCAAATGACACATTATTAATTTGTTTATTAAGCACTTCACTGCGTGCATACTCAATCTGTTTTTGACTCAGCGCGCATCCCTTGATTTGGTGCTTATGCTTCTTTGCTGCGTATACTGCAAAACCTCCCCAACCTGAGCCAATATCAAGAATATTTGAGCCGTCGTTAATCCCCAACCAATCGCAGATCATCTTAAGTTTACTTTGTTGTGCTGCATCTAAACTATCGTCCTCATGCAAAAAACTACCCGCCGAATATGACATAGTGGATCGGTCGAGAAATAGTGAGAAAAAATCTGTTCCAAGATCGTAATGATAAGCAATTTGCTTTTTTCGAGTCCATGGAGTGGTAAGTGTGGCCAACAGTTTCGCAACCACCAATCGGAAAGATGGTTGAACATGACGAAACTGATGCCGCAATTTCAAATACCCTTCTATATCTCCTTCAATTTCTAATCCCCCATCCATAAACGACTCACCAAAACCCAAAGCCCCTTCCGCCAGAATCCTGCGTATCACTGACGGTTTGTTTATGATCAATACAAAATGAACGCTACCTGCGTCTCCATAATACTTAGTTTCGTTGTTCCAAAATTTTACTCCAAATCTCGGGCCATCAAACTGACTGAAAATCTCGTCTAAAACTTTGATGTAATTCATGTCTTACCAAAAAACCTCTCAATAGTACCAAACCCAGGCTTTTCTGGCCAAAATATTTGCCTAGTGGTTGTACAATTGAGGTAATGTCCGTTACAAATTATAGGCATAAAAAGTTATTTGTCTTACTGGTCTTCATTGCTCTTTTTGGCGTTTGGTATTTTTCGCGAACACCAAGCAACGACCGGGAGTGGTCACTTGACCAACAACTATTACCTTATGCTGAGTTTAGTGAAGATGAGGTACACATCTTCAATATTAGAAATTTCACTTACCAATCAATTAGCGAATACACACCAGCGTACTACGACAAGAAATTTGACTTAAATGAACTAAAGTCAGTTGATTATATTGTTGAGCCATTTGGAAATATGGGGGCAGCGCATACTTTTTTGAGCTTTGGATTCAATAACGGAGAATACGTGGCAATATCGGTCGAAATTCGAAAAGAAGTTGGTGAGTCTTTTTCTCCTATTTTAGGTCTCTTACGTAATTACGAACTGATGTACGTCATCGCTGACGAACGTGATGTTGTAAAACTTCGCACTAATTATAGAAAAGATACGGTGTACCTGTATCCAGTTACTGTCACCATAGACAAAATGAGGCTGTTGTTTGTCGACATGCTTACTCGCGCCAATAACCTGCGTGAAGAACCAGAATTCTACAACACCCTGACCAGCACTTGTACGACAAACATTGCCAGCCACATTAACGACATCTCTCCTAATAAAATTCCGCGTGACCTACGACTACTGTTACCAGAAAATTCTGACGAACTGGCCTACGAACTTGGTTTCATTGATAATTCAGTGCCACTTGAAGAACTTCGAAAAAAACATCTTATCAACGAAAAAGCGGAGCTTCACGCTGAGTCCCCAGATTTTTCAAAACTTATCCGAGAGTAGTATTAACAGCCAGCTCAAGGGCATATCGTACTAGCACAATTTAGCGGAGACGAAAGGATTCGGTCACTCTCATGGATATTTTGTTTCCTCACATCACAAAATATCTCATTCGCTCGACCCCCACTCGCGTCGCCCAACTACCGCTTCGCTGAAGTCGGGTCCCCGACGCTCGGTTCGCATCCCACATCCTCGCACAACAGCAAAGGCTCCAAACGTATCCACGTTTGCAGCCTGCCGATTGCGGGCTAGGTGAGTTAAGTGCCCCAGAGGTGAGGCCTTGTAAGGGCGTTTTGACTACTTTTGGCTAGGTCAATTTAGGTACGTGAGTCGCTATCCTAATTTATTAATACAAGGGGCTTTGGGGCTATTTCAGATAACTTACACGCTTTAGCTCCTCAAGGGACGGATCGAAGTAAATCATCTTATCTTTGAGGGCAATCTTCTTCTTAAGGCTTTTAACGATAGTTAGGCGGTCTTCAGGGGTTCCATCCCTGAAGAGGATTTGAGTGTACTTTCTGAGATCAGAATCCTTCCTTTCTTGCGTTCTTTCAAGTACTGGGGTCTTACTCAGATAACTCTCGTATCCATAGTACTTATCAATCAATACATTAGTCTCGTCTTGCTTACCGATAAATTCAATATCAACCGTACCAATCAGATCAATAAATTGCTCAATGAGTTCCTCCTCGTTTATATAGCACCCCTTACAAGTCCTCGTAGTCCCATTACTGCAATGATAATAAACATAGCGATGAACCTTTCCGTTCCTCGGTCTCTTGAAGTGTTCATCGGCAATGATGCCTGAACCACACAGTCCACAGCACATGAAGCGTGCGAACGTGAACGGTTCCTTTCCTCGTCTGTTGTAGCTCCGTTCTCGTGAGTGTAGCTTCAGTACTTTCTGAGCTTGATCAAACAACTCCTTGGTGATGATTGGCTCATGTTTTCCTTCGTACCACCTGCCACTATCTTTTGGATATTCAAATACTCCATAGTAAAAGGTGCGGTTGAGTATTTGGTTGATAGAGCCCATATTCATAGACTTTCCAGTTCGCGTACGGACGCCCTTTTCTTTGAGCCAAAAGTATATTTGTCTGTTGGTGTACCCATCGTAAGCAGTCTTCTCGAACATCTCTTTCACAATCGGAGCAAAAGCTGGGTCGATATACTTCACACAATCTTCTCCTTTGATATTCGAGTTTTTGTATCCAGTGGGAGCAACGCTAGGCCATAACCCCATCTCGACTCGTGCTCTCATTCCTCTCTGCACATTGATACCTTTGTTGTCATTCTCGAGCTTGGCTTGCGAGCCGAGAATCATGAGGAGAAACTTATCATTCGGGGTGCACATAAAAGTTTGTCCAAATGTGCGAATGGTAATCAGATCGCCACGATCCATGAGATCAACAATCTGTCCGAGGTCTCCCGCATTCCTGCTTAGGCGGTCAGTATTCCATGTCAGGATGGCGTTGAACTTATGAGTCTTCAAATCATGAATGAGTTCATTAAATACTTCTCGCTGTCCTGAGTTCTTTGCGGAGTGTGACTCAAACATGGTGCAGACAACATCCAGTCCCTCCCGTTCAGCAATCGTCATCATCTCCTTAATTTGGGAATCAATGGACAGAGCTTGCCGTTCCTCAGCCTCCATAGACTTGCGTGCATATAGACAGTATCTGATTGGAGTAGGCTTATTATCTTTTAAAATACGACGATTCATGTCCTTATTATAAATACTGCATTATTAAATACATTGTATCGCTGTCTTAATATATTTCCAGAGTGAAATGCCAATCAATGCCAATTTTAGGATATAATGTAGCTATGACTGTAGGAGAACTAATAGAACAACAAGCACTTGCCGCTGGATATAGCCCTAGTTCTGCTAAAGGGTTGGTTTCTCCTGTGAATGAAGCGGTCAAAACGATGACAGAACTCTCTGTTACGCTAGAGAAACCTATGAAAATGATGGCTGAAATGAGAGAGAGCATAAAGCCACAGTTGGAGGTACTCAAGGATATTAAATTCCCTGACATATCTAACTACAGGAAGTCTTCATACTTACCAGACTCTTTTTACAACGAACAAAATGAGCTATTAGTGCCTCAATTTATTAACCCTGTTCAGGAAGTTAGAATTGTTAATGTTGAAGATCTGACTGGTCTCAGTAATGCTAAACGTGAAAAAGAGTATTTGGTCGGCTCATACCATTTACCACAAAATGCAGTCTGGGAATCTCTTGATATCCAATTTATGGACGGCCACTTTGTGAAAGTATCGTACATTGGTATGGAATCAAAGAAATTTGATTATAAAGA
>JBEBAU010000015.1:0-51619 GCA_041158765.1 Candidatus Parcubacteria bacterium | reverse complement strand
GTTGCTCGTGTAAATCCCAATAACCCCGGAGGATGGAGCGCTACTGCAACAGATCAGGACATTGATGGTGCTGATGAGAATGAACTCGCAGACAAAATGGAAGAAATGGAAGACAATGAGGGAATCTTGAGACAGCTCGAGGGACAACTCTCTGAGGTAAATGCTGCACTTCTACGTATTGAAGCAGGAACATATGGTGTGTGTGAAATTTCTCATGAACAAATAGAGCGTGAACGTCTCGAAGCAAATCCTTCTGCCCGAACTTCTGTGAAGCATATGCATGCGTAATTAGTGCGTAGTTTTTTAATCTATTTTTATTGTTTTTTTATAGAGTCTTCATTTCACCTTGATAGGATTGGTGAATGAAAAAATATTCGAAAACATCCGCCGCTCAATTAGCAGGACTTTCTCCACAAATAATCACCATAGAAGCCGACATTACCAACGGTCTGCACTCTTTTTCTATTGTTGGACTTGCAGACAAGGCCATCAGTGAGTCGAGGGACCGTGTTGCTTCTGCGATCAAGAATTCGGGCTTTGTTTCACCAAAACAAAAGAATCAAAAGGTTGTGATAAGCCTCTCTCCAGCACAAATCAGGAAGGAGGGATCAATTTTTGATCTGGGAATTGCTGTGGCATATCTTTTCGCCGCGAACGAAGTTCGCGGCGACCTCAATGACAAAATATTCCTTGGTGAGCTTTCGCTTGAGGGTAAGGTACTCGGCGTGCGGGGAATACTACCCATAGTGATGGGTCTCGAGCAATTTGGTTTCACTGAAGTATATATTCCAAGGATGAATATCCACGAAGTTTCACTCATCGACACGATTACGATATATCCTGTAGATTCTTTGCGAGAGATTATAGATCATTTGAGTGGGGCGAGACTCATACAGCAGATGACGGTCTCTGTATCACCACTTATCGAATCACCACAACAAGACTGTCGGGATATGGCATCTATTCGAGGCAACGAGCATGTGAAACGAGCTCTTATGATTGCTGCGATAGGTCGTCACAATGTGCTTCTCTTTGGCCCACCGGGTGTCGGTAAGACAATGCTTGCACAGGCCTTCGCAGGCATATTGCCGGATTTATCGAATACCCAAATACTCGAGACAACCTCAATTCACTCAGTATCGAGACAGGTGCAACAAGGTGAAAGGACCCTTTCTCGACGACCACCAATTCGTGCGCCACATCACACTTCATCATATTCTGCGATGATTGGTGGAGGTTCACCAGTATCTCCTGGTGAAATAGCTCTTGCACATAATGGAGTGCTCTTTCTTGATGAATTGCCCGAATTTGACCGTCGCAGTATCGAAGCCTTGCGTCAATCTATGGAAGAGAAGTTCATCACAATTTCAAGACTGAAAGAATCTGTGAGATATCCATCGAATTTCATATTCATAGGAGCGATGAATCCCTGTCCGTGCGGATATGGTGACGCTCGTTGCAAATGCTCAGAACCCGAACAGAAGAAATATCGATCCAAGATATCTGGAGCAATTAGTGATCGCATAGATATATTCATTCCAATGCGTCGCATATCCACAGAACAGCTGCGAGAAGCTCCGCCAGAATCAACCCTCGTACTTCGAGACAAGATTCATCGAATTCAAGAATTCCAACAACGCCGACAGAAGGGAATACTCACCGATTCCGCAATAGATTTTCTTAGAGAGAATGCTGAGCGACTTTCTCTTTCAAATCGAGCAAGCGTCCGAATTATTGAACTAGCACAATCCATTGCAGATCTTTCATTAAGCGAAATCATAACAAAAGAGCACCTCCTTGAGGCGCTTCAATATCGACAAAGCTAGAGGGGGGGGAGGTTAAAAAGGATTTTTTGCTCCTCGAATTTCGAAGTGGATATGTGGACCTGTAGCCTTACCAGTTGCACCAATTTTTCCAATTAATTGACCCTTTTCAACTGTCTGACCGGGAACGACGAGGTTTTCATTGTTGTGAGCGTAGAGGGTTTGTGTGCCGTTAGAGTGAGAAATAATAATGTAATTACCGTATCCACCATTCCAACCACCAGTCATACTTGCAATCACAACACCTGCAGCTGAAGCATATATCGGTGTGCCTTTTGGTGCTGCAAGGTCAACAGCGTTATATCCATGGAGACCCTGAGATTCATATCCACCAGTAATCGGTCGCATATAATAATCAGGATAATATGGTCCATTTGCTCCGTGCACAGGATTTGTTTTGAAAACATACTTACTTGAAGTGGTCTTTGTTGCGGGAGCAGAAACATCAGCTCTAATTTCTCCATCGGGAATAATAAGAAGATCGCCTACAGCAAGGGTGTCTTTCAAGGTGAGGTTGTTATATTCCAAAACTTCATTCAAGTCTGCTTTGTAGCTTGCAACGATACCGCTGATGGTTTCACCCTTACGTACTGCGTGCTGAACACCAGAAATAGGGAGGATGATCAATGTCTGTCCCTCTTTTAGGGTTGGTGTTGAACCGAGACTGTTTGACCAAACAATAGTATTAACAGAAACATTGAAAATACTTGCGATTTTTGCGAGAGAATCACCTGAACGAACAACGTATGTACTAATGAGGGTATTAGAAACATCATTCACATCAACAATCGTTGCCCTTGGACTGATTTCGGCAACAAGAGCGTTGTCAGAAACAACAACCGGACTAGCATCGGTAAGATACGGCTTAGGATCTAGATTAACCGGAGCCTGAAGTAGGGGCATATTCTGGAGGTTTGTTCGAATAACAGTATCTTCTTTTGTCTTCGCTGAAGCTGAACTATTGAACACCTGTGAAACGGCAGAAAAAAAGCCCGCTTGAACTGTTGCGGGGTAGATTATGGGTGAAAATACTACGACAAATGAGAGAATAAACTCCTTTGTAAAGAGTTTCATGGAACGATATGAAGTCGCTTGAGACGACGTTGGAAAAAGACGAGAAAATTTCATAACAAAAATAGACTTTCGGCAATAGCACTTGGGCCTACGTGGTAGCAATTCTGTAATTCTGAAATTTGATTTATAAGGCTCTATTGAGCCACATAATACACCGGTTGCTTGGGGGTGCTTACTCAGCGTAAGCTACCCAAAGTTAAATGTCAACGAGTGTTGTTAACAGATATTTTCATGCAACAAAATAGAAATTGTGTCAAAAAAATCGCTGTAATTAAAGGCCGTGTGATATAGTTACAACATGACTGCCCATGACTCTCTCAATCAGCGTCAAAAAGACGCGGTTTTTACGACCGAAGGTCCTTTGCTTATCCTTGCAGGTGCTGGTGCGGGTAAGACCAAGACAGTTACTCACAGAATCCTTAACCTTATCCAGAAAGGGGCGCCTCCGAGCTCAATACTTGCAATAACTTTCACCAATAAGGCTGCAAAAGAGATGCGGGAACGTGTTGACCGCCTCCTTTCATCTGAAAGCTCAGGCATCAATAGACCGGTTTCTATGCAAGAACGGCCCTTTCTTAGTACTTTTCATGCTCTTGGGGTACATATTATCAAAGAAAACAGCTTGAAACTGGGAATTCCACGACATTTCACCATATATGATCGTTCGGATTCAAAACGAGCAGTGAAAGAAGCGGTTGAGGCCTCGAATCTCGACCCGAAGCAATTCGATCCGGGTGCTATCTTGAATGCAATCTCTCGCCACAAAGGAAATGGGGTCACCTACAAGCAATATCGCGAACTTGCCCGAAGTTCAGGTCAACGAGGCTATCAAGAAGGCATACTTGCTGATGTTTGGGAGAAATATGAGGCGACAATGGCACGAGAAAAGTCTCTTGATTTCGACGATCTCCTCCTCAAAACAGCAATGTTATTGAAACATGATGCTTCTGTTCGAGAACACTATCAGCGAACATGGCAATACATCCATGTTGATGAATACCAAGACACCAACAAGGTTCAGTACATGATTGCGACAGCGCTTGCCGAAAAGAACCACAATATTTGTGTCGTGGGGGATATTGATCAGATGATTTATTCTTGGCGTGGGGCAGATATTGAAAATATTCTTAATTTTGAAAAAGATTATCCCGAAGCAAAGGTGATTTTGCTTGAAGAAAACTATCGCTCAACACAAACGATACTTGCTGCTGCAAATAATGTCATAAAAAAGAATAAAGTACGCCGAGAAAAAAATCTTTTCACACAAAATCCTGCTGGTGAAAAAATCGAACTCACTGTTTCGTATACCGAAGAAGAAGAGGCGAGAATGGTTGCCGAAAAAGCCCGCGAATTGATCGAAAATACCGATAGCGATGGAAAAGATGTCGAACCTCGAGAAATCGCCGTCTTGTATCGTGCGAATTTTCAATCTCGAATCCTTGAAGAGGCATTTTTGAAAAAAAATATTCCATATCAAGTACTTGGAACACGATTCTTCGATAGAAAAGAAGTAAAAGATGTAATTTCTTTCATCAAAGCAGCGCTCAATCGAGAAAGCACCAATGATCTCGTGCGTATCATCAATGTTCCTCCGAGAGGAATTGGTAAAACAACATTATTGAAAGTAGTTGAAGCTACAATAGCGGGCAAGGAGCCTGTTATCGGACCTGCGCTCAAAATGAAAGTGGGGCAATTCATGATGCTTCTTGATCGCATAAAACACACTGCAATAACGCAGCCTCCATCAGCACTTATCAAGTACATTATTCGTGAAAGTGGCATGGAAACAGCATATCGAAATGGCACTGCTGAAGATCAAGAAAAGCTCGAAAACCTTAGAGAATTAGCCTCCGTTGCGGCACAGTATGATGCACTTGCAACAGGTGAAAACAACAATGAAGCAGCTATTGAGGCGCTCCTTGTGAACACTGCTTTGGCAACTGATCAGGATGAATTGGTGAAGGATAATAATGCAGTGAAATTGATGACTGTACACGCTTCAAAAGGTCTTGAATTTGATTATGTATTTATTACTGGACTTGAGGCAGATTTGTTCCCACACAAGCGATTGAACGAAGAGGCAGTGACCGAAAGTGAAGCTGAAGAGGAGCGAAGATTGTTCTATGTTGCAATTACACGAGCAAGAAAAAAAGTTTTTCTCAATTATGCGCAGCTCCGCACGATATATGGTTCACAAAAAGTGAATGCTCCATCGGAATTCATTGCCGACATTGGTAATGAACATATTGAAAGTGAAGTTAGTGAAGCGCCTCGAGGTGTAAAAGCTATTTTTATTGATTTTTGATGAAAATTATATGAAAAACCAAAACGAATATAATTTTGAAGCAAAAAAGTCTCTCGGGCAAAACTTTTTGCACGCGCCGCATATCATTGGCGAAATGGTGTATGCGGCGCGTGCCCAACAAGCACTCGAACAGGGAATGTATATTCTCGAGGTTGGTCCTGGGAAGGGAGCACTCACCGAGGCGTTACTTGAAAGTGGTGCGCATGTCATCGCAATCGAAAAGGACGACCGAGCAATTCCATTTCTTCAAGAAAAATTTGCTACAGCAATAACAGACGGGAAACTCGAACTCATTCACGGCGATATTCTCGACATAGAGACAATACCATTACCAAAAAATGACTATATTGTTATCGCAAATATTCCATACTACATAACTGGCGAATTACTCCGAATGTTTCTAGAGAATGAACATCAACCGAAGCGTATGGTGCTCATGGTACAAAAAGAAGTCGCGGATCGTATCGTCACACGTGGGGATAACGGCAAGCTTAATAGCAAAGAAAGCATACTTTCAATTTCAATAAAGGCATATGGCGAGCCAAAATACATTGTTACTGTACCCGCAAAAAACTTCAGGCCCGAACCGAATGTAGATTCTGCAGTAATACTCATAGATAACATTTCTAATACCTTCTTCGATACAATTTCAGATGAAAAAAGCGATAAAATGGCTATAAATAAAGCTTTTTTTGCGCTTGTGAAAAAAGGTTTTGCACACAAAAGAAAGGTCCTGATCGGCAATCTTTCAGAATATATTGACCGAGAGCTGTTAGAAAAAGTGTGGAAAGAATGTGGACTTAGTGAAAAAGTCAGAGCTGAAGAAATTTCACTTGAAATCTGGGGAAAAATGCTCAAAATTCTTACTGCGTTTGGTATAAAACTCTGATATACTTACGGGAGTATTTTCAATACTACCTGTGAACCATGTAACCAAAAAAAACATTGTTCTCATCATAGTAGCGGCATTGTGTGTCAGCGGGGTGTTTTTCATACATGAATACGTAAATCGCGACACACAAAAAACTCTCTATACAGCAGAAAATAGCAATCTCACAGCAACGACAACCGCGGTTGCGACAAATAGCGATGTAGATTCTGACGGAGACGGTCTCAAGGACTGGGAAGAGGTCTTGTACGGCACTGATTCAGAAAAAAAGGATACAGATGCTGACGGAACAGCGGATGGCACCGAAATTACCGCAGGAAGGAACCCTCTTGTGAAAAAAACTGCTAAGGTTGATGACCATTTTACCGCTCTAGCAAAGGTTTCTGGGGGAAATGCGGGTTTTGGATCAGGTTTTGGTGTTGGAGCAACAACAAGTGAAGACTCGACACTTACTGGACAATTCGGCAGAGAAATATTTTCTCAATACATGAAACTTCAGCAATCTGGTGCTGGAACTGACAAAACAAGCCAGCAAGCGGTTATTGATACTATTCTAAGTAATCAAAAATTTATCCTTTCACCAAAAGAGTACAAATTAGCTGACCTTACTTTCACCGAGACAATCAGCACTTCATCAATACAAAATTATGCGAATAATCTCAGTTTGGTACTTACCAGTTTTGCGGCTCAAAAAAGTCGAGATGAAACAACCATTCTTCGTGAAAGTGTTGATAAGAATAATGCTGAGGTGCTCAAAGAACTCGATCCAATCATTGCTTTTTACAAAAAGAGCTTAACGATGCTCGTATCTCTACCAGTTCCACGAACAATAGCGACAATGCATCTCAATATCGTGAATGGTTTGAGTGGACTAGTGTTCGTTGATGAATCATATCGACAAGCATCAGCAGATCCACTTATTGCACTCCAAGGACTCGGTCGGTCGCAGAAGATAATAGAGGATATGATACTCGCAATAAAGGCGATGGGGGATTATATGTCTACGAATAAGATCAAGTTTACGCTATAATACAACCATGTTCCGAGCACTCCTCAAGAAAATAAGCATAGGTATCATCACGCTCTCAGTGGTTTTTTCTACAAGCGGAGCGGCGGTTTTTTTGACACCGAAGCCAGCTGAAGCTCAATGGATTACAAACGACCCTATTTCTCTTGCACAAAGCATTGCTGCGCAAGTGGTTAATTATGCACAAAAGGCTATACAGATTGGTATTGACGCACTCAATTACATCTCTAACTACAGCATGAAGTACAAGGCTTTTGTCTTGGATCCAATTGCTTATGCAATTGCAAAAGCCCTGCTTCAACAACTAACCGCTAGTGTGGTGAATTGGATTAACTCAGGTTTCAATGGTAGTCCATCGTTCCTTACCGATCCGGGAAGCTTTTTCATGGATATTACCGATCAAGTGGTTGGCGAGTATGTAGAAAAGAACGGCCAGCTCAAAAAACTCTGTAGTAACTTCGGTATTGATTTGCGTATTGCTTTGTCTTTCAAATACAGACCGTATAGTCAGAAAACGTATGAGTGTACACTTTCTGGAATTATCAACAAACTTCAGAAACCTGGAAGTCTCATAAGTATCAACGGCTTCACTGCGGGGGATTTTGCTCAAGGAAATTGGCCAGCTTTTGTTTCACTCACCACCGAACCACAAAACAACTTCATGGGTGCATATCTCCAAGCTGATAGCGAACTTTCATATCGAATTGCAGACCGAAAGGCTCAACAAAAAGATGAATTGAATCAGGGAAGAGGATTCCTTTCATGGAAAAAGTGTACGGATGCTCCACCTTCCGAAGATGAAACTGCGTATGGAGAAGGGTACGAGGATGATGCACCAACCAAGAATCAGGATTGCAAAATCCAAACCCCTGGCTCAGTTATTTCAGATGCGCTCAATATCCAAATCAAGTCTCCAACAGAGACACTTCAGCTTGCTGACTCTTTCAATGAAATCATCAATGCACTCTTCGCTCAACTCCTTACACAGATTTTGAATGGTGGTCTCAAGAGTGCAAGCGGAAGTGGTCCAAATGATGCAAGCTCATACATTAACCAACTCAAGAACGAGAAGAATACACAAAATAACCTCGCTCTCGAATCAATTCGAACACAGCTTATTACAAGCATCGAAGATTCTCTTGGTCGAGCTCGACAATTCAAGGCGAACAAAGATGCGGCATTCAATATCGTGGTTAATGCAGGGGATGCACTTCAAGCTGTTATCGATTGTTGGAGTGCGAAGATGTCATCAAGCACATCAGATGCATACTATCAATCAAAGATTGATGAGGTTACTGCTATCATCACCACACAAGTTGGACCAACATACACAACACTGCTCCAGCAGGTAGTTGCAGCACAACAAATGGTAGATACCCTTACACAAGCAGAAATTGATGCAAATAATGCAGAAACTATTGCAGAACTTGATGCACCAAGCCAGCAATTCAACAATCTCTTCCAATCAGGAATACTTCCAAGCCTCGAGACTATTGGTGAATCTCAGAATCAGATAGGAACAATTCAGACACAAATGACCCCAATCATCCAGAATGCAACAACACTCCTCAACCAGTGTAAATCAAGTCAATAATATGCGAGCACACTTCTCAACAACAAAACTTTGGGTGACTGTAACGCTTATTTTTGCTGCATTTTTTGTGCCGGAGCATGCTGCAAATGCTGGCGTAGTTTCATATGCAGCAGATCAGGTAGCTCAACACACTCTCTACCCACTTCTTGCAAACCTTGGATACGTATTCCTTATGGGTGCGACAATATTTCTCCGAATGACGGCAATGTTTTTGAACTCAGCAATTTGGGCAAGCCTTCATATATCTGATCTTATTACGAATCTTCCGGCTATCAATGTTATTTGGAAAACAATTAGAGACTTTTCAAGCATATTCCTCATATTCATGCTTCTCTACGCTTCAATAACCATGATTCTTGATATTGAGGGCCCTAAGTTCAAACAACTTGTGATCAATATTGTTATTGCAGGACTTCTCATCAACTTCAGCCTCTTTTTCACTAAGGTGGCTATTGATGCATCGAACGTTGTGGCGGCAAGCTTCTATCGTGCGATTGACGCATCGGCTGATACGAGTGCGTGGACGTGGGGGAATCCAATACCGGCATTTGTAAGTTCAACTGGTATTGCAAATGCTTTCATGGGAGGACTCAGAATACAGACTATTTTTGATTCTACAGCTGGAATCAAACACATTCTTAACGTTGGAGGAATTTCTGCATTTCCTGTTGATTTGAAAATCGTCATCGCGACATTCATGGGTACAGCCATCATGTTTGGGGCGGGCTTGAGCTTCCTTGCTGCGGGTATTATGTTCGTTGGTCGTCTAGCGATACTCTTACTGCTCATTTCTTTTTCTCCCATCTATTTCATTGGAATGATTCTTCCTCAGGTGAAACCATATGCAAAGGAGTGGCTTAATATGCTCATCAATCAATGCCTTTTTGCTCCGATATATCTCATGATTATGTATGTGATACTGCGCATCATTACCGATCCAGGTTTTGCGCCATTCCTAGGTGGCGGAAAAGACACCACAATTCTTGGTGATATTTTCAGCGGAGAAACAATCGGAGTAATCATGATGTATGCCCTTATTATCGTCATGATCAATGGAGGTCTCGCCGCTTCAAGTAAGTTTGCAGGGAAGGCGGGGGAATTCGGTATGGCAGTACATAAGTGGACCAAATCAAAAATCGCAAACAAAACATACGGTGCAGCTGGTAGATGGACACTTGGACAGGCTGGTGCCTTCCTTGATAAAAAAGCTGAGGGTACCGATATAGGAAACTCACGATTCGGTCGAGAACTCCGAAGCTATACAACCGGTGCACTTGCGAAGGCAAAATTTGGTGGTACTGATTCATTTTCAGATGAGAAGAAATTGACCAAAGAAATCAAAGCAAAGCAGCGTGAAATTGATGCTGCTCGTAAGCTCAAAGCTAGCACAACTGAAAAGGAGGCTCGAGACATATTGCGGGGCATGTCTACTGCTGAAATCAATAATATTGACATGGATGTCCTCAAAAAGAGCCATGTTGTACAACACCTTTCACAAAGCCAAGTCAAAGCCTTCCTTAATAATTCTGAAAAGTCAGAAGCTGATAAGGTGGCGCTTAGGGCAGCCCGTGCCGAAGCGTTGAAAGCTGACCCTGTTGCTACGGCAAATATGATGAAAAACCTCTCAGGAGAAGACCTCATGGAAATGATTGAATCTGGTGAGATAGATCCTGCTGTAGATACTGCGTTTATTGATCACCTCAAACCAAGCCAACTTAAACAAATGGATAAATTAAGTGAAGCTAATAGACGCACAATAGGAGCTGCAATTATAGGGTGGGGAAATAATCACAACAACAGAAACCATCCGGCCCTCAACCATGTTACACAAGGTCAAGCAGCTGATGTGTGGAACCCTTAAAAAATACTATATATGAAAGAACTAAAAGAAGAGTTACAAAAAATAGCATATTCTCCAGAAACATATCAAAAGATTGTGGATATTGGTAAGATTTTCAACTTGAATATTGATCAGGAGGGGGAGCTTGCCGCAGAAACAATGGATATCATTACTGCGGTTACAAGTTCGGATGATTTTGTTGCAAACTTCGCAGAACGAGCTGAAATAGATCAACAGACTGCATACAAAATAGGGCAGGAGGTGAATAAACAGATATTTGATGCCATTCGTGACAAGCTCAAGCTTGTATATAACAATGAACACCACGATGGAGAAGAAACAGTCTCACTCATGACTGATTCGAGTGTGCCAAAAAGCACCGTAACAGATCGTGATGAAATGATCGCAGCAATAGAGAATCCAACCCCTCTCAAGAGCCGTCCTATCAATGTTCTCGAGGCTATTTCAACAAATAATGACATTGCGGACCATATGCTCAAAGGTGCTGTCTCGAAGCCAATAGAAACAGTTAAAGTTTCAGCGCCAAAACCTCCTGTAGCTCCTTCTCCTATTCGCAAAACTGATCCATATCGCGAACCAATAGAGTAATACCTATGAAGCAGGGCTTGGTCGCGCTATACTATACACATGCGTTTTCAGGTTCCACAATTTATTGAAGTTGAGGACAAGATATTTGGACCGCTTACATTGAAACAATTCATATATCTTGCGGGAGGGGCGGGGCTATCATTCGTAATGTACACCCTGCTTCCATTCTATATTGCGATATTTGCGATTATACTTATCATGGGTTTCTCTTCAGCTCTCGCTTTTTACAAAATCAATAAGCGTTTCCCATTCGTATACATCGTTGAAGCTGCTGCCAAGTATTACTTCGGCGCAAAACTCTATATTTGGAAAAAAGTAGACCAAAAGAGGGTTCAAAAAACCACCGCCGAGCAAGATGCTCAAGTAGAGAAGGATTATGCATCTATTCTTGTTCCTAAGATTTCTGATAGCAAGTTGAAAGATTTGACATGGAGTCTTGATATCAAGGAGAGCATGTATTCTAACAAAAATCAGCGCTGATCATACAAACATATATGGCAACACAGCAACCAATCAACAAAACAACACAAGAGTTCGTACCGATACAAGAAATTCGGGATGGTGTTGTTATTCTCAAAGACGGCTCAATGCGGGGTATTGTACTTGCTTCATCTCTCAATTTCGCCCTTAAGTCTGCTGATGAACAGAACTCAATTATTCTCCAATTTCAAAACTTCCTTAACTCTCTTGATTTCTCGATTCAAATATTCGTTCAATCAAAAAAGCTTGATATTAGGCCATATACTGCACTTCTTGAAAGCCGATACAAGGAGCAGGCAACTGAACTCATGAAGATTCAGACACGGGAGTATATTGAATTCATCAAGACCTTCGTTGAGAATTCAAGCATTATGACGAAGAGTTTCTTTGTTGTTGTTTCATATGCACCAGCAGTTACCTCAGCAAGTAGCAATACCGGTTTGAGCAAAATCTTGAGCTTTGGTCGCAAGACTCAAACACAAACAATGAAGAATGATTCATTCGAAGAATATCACACACAACTCCAGCAACGAGTGAGCGTTGTTGAACAGGGTCTTGTGCGTTGTGGTATTCGTGTTGCAGAACTCGGAACTGAAGAAGTGGTAGAATTGTTCTACAAGATATTCAACCCAGGGGACACAGAGAAGCCTATCCAAATCAACTAGTAATTTATATACATATGAGCTTTATTGGAAACTTATTTGGAAAAAAAGAGGAACGAGCACCGATTGTCTCAGTGCTTCCTCAAGAGATATATGAGGCTGGCGTTCTTGAACTCAAGGATGTTATTGCGCCTTCAGCGCTCAAAATAAGCCCAAAAGAGCTCAATCTTGGTGAAAAAGTCGCTCGAACACTCTTCGTTATTTCATATCCACGATTCCTTTCTGATAGCTGGTTTGCACCAATTGTGAATCTCGATAAGGTCTTCAATATCTCTATTTTCATTCATCCCGTAGATACAGCACGTGTTCTTCGTCATTTCCAGAAAAAAGTAGCTGAGGTACAAAGCCAGATCAGCTCTCGAGAAGAGAAGGGGCTTGTGCGTGATCCAATGCTCGATACTGCATACCAAGATCTCGAACAACTTCGAGATAATCTCATGCAAGCTCAAGAAAAAATCTTCGATGTGGGTGTATATATCACGATTTTTGCAGATAATAGCACTGAGCTCGATAAGATTGAATCTGAAATCAAGTCAATTCTCGAATCAAAATTGATTTATTTGAAACCAGCGCTCTTTCAACAAGAAAGTGGATATAAGAGCGTACTTCCAATAGGGGATGATCAGCTTCAGGTTCATTCTAAGCTCAACTCATCACCACTTTCATCACTATTTCCATTCGTTTCATTCGACCTTACATCTGATAAGGGAATTCTCTATGGAATCAACCGTCACAATTCATCACTTGTGTTGTTCGACCGTTTCCTCCTCGAGAACTATAACTCAGTAACATTCGCAAAAGCCGGCTCAGGTAAGTCATATTGTACCAAGCTCGAGATTCTCAGAACCCTCATGTTCGATACCGAGGTTATCGTTATTGACCCAGAACGTGAATATGAATATATGGCTGACGCTACTGGAGGGAAGTATTTCAATATTTCTCTCAACTCCGAGCACCATATCAATCCATTCGATCTTCCAATTCCACGCGAAGATGAATCAGCTGCAGATGTTCTCCGATCAAACATCATTAACCTTGTTGGACTCTTCCGTATCATGCTTGGTGGTATCTCTCAAGAAGAAGATGCGATTATTGACCGAGCAATTACCGAAACATACGCATTGAAAGACATCACGGCAGAATCTGACTTCCGTAACGTCGAGCCACCACTTCTTTCGGACTTCGAACTTGTACTCGCGGGTATGGAAGGAGCAGAATCAATTGTTGAACGCCTCAGTAAGTATACGAAGGGAACATGGTCTGGTTTCATCAATCGTCCATCAAACGTTGATATCAATAAGAAGTTCGTTGTGTTCTCACTTCGAGATATGGAAGACGAACTCAAACCAGTGGCAATGTATATCGTGACACACTATATATGGAACGCTATTCGCAAAGATCTCAAGAAGCGCCTGCTCGTAATTGATGAGGCCTGGTGGATGATGAAATCCGAAGATACGGCTTCATTCCTACTTGGTTTGGCAAAACGAGGTCGAAAATACTATCTTGGTCTCGCTACAATTACTCAAGACGTTGATGACTTCCTTCGTTCTCCATACGGTCTGCCTATTATCACCAACTCATCTATTCAGATTCTACTGAAACAATCACCGTCTTCAACAGATATTATCCAAAAGACTTTCAATCTCACTGATGAAGAAAAGTATCTTTTGCTTGAATCTGATGTTGGAGAGGGTATATTCTTCGTTGGTTTGAAACATGTGGCCCTCAAAGTTATTGCTTCATATACCGAGGATCAAATCATCACCACAAACCCAGCACAGGTGCTCGCAATCAAGAAGGCGAAGGCAGAATTAGAGGTAAGTAGCTAACTATATGGAAGAGGATCGCAAAAAATACAGACTCGATGTTGGAAATATGGTCTTATTGGTAATGGCTGCTCTAGCAAGCGACATATTGGGTGTCATTCCTATTGTTGAAAGCTTTTTGACTCCGGCATTTCTTGTTGGTTCAATAGTCTATCTCAATAAAAAGGGGGTTTCAGTCTGGAATATACGCAGACTTTTTGTTGAATTAATTGAGCTTGTAAGCGGTATGGTTCCTTTTCTACAAGCATTACCGCAGCTTACCATCGGTATGATATTGGTACTTGCTTTAGTGCGTCTCGAGGATATGAGTGGTTTGAAACTCAGAAACAAACCGAGCGTTACTGCAAAAACCGGCTCGTATCTCAATAAAAATGGCGTTAGATTAGCTCTCGGTAGGACAGTTCCATTTTACAAAGGTGGCACAGGTAGGGTACGAGGAAATCCACAAACCACAAGTGAAACGTCTGAGGAAACGGTATAGGTGTGGTAGAATATATACAATGAATTTATTGAAGAATACTGTTTTCATACTTGTATTTTTGCTGTTTTTGTCTATTCCTCTGAGTGGACAAGCTCAACAGCTTCCTACGGCGACTTCAATTGATGGGATAACGCTTTCAATTAATCCTGAAACACCGGTTCCAAACGCTCCGGTTGCAATACAACTCGTGAGTTATATTACCAATCTATCTGGGGCAGATATTGTGTGGTATACCAATGGCAAAATCGCCAAGAAGGGTAAGGGTGAAACAACATTCACAACGACAGCACCACAAAACGGCAAGACAGTGGATATCACCGTGGTAATAAAGACTATTGAGGGAAGAGTTGTTGAAAAAAAGACAACAATAGCGCCAAGTGATGTTGATCTATTGTGGGAAACCGATGGATATGTTCCACCATTTTATCGAGGCAAGATTACAGGGATGTATGAAAATGCAATTCGAATTATAGCAATGCCGCATTTTCTTGATGCAAAAGGTGTTGAAATTGATCCAAAGACACTTTTGTATACATGGGAAAAGTCATCCCTTGTTCTTGGTGATCTCTCTGGATATGGCAAACAAACTCTGGTTGTTCCCAATGATTCAATACCACGACCGTACACCATCAAGGTGCAGGTGAGCTCTGCAGATGGTAAGTATCAGGGTTCATCAAGAATAACTCTCGATATGTCGAAACCTTTTGTCCTTTTTTATCCTGAAGATCCACTCTATGGAGCACTCGTGAACACAGCAGTTGGCAGTAGATTACAATTGTTAAAAAACGAGGTGACTGTGCTTGCTGCACCGTTTGGTTTCAGCACTGGAGATACCAAGGCTATGCGATACTCATGGAGCATCAACGGGGAAGACCGTAGTGATCTTGATAATAAACGAGAGATTTTGCTCCGTGTTAAGAATGGAATAAGCGGTAACAGTAGTGTTGCTTTGCGTATTAGAAATGAGCGACATATTTTACAGAGTGCAGATAATGATTTCAACCTCTTTTTCAATACTGAGAATGCTGGAGAAATTAGCCCGAGCCAATTATTTCAATAACATATGAAAAAATTCTATTCAACAATTATTTTGGTAACACTTGGTATCGGACTTTTTGCTGGGGCAACAATCAATACAATAACTCCTGTATATGCAGCTGATACACCAATAGCAAAAGAATATACACTTCTCGAACCGCTTCCGTGTATAGAGGGGGAGGGATCAAAATGTGTGAAAGGTGAAACTATCCAAAAAATTGAGATCAGTCAGTACATTAACTATATGTTCCGACTTATGATTGCTCTTGCGATATTCCTCGCAATTTTCATGTTCACCTACGGAGCCTTCGAATACATGACGAGTGAGGCTGTTGGAAGCAAGTCTGATGCTAAGCAGCGAATGTGGAACTCAGTCCTTGGTGTTGTTGCTGCTCTTGCTTCGTATCTCATCCTCTACACCATTGACCCGCGCCTTGTACAGATTAATGCTGCTGTACCAGCTATTAATGTAAAAAATCTTGAACCGGTTGATTTGGGTTCAAGTATAAATAACATCAACGAATTAATGCACCGCGCAGATATTGATGCCGCAAAAGCTCTCTCAGAAGCAGAAGCATATCGTGTGGCAGCTGCATCAACAAGAAATCAGGCAGAAACTCTAAATACAACATACGGATGTTCTGCTGGTGGTGCCGCAGCGTCAGAGGAAAGTGCTGCTCAGTGTGCTGAATATATACGACTCCTCAAACAGGCAGATTTGCAGGATGATAAAGCAACCATTACCGCTTTCAAAGAATCTACACGTACACACTATTATATTGCCTTGGCGCCACAAAACACATGGAATGCCGCTGGCAAAGAAGTAGCGACTGCAGAAATTAATAATGCCATAAAGTATGCTGAGGATTCTTACGCCGCTGGGCTTGATCAACTAAAGGACCAATCAAACAAGCAACTCTATGAGGATACTGTAGGTGTTGAAAAAAACCTTGAGGTAGAAAGTTTGAAGTTTCTTAGAGACAATACCTTGCGCCAGTTGAATTCAGTTGGAAAAAATGACAATTCAACTGTTGCAGCAGATTCTATGAGAGATTTTGAAATAATAACAAAGGAAAAAATTCTCAAGGATCCAAAAAACGAACAGGTTTATCTCAGAAATCAGGTCTTGATTAATAATCAAATACGCGCAATTGTTGGCGACAAATAATATGTCAAAAAAATCTCTCACAATTATCATACTCATAGCTCTCGCAATTGTGGGGGTGATTTGGTACTTCATGTTTGTACGACAAACCGTGACACCGGGTATAGGAGCAGG
Organism: Candidatus Parcubacteria bacterium; assembly: GCA_041158765.1. Taxonomy (GTDB): domain Bacteria; phylum Patescibacteriota; class Minisyncoccia; order Phycocordibacterales; family PALSA-1337; genus JAQBRD01. The sequence goes on along the minus strand of JBEBAU010000015.1, from coordinate 34,689 downwards.
GAACACTGCGACCACAACAGGGTTTTTTCCTTTGAATAGTGGTGGTGTGCCAGCGGGACAGGGTTCTGGTAAGGGTGGTAACGGTACAGGCAATAGCACAACAACACCAGTTGTTATTAAGGTTCCAACACTTCGACATATATACACAACACCAGTTGGGGGAATGGTGGCGAGCACCACTGCAAGTTCTACTGTCCTTCGTTTCATAGACCGTGGTACAGGCCGAGTATATGAAGCTAATTCACTTACAGAAGACATTCGAATCCTTTCAAATACAACAATTAATCGTGTATATGAAAGCCTTTGGAACAAAAATGCTACAGCTTTTGTAATTCAATATATGAAATCTGATAGTGATGCAATCACAACCTTCTATACCGAGCTTCGTTCAACAAATGTTGCCACAGCCTCAAGTACAGCAACAAGCACACCAACATTGAGCACAACACCATATGAGCTTCGCGGCAAAATGCTTTCACCAAACATTACCGAAATTGCTATTAATCCTAAGCGAGATAAGATATTTGAATTTTCAAATGAAAATGGTCTTGGGGTAGGGTATGCAGCATCACTTGATGAAAAGGTTCGTTTGAAGTTGTTTGATATACCTGCAACACAAATGAATGTTGAGTGGCCAGAAGAAAATACTATTGCTCTCACCACAAAAGGCACCGCATCTGGTCCTGGTTTCCTCTACTTATTTGATATCAAGAAGGCTTCAATGAAAAAAGTTCTTGGTGGATTCGCTGGACTTTCAACCAGTGTGAATCGTTCGGGAACAAAGGTTCTTTATAGCCGAACTGTCGCACAAGGCCTACGTAGTTCAATATATGATATTAAAACAGGCACAACACAAGATCTTGTGTTTGCAACTCTTCCTGAGAAGTGTGTTTGGGGTAATGTACACACCGAAGACCTATACTGCGCTGTACCAAGCCAATTTCCTCCAGATGACGCTCGATATCCTGATGCTTGGTATCAGGGCAAGGTAAGCTTTGCAGATGCAATCTGGTATATCAATGCTGAAACAGGGGAAGTCCATCAGCTTGCTGACCTCTACACTATTTCAAATAAACAAATAGATGCGACACACCTCACTCTAGATCCAAAAGAAAATTTCCTCTATTTCATAGATAAGCGAGACCTAAGCCTTTGGTCATTCGACCTTACGCAGTAACTGAACCCTTCTTTGCGAGACGATTTCGAACATAGAGCTCTTGTCCGAGAGTGAAAAGATTACTTACTGCCCAATACACAGCGATTACTGCTGAAATCTTGTATGAGATGAAGAAAATCATGACAGGGAAGATGTATTTCATTTGTTTGTTCATGGTATATGCGAAATCCGGCATACTTGGTGTTGCAGACTTATTAGTTGAGGCTTCTGGTCTCTTCATGCTTGCAAGAGAGTAGTGGAGTTGGAAATATTGGGTAATTGCAGCAATAACTGAGAGAGTTATGCTTGCTTTGCTAATATCAACGAGTCCGAGGAAGTGCATATTGATAACTGGTGCACTGATAAACGAGTATAGATATAAAAGATTTACCTCTGGAAGACCTGATTGCACGAATACAACATATAGAGCGTAGAGAATTGGTAGCTGAATGAGGAGTTGAACAAAACTAGAAAAAGGGTTTACGCCTTTTTGTCGGTACAATTCCATGGTTTTCAAACCCTGATTTTGTTTGTCATTCTTATATTGCTCCTTTATCTTATTGATTTCTGGTTCAAGCTCTTTCATTCGAACCTGTGTAGTAATAGCCTTTTTTGAAAGAGGGAAGAGGATGAGCTTAATAATTATGGTGAAAATGATAACAGCGACACCAGCATCGAGCCATGGCGCTATATCAAAAAGAGCCATGAGGCCATTGTAGAGGGGGAAGAAAAATAATGTATCAAACATGTGCTGTATTCTACTCCAAAATACCTATTTTCACAAAAGCAGTCCGTATATCCTCGGTAATTTGGGGGAGGGTTGCTGTTAGTACGGGGTTTTTTGCAATGAAAACAGCTTGTATATTCTTTTGAGCTTCCTTTTGTGCTTTTTTTGAAAAGAAAATCTCTCTGATTGCACTATAGGTTCGTCGCTGTATCTTATTGCGATCTACCGCACTTTTTGCGACCTTTTTGGGTGCAGAAACGGCAAAGCGGCTTTTCTCATCCACTTTCACCACTTTTATGATGAAAAAACGTGAATGGACTAGCCGCCCTTTCATGAAAACCTCATCAAATATGGCTTTAGTTAGCCGTTGTGAGCGAGGAAGCATGATATTTTGTATAAAGAAAACTAACTAAACAGCGATCTTCTTGCGACCCTTTGCTCGACGACGCTTGATAACATTACGTCCATCAGTTGTCTTCTGGCGTACACGAAAGCCGTGAGTCTTCGCTCTCTTGCGCTTCTTTGGTTGGTATGTGAATGACATAGTCCACACACTATATACCAGCAAGAGAAAAATCTCAAGTTGTTGCACATATCCACAGCAATCAACAACTTATCAACATATTTAATTACTCTCCACAAGTTTGCTAATTTATAAACAAGTATATACTAGTAACTACGTTTTACTTGCTATACCCTATGAATGATTTCAATAAACTTTGGGAAGCTGCACTAATCGATATTGAATTGGCTGTTTCAAAACCAAACTTTTCTACATGGTTTAACGGAACATACATAATAAAAGAGGAGGATGGGGTCATATCACTCGGGGTACCAGGACTTTTTGCAAAAGATTGGCTTCTAAAAAAGTTCCACGACACAATACTCCGTACACTTCGACAGATGAATCCAAGTATTCGAGCTTTGGAGTATGTGATATTGAAAGAAGGGGACAAAAGGAAGGTAGATGACAAAAAGAAGGCTCAACCGAACCCTACAATATCTATTCCGCTTCAGGATTTCTATGTGAACAAAGAGGATAATCTCAACCCTCGTTATATATTCGATAATTTTATCGTTGGACCATTCAACGAACTCGCTCATGCCGCTTCCAAAACCGTCGTGAAGACTCCTGGACAGGCTTATAACCCTCTTTTTATCTACGGAGGTACAGGACACGGCAAGACACACCTCATGCAGGCAATAGGTAATCATATCAAGAAGGAACATCCTGAAAAAAAGGTCTTCTATCTCACATCAGAACGATTCGGTACTGAATATTTCAACGCACTCCAAACAAACAAAGCTCAGCAGTTCAAAGAAAAGTATCGAAAGTATGACGTCATCATCATGGACGATATTCAATTCTTCTCAAGTAAAGAGAAGTTTCAGGAAGAACTCTTCCATCTCTTCAATACGTTTCATGAATCAAACCGTCAGCTCGTCTTTTCTTCTGATAAGCACCCGAATTTCATTCCAAATCTAGAAGACCGTCTCAAGTCTCGTTTCAGCGCAGGCATGATTATCGATATTCCTACACCTGATCATGAATCAAGAATGGCAATAGTGACCGCAAAAGCGGCTCAAAACAACATTATTTTGAGTAGTGATGTAGTTAATTTCCTCGCAGCAAATATAGAGGGAAATATTCGAGAAATTGAGGGTGTTGTTAATGCTGTTGTATGTCAAACTCAACTCAAAGGTAAGGAATTGAGTCTTTCACAAATAAAAGACCTCATAAAGAACAATACGAAACCAAAAAAGGCTGTCGCAGTGAAGGATGTTATCAAACTCATTACTGATTTCTATAATGTTGATGAAGAAAGTGTCTATAACAAAACAAGAAAGAAAGAGGTGGTGAAACCTCGACAGGTCATCATGTATATTCTTCGTGAGGATTTCAACGTCTCTTTCCCTTCGATAGGGGAGAAGATGGGTGGAAGAGATCATACAACCGTTATCCATTCATGTGAAAAAATAAAAGAGGATCTCAAAACAAACCCTGTTTTGAGTGAAGAAATTTCACAGATTCGGGCAATGTTATAGTTCTTTGTTTTTGTTGATAACCTGTGTGTAACTTTGTGTATAACTTGTTGATACATTGTTGATGAAATTGTGGAAAAGATTGCGTAGAATGTGGATAGGATTTAACAACTTCAATATCAGCAAAAGTTATTAGAAGTTGTAAAAAATTATCCACAAGATACCGTTTGTGATGTACCGCTCTATAGAGCTCTCAAAATAGCTTATCCCCATATTCACAGCACTAATAGTATTAATAAGTATTTAATAGATAAAAAGAACCCTATGAAGATAGAATGTATTCAAGAAAAATTGGTTGAAGCGGTGACTATCGCAGGTCGCATAGCGGGGAAGCATGTAACACTTCCGGTTCTTTCATGTCTTCTTATTGAAGCAAAAGACTCAGAGGTGGTTGTGAAAGCAACAAATCTCGATCTTGGTATCGAAATAACTATTCCCGCAAAAGTTGAAGGTGATGGAGTTGTTGCTATACCAGCGAATACTCTCTCAGCTTTTGTTTCAGGAATACCTAGTTCAGACAAAAGTATTAAGATAGCAACCAAAGACGCGAATATTGTTGTTGAAGCATCACATAGTCGAGGAACGATCAAAACAATGCCTAACGAAGATTTTCCAAGCATTCCAAGAGTATCAGAGGATGTATCCTTCACTGTTAATGGAAGTGATTTTGTAAAAGGATTGAAATCCGTATGGTATAGCTCATCTGTTTCAGGAATAAAACCAGAACTTTCAAGTGTATATATCTATAGTGATGATACCTATGTGGTTTTTGCTGCTACAGACTCATTCCGTCTTGCAGAAAAACGTATTCAAATAAAGCACAGTGGTGATTTTGGCCAGATTCTCATTCCTTTCAAAAATATCCCTGAAATTATACGTATTTTTGAGAATATAAAAGACTCAATTGCCGTTAATCTCAACAAAAATCAGATTTCATTCGCTTATAAGGGTATATATCTCGTATCTCGTGTTATCGACGGTGTTTTCCCTGACTACAAACAGATAATTCCAAAACAGAGCACTACTGAGGTTGTTGTTTTGAAACAAGACCTTATTGATGGTTTGAAAATGTCACATATTTTTTCTGATAAATTCAATCAAGTAACTATGAGTATTGATCCAAAAGCACATATATTTGAATTGAAAACAAAAAATGCAGATATCGGAGAGAATAATCATCAAATAGATGCGACAGTAGAAGGGGAGGCAATATCAATCAACTTCAATTACAAATACATCACAGATTGTTTCCAATCAATTGATTCGGACAGTGTTACACTCCTCTTTAATGGCCTTAATCGCCCTTTGGTCATTCATCCAGCAACAGATAAGTCATTTACCTATCTCGTAATGCCAATGAACCGCTAAAGCCCATTAAAGACCTCGTCTACTATGTTTAATATTTCTAATTTTCTTCAGAAATTCAAAAGTGTTGAGCTTGAAGATATGCGTCAACGTTCTATTGTGATAGATGCTATCAAAATATGCTCTGGAATTGATATTCCTCCACAAAAAATCTCTTTTATCCACAAAAAAATAGCACTTTCAATTTCACCAATTGAAAAAAACGAGATTTTTATGAAAAAGACAGCAATTCTAGCCCTCATCAAGAAGAATATGGCGCCACGAATTATCGAAGATATTTGCTAATACACTATCTATTAACGTACTGAGAAGGTCGCAGTTGCTTCACCACGATTCAAAACAGAATCATATATTACAAGACGTATTGTATTGGTTGTTTGGATGTTTGGTACATCAGATGGTGTGAAGCCAATAGTGAATGGAGCTTGTTCACTTGAAATGATATAGCGATCATTCACATACAATTCAACTTTTTTTGTTGGAAATTTTCCTGATTGAATAAAGGTTATTTCAATACGAGATGATGGTGACAGAACTGCATTGTTAGTAGGGGAGACTAGAGAGACTTTTGGAAAATTAGCAGGAATATGAACATCGTCAGTCTCAGTTGGAATAGTGAACGTTGTTGCTTCAATGAAATCCGGATTCTTTTTGCGCCACTCATCAAACCAAGCACGAACACCGTGTTCCCAATATTCGTATTGTGAATCATTTTGAGGGTTTGTAGGTATTGGGCCTAGTGGATCATTCTTATCTACCCAGTGAAGAATAGAATGAACACCATTGAAGAGAGTTTCCTGTTTGAGTTCTGGAGGAGTGAAGTCTGTAGCAAGTTTTCCTGAAATACTATCTCTGAAGTATGAGATGCCACCTTTCCACACACCGTGCAAGACTGGTTTGGTGTCCATTGGTGTTGGTTCTGGTGTTTTGAAACGATCTGAATTCGCATCAGGAAGTGAATCGATAATTTCAGCCATAAACGCTCCCCAAACCGGAGCAATAACGAGACCTGCCACCTTTTTTTGCATAGGTGTATTGTCGTTTTTGCCTGCCCAAGCGCCAACTACGATACTTGGTGTATATCCTTCGATCCACACATCACGATAATCATTTGTGGTACCAGTTTTTATTGCCACTTGTCGTCCCCAAGGTTTTGAAATTTGGCTCAAGCTTTCGAGCATGACCTTTTGATCAGAAAGTATGTCAGAGATTTGGCGTGCAGTCTGAGCAGGAATTGCTTGAATAGGGGAGGCTTGAGCTTCTTCAAGAATATTTCCATTCGCATCTTGAACTTTCAAAATATCTCGATGAGGATTTCGTATTCCATCGTTTGCAAAAACACCATACGCACTCGTAAGTTCGAGAAGTGAAACTTCACCTCCTCCAAGAACAAGAGTTAAACCGTAGCGATTTGGATCAGTAAGACTGTTAATACCCATATTTTCTGCAGTTTGAATCGAGCTATTGATGCCAGCGAGATAGAGACCTTGGATTGCAGGGAGGTTTCTTGATTGTGCGAGTGCTTGGCGAATAGTTATAGGCCCTTCATACAAGCCGTCGTAGTTTTCTGGGTTGTAGCAGATTGAGGTGCTTGCTGTAGGGTTCTTGGGTTTACTATCAACAGTACATTCAGTTGAAAATTCCATCGGAACATCAAAGAGTATAGTGTCCGGTGTATATCCTTTCATAAAATCCGTCGCATATACGAATGGTTTGAAAGCAGAACCTGGTTGGCGAAGCGCTGTAGCAATGTTGAAATTACCCTGTATTTCACGGTCATAGTAATTACGAGAGCCAACCATCACAAGAAGGTCGCCAGTCTTCGGATCGAGAGCAACCATTGCGGTATTGCTTGCCCCAAAAGATGTTTCGAGTTGTGGAGCAAAATTCGAAATAACCTTTTCAGCTTTTTGCTGCATATCGTAATTGAGTGTGGTAATAACCTTAAGTCCACCGTTGAAAACCGTATCCTCACCATATTTGCTTATGAGGTAGTCTCGAACCATGAGAGAGAAGTGGGGAGCGCGGATATTCGAAGTGTTCTTTTCAAGAAAAACAACCTTTTCTTTGAGGGCACTATCGTATTGATCTTTTGTAATGATGTTGTTTTCAAGCATCTTCCTCAATACGAGTCTTTGGCGTGCATCAAGTGCCGAAACGTTTTTGCCATATGGAGAATAGAATGTTGGTGCCTGTGGTATTGCTGCAATATAGGCTGATTCAGCGAGTGTAAGATCAGAAGATGATTTACCAAAGAATGTTTTGCTTGCCTCTTCTACACCATAGATATTTCCTCCGTACGGTGTTTCATTGAGATATGTTGAAAGAATTTGGTCTTTTGTAAGGACACGCTCGAGCTTCATTGCAAGAACCCACTCCTTCAACTTCCTTGTAATTGTTCGGTCTTTTGTAAGAACAGCGTTCTTTATAACTTGTTGAGTGAGAGTTGATCCACCTTGTTTGAGACCACCAGGAGTAATGTCAGCAATAACAGCTCGCAAAATAGAGAGTGGCTCAATACCAAAATGCTGATAAAAACGCACATCCTCTATGGCAATCGTCGCACTCTTTATGAAAGAAGAAATGTGGTCAAAGGGAACTACGGTTCTTTTTTGATCCTCATGTATATCATAGAGGAGTATTTGACCCGTTCTGTCGTAGATTTTTGTTGATTGAGCGACTTTTCTTGTTTCAAATACACTCAAATCAGGTGTTTGGAGTGTAGAAATCCAAAGCAAACCAAAACCACCAGCAATAAGACAAATAGAAAGAACACTTGTTACCGATGCATGAATAACCTTATGTTTGAAAGATCGATGCTTTTTTTTGTGATGAACGACGTGTTTTCGATGAGAAGTCATAATGCCAAATTGTAACATATATGGTAGATTATGCTCATGTTTTCATTCAAGAAAAATCTACCAGTAGACACAAATCAAGAGCTTATAGAAGAAATTCTCACTAGAAGTGTTAGCGCAGTATATCCATCAAAAGAGGCGGTTACCAAGCTTCTGCTTAGCGGCAAGCGTCTCAAGATTTACCTCGGAGCTGATGCAACAGGGTCTGATTTGCATATAGGACATGCAACTAATCTTATTTTACTTGAAAGACTACGCAAACTCGGTCATGAAATCGTGGTTTTGTTTGGGGATTTCACTGCAATGATTGGAGACCCTACAGATAAGAATGCAACACGCACACCTCTCACTGAAGCACAGGTAGCCGACAATATCCGTGGTTGGAAAGATCAGGTGGCAAAGGTAATACAGATTAAAGACAAAAAGAATCCTCCAACCTTTGTAAAAAACAGCACATGGCTCGCGAAGCTTTCATTCAAAGATGTTGTTTCGCTCGCTTCGAATTTCACTGTTCAACAAATGCTAGAACGAGACATGTTCGAGAAGCGTATGAGTGAACAAAAACCAATTCATCTCCACGAATTCATGTATCCTCTCATGCAGGGATACGACAGTGTGGCGCTTGGTGTTGACGGAGAGGTGGGCGGAAACGATCAGACTTTCAATATGCTCGCAGGAAGAATCCTCCAGAGGTCATACAATAACAAAGAGAAGTTTGTTATTACTACAACACTCCTTGTGAATCCTAAGACTGGCAAAAAACTCATGAGTAAGAGTGAGGGAGGATATATTGCACTCAACGACTCTCCAACAAATATGTTCGGTAAGACTATGGCTCTTCCTGATGAAACAATCATCTCAGTGTTTATCGATTGTACGTATGTGAAGATGGATGAAATTAAAAAGATTCAAGAATCACTTACAGCCGGCGCCAACCCTCGCGATATCAAGGTTCGTCTCGCAAAGGAATTGGTCACGATGTATCACGGAGCTCTCGCAGCCGAAACGGCAGCAAAGGCTTTTGATAATACCTTCAAAAAAGGGGAGATACCGAGTGATACAGTAACTGTGGCAGTGCAGAAGGGCTCAAAATTAGTCGATGTGCTTGTCGCTGAAAAAATCGTCGCTTCAAAAAATGAGTTCCGACGTCTCGTATTAGGAAACGGAGTTAGTGAGTTTGGTTCAGATACACCAATTACGAATGCAGAGTACACGATAGAGCACCCAGCTGCATTTCGTATCGGTAAGAAGCGCTTTTTGAAGGTTTCTCTTAAGTAATATAAAAGACCTTACCTATTTTGTTCGGGGCCGTCTGGGGAAGCCCCTCAAAAATAGATAAGGTCTTTTCTTTTTCTATTCTTCCCACTTATCTCCGAACGGGTCTATCTCTTCTTTGTCGAGCATTGCATCATCCTCACCCTCTTCCTCTTCGGCGAGTGCTTCATCAATAGATATTGTTTCTGGGTCTACACCCTTATCATCCTCTTCTGGAATATCAATCGGACCGTTCTTTGTTTTTGTTTCATCCATCTCTTCATCTCTAGGTTCGACTACAGATTTCGTTGCGGATTTTTTTGTGGTTTTTGCTCGAGGCATATTCGTAATTTATTTTTGATTTCATAGTTGTAACAAAACCAAAATATTTTTGCAAATAGCGACACCTGTGGAAAACTATTTTTGTGAACGAATGTGACCGGCAGAAGCCAAACAGGTGAGTGCAACAGCGATAGCGTCATATTCATCATCTAATGTCTCAGCTTTTTTATTTGGTATTTTGAGCAATAGGGGAATCATTTTCATAACCTGCTCTTTGTCACTTGCTCCATGTCCGGTAACTGCGATTTTTATTTGACCAGGTGTGTATTCATATACAGGAAGACCTCTACGGACAGCTTCATACACAATAACACCACGCGCTTCAGCAACACGCATAGCCGTCTTTTGATTGTTTGTTACATACAACGATTCAATTGAAAGGGATTCCGGCTTATACTCATCAATAATACGAGAAATTTCTGCACCAACAGCCACGAGTCGCGTATAAAAAGAATCTTTGGGAGATGTGGTAAAACAAGATGAATATACGAGGGTCTCTTTGTTTTGCCCAGCGGTTTTTTCTACTACAGCAATGCCGAGACGATCATATCCTGGATCTATGCCGAGTACTCGCATATATTATTCTGCATTCGTAAATACTGCCTGTACCTCATCATTCTCTTCGAGTGCCTCTACAAAAGCCTCTAACGCAGTAATATCGGCGTCCTCAAGGGGTGTTGTGGTTGATGCAACCCAACCTTCATGTGTCTTGGTGAAAGCCCATGAAGCACTACCCGGAGCCGCAAGCTCTGAGCCGTGAAGTGAAAGGATGTGTTTGATCTCTTGTGCAGCTTTGTTGCGATTATCGGTGAGGGATTCAATGATAATAGCAACACCACCTGGACCATATGCTTCGTATACGATTGTTTCCATTGCAGCGCTATTGTCTGCCGTAGCCTTTTTTATTGCGCGCTCAATAGTGTCATTAGGGGTATTAGCCTTCTTTGCTTTTTCGATAGCATTTGCAAGGCCAGGGGAACTAAGGTTTCCATTGGCTTTTTTGGCTTCAGTTGAAATTAGTTTCACCATTTTGGTGAAAATCTTACTCTTTTGAGCATCTGTCTTGGCCTTCTGGTGTTTTATTTTTGAAAATTTATTATGTCCTGACATAGTAAGTACATAATAGCCACATTATTGGAGCTCTGCAAGGTCAAAAAAGCACAGAAAATAACTACAACAAAGTGAGAAAAATTACAGTAAGTTGAGCTTCGGTTTGTATTCGTGTCGCTCTGCTTCAACAATAATTCTATCCATCATAGCAATTGTCTCGGAAGGGTATTTGCCTTGAGCTGATTCTTCAGAAAGCATAACTGCATCAGAGCCATCAAGAATTGCATATGCAACATCAGTCACCTCAGCTCTTGTTGGGAGAGGATTTTCTTTCATGCTAAGCATCATCTGTGTCGCGGTGATTGCTGGACGGCGCTTCCTATTGGCTGTGCGTATAATATCGAGTTGAATATATGGAATTTGTTCGAGAGGAACCTCATTGCCGAGATCCCCACGGGCAACCATGACAGCATCTGATGCAGAAATAATACTTTTTATGTGTTTGAGTGCGTCGGCACGCTCTATCTTCGCGATAATGCGAGCATTGTAATCACGTATTTTCATTTGAGCACGAAGATGTGCAACATCGTTTGCTGAGCCGACATATGAAAGGGCAACGTACTCAATGTTTTGGCTTGCTCCAAAATCAAGGTCGCGCAAATCTTTTTCAGTTAGAACGCCATGAGCGTGTTTGCTTTCAGAAAAGTGTTCATTGAAAGCATGTCCCTGTGAATGCTGCACTCGTGGACCCGAGAGGTCTTGGATTATTGGTATATGCACACCCTTCTTCGTTGCGGCGGCGCGGATATTTGATATAAGTGCTCGGTGCTCATCGTGAGTACCCCAAGAGAAGTTGAGACGAGCAATATCCATGCCGGCATCAATCATTTTTTCGAGAGTTTCAATACTGCTTGATGCCGGACCAATTGTCGCAATAATTTGTGATCTTCCACCCTGTCTTTTTTTGTTTTTAGTAAAAAGTGCTTTTAACATGATTTTTTGTCTTCTAATAGTAGCATAATATCTGAAACGTTCGCTCCCGTTGATCCGGTAATTATAAGATCACCACAAGCCTCGAGGGCAGGGTACGAGTCGAAGTTTTCAAGTGTCTGTTTCAAATCAAAACCAGCCTTTTTTATTTTCATCGATGTTTCACTATCTACAATAGCTCCAGCTGCGAGAGTGTTGTCTTTTCCATCAGAACCAATTGAAATAAATACTTGTCCCGATGTGATGTTTTGGGCAAATGTAAGTGCTACAAATTGATTTCTTCCGCCTTTGCCGTGTTTTTCTGGGACATGTAGTGATGGTTCACCGCCAGCAATAACTACTTTTTTATCTGAAAGTAATGTGCGCGCACTTTGATTCATGTGCTTACAGACTTCTGTTGGTGTCCCGTACATATCATTTCCAGCTATCGTTGCTTCGAAGCCCAATTCTTGAGCGCGTACTTTCATTGCATCGAGAGCGGTTTGATTCGATACCATTGGAATATTGAGGACCTTTTCAAAATACATTGAATCCTTCGGTGTCTCTTTCAATTCATATGAGCCAAGAGAATACTTCGAAATAATTGCTTGCGCGTCCGCTATGGTCGTCGTGTCGAGATATGTTGGACCAGAAGCAACGTCGGCATATACACCTCCGGGAACATCACAGAAGACAAGCCCGACAACATGTGCGGGGTAGAGGGCTTTGGCCAAACCACCACCCTTGATAGATGAAATATGTTTTCGGACAGTATTGAGTTCACTGATACTCCCTCCGGTCTTTAGAAATTCTGCATAGAGTCTTTTGCCATCTTCACATTCTTCTGGTGGCCAACAGAGAAGTGATGAACCTCCACCGGAAGAGATAACAAGTACGAGATCATCCTTTTGGAGCTTTTCAGATAAATCAATAATCTTTTTTGAAATAAGAACATTGTGTTCTGAAGGCATCGGGTGTGATCCTTCATATATATCAACAGTCTCGCACGTGCCACTTTCGGTACTAATGGTAATACCACCATCAATATGCTCACCGAGTATCGCATCAATTTCTGAAACAGCCTCACATACAGCTTTACCAAAACCAATTACATGCAGAGATTTGAATTGGTCGAGATTGAAAACATTGCCACGAATAGTGAGTGTATTGCCACTGAGTGAAAATGCTTCTCGGATAATGCGGCGAGTGTTTATTGCATTGAGCCCTGCTTGCACGATGTCGAGAGCGTCTTTACGGTTTTTGTTTGTTGCGAGTGTGGTGAAGTTCGGTTCCATGCTTTTATCATAGCATGTGTGAAAGGGTGGTGGTTAAGCAGGCTTTTTTGTGCCGAGATGAAGATACGCTTTGTCGGTAACGGTGCGGCCGCGCGGGGTTCTTTCGAGGAGGCCGAGCTGTATCAAATACGGTTCATAGACTTCTTCGATCGTCGCCTGCTCTTCGGAGAGCGCGGCCGCAATAGTATTGAGGCCGACTGGGCCACCAGCAAATTTGTCTATCATTGTACGAAGGATGTCCCGGTCGGCCGCATTGAGCCCAAGGTGATCTACACCAAGCATTGAGAGCGCCTTCTCCACAACATCATGACTCAACGATATATTATGAATCTGAGCATAGTCACGGCATCGTTTCAAAAAATAGTTTGCAGTACGTGGAGTGAAACGGCTGCGCTTTGCGATGGCTTTGACCGCATCATCATGTATCTTGATATCAAGAATAGTACTTGAGCGCTTTATTATTTCACCAATTTCATCCTCAGTATAAAATTCAAGCTTGAAAACCCCGCCAGAAAATCGTGATCGTAGCGGCGAAGAAATCATTGCAATACGTGTTGTCGCCGCAATCAATGTGAAAGAAGGAAGTTCGAGTTGAATAGTTCGTGCTGAAGGACCTTTGCCAATAATGATATCAAGCACCCCTGATTCCATAGCAGGGTAGAGCACTTCTTCAATGGCTTTATTCAAACGGTGAATTTCATCTATGAAAAGAATATCACCATGAGCGAGATTTGTAAGAATTGAAGCGAGATCACCAACTTTGAGAATTGCTGGACCAGAAGTGACTTTCATCTGTGCACCGGTCTCGCGAGCAATGAGGTGGGCGAGGGTAGTCTTACCAAGTCCTGGAGGACCATAAAAAAGTATGTGTTCGGGAGGGTGTTTGCGCTGTTGTGCAGCAGTAAGAAGTATATGCAAATTGTCTTTTATGCCTTTTTGACCAATATATTCAGCCCATTTTGCCGGACGGAGTGTCTGGTCGAGATATGCCGTGTCTTTTTTTGAATCGGCTTCAGCTGGGGCCTTGGTTGGTATGGGGCTTGACATATGATTTCTTTTATGCTAGGATACTTGAGTACAACATTCGAAAGCTTCCAGAACGCTTCATATAGCAGGATGCAAAAGTGCTCATCGAATTCATAAATCTCTAAGCAATACATGTAGTTCACTCTACATGGCTGACATAGCTTTGAGGACATTTTGGTCCTCACCTCGTGTGCAGGTTACTGGGGTTATCCTTTGGGCTATGTTTAACTTTTGGGCGGCTGCTTGAAAGTATTGCTTGGAGATTTCTGCATTCGAACTCTATTGCGCAAAACTACTACTGGTACTAATGGTACTCCTCTCGTAGAAAAATTCAATTGACAGCGAAACTTTTGTGGTTCGTAACTATCGATTTATGCTGAAATTGCTGTTTTTGTGATCTCCACCACTTTTGTTGAGTTTGTCGAGCTGAGCTTTGAGCATCATTTGATCTTGTTCGATTCTTCGTCGATCCATATTCATTTTCATCTTTTTATTTTCGAGAACAGGCTTCATTCTATTCACCTTTGCTCGTGCTTCTGAGAGATTACGCTTCTTGAGCAAGATATCTTGAACAAGTCTTTTCATTTCATTCTCTTTTTCTCGCATTACTGTCTCTTTGTCGTGCACTTCTGTCTCGAGAGCAACGACTTCTTTTTCAGCTTTTTCAAAAGCCTCTTGTTCGTGTTTGAATTCTTCAGTTTCGCGATCCCATTCTCGCTTCAAATTGTCTGTCGCTCTGCTTAGTTCGGTTGGATTTTGCATATATGTTTGAAATTATTCCTCAATTGAAATAACTCGTTCAAGTTCGTCGAGGGAAGTGAGGCCCTCGAGGATTTTGACGACACCACCTTGTGTCATTGTGAGAAGCCCTTGAGGAACTGCAGCCTTCGCAACCTCAGCTTCACTCGCACTATATTCTACCACTTTGTTAATATCCTCAGTTATCATAATTCCTTCGTATATACCGACACGGCCTTTGTAGCCGGTTTTGTTACACTTATCACAACCGACCGGAGTCCACATCTTGGTGATATTGGCAGGAACATCAGTGCGGTCAACAATAGTCGCGACAACTTTTTCAACAATATGCTTAGCTCGAGCAATATGCTTATCTAGAATTGCATCACCAGTAGGAGGTGCGGTGAAATCAACTTCCTTCTTACAAACAGGGCAGAGCTTTCGAACAAGACGCTGTGCAAGGACGATGTTAATAGCAGAACTCATGATCTTCGGATTGATACCAAGATCAATGAGACGAGGGAAAGCACCCGCGGCGCTATTGGTGTGGAGGGTTGAAAACACAAGGTGTCCCGTAAGTGCCGAGTTAATGGCGATTGCGGCTGTTTCACTATCTCGGATCTCACCAACCATGATTACATCAGGATCTTGTCGCAAAGCAGAGCGTAGACCTTCAAGGAAGTTATATCCTTTGTCGTTTGTTTGAGTCTGAGTAATTCCTTCGAGGTGGTATTCGATCGGATCTTCAATAGTGATGATTTTGATTTCAGGATTGTGTACCTTTTTCAAAAAGGCATAGAGTGTTGTCGTCTTACCGGAACCGGTAGGTCCTGTGGTGAGGAGCATGCCGTTTGGCTTGTTGATTTCACGATCAATAACTGCCATCAATTTTGGTGGAATACCGAGCTCTTCGAGGGGAACACCGATAGACTTCGGATTGAGCAATCGCATAACAACAGATTCGCTGTAGGCTCCCGGAAGCACTGATGTACGGATTTCAATATCTGTTTCGGCGAAGTGCACACTAAAACGGCCGTCTTGTGCTGACTTTTTCACATTGAGTTTGAGACCAGAGAGAAGTTTGATACGTGAAATAAGAAGATTGAAAGTATCCTTGTCGAATTTGATAATATCAATAAGCACACCGTCGAGGCGATATCGAAGACGAATATATGCCTCTTCTGGTTCTATATGGATGTCGGAAGCGTCTGAAGCGAGAGCTCCTGCAATGATGGTTTCGAGAATGTGGGAGACACGATAGCTCTTCTTCGTCGACATTGTATTCTCGAGAATAGAAATGATAGTCGGAAGGCTTTTTGCTTGGCTTACAATAGTTGCGATTTCCTCGCTTGCGATTTCGAGAGAGCCGGCTTTGCTTTCATATGCGAATGAAAGGTCTTTGTAATTGAGCCAAGCTTTTTCGAGGCTGGTCATTGATGCAATATGGAGTTCTGGTTCGAGTTTCTTTTCCCGAAGCATAGCGACAAGCTCGGCAACCTTCGGATCCTCTGGATTACGGACAGCAACGCGGATCTTTTTGTCTATGAGGGCATATCCAGCAGCTTTTGCTTCACGAGCATCCTTCTCTTCGATAAGGCGAAGGGCATCGCTACTTATTGCGGTGATGGTGAGGTCAACGTATTCGGTTCCGTATTTGCTAGCGAGGAGTTGCACAAGCTCTTCTTCTTCTCGTTTGTGAAGGTCGGTGACGCGGCGATTTTGTTTGTCTTCGTCAAATTGAATCATGATGATGAAATTATGCTATTAGTATAGCAAATATAGGGCTATATTGAGGCATGAAAGGGGTATTGACTTAAGGCTATGTAGTGTGGTATAATACTAACATAGACGGGCAATTGAAATTCCAACCACACCGCTTATTTCACCCACGAACCCTGTTTGGTTCATGTGTGAAATAACAACGAAAAAAAATTCTAGAAATGAAAACTCAATTCCAAAAGTTCCTTGTCAGAATCAAAATCCTCCAGATGCTTCTCGTAATGCTCGGCGTGCTCACTCTCACGAGTGGGTGCCAGACGTTTTACGACGAGGCAGAAGTAAATGCCTTCCAGGCCGCAAACATCCGCGCTGCGCAAGCTCGTGGAGAAGTGGTCGGTCTCGCGCCGGGTGAACCGGCGAGTGCATCACAGGTGCTTGGGATTCAAAAACCCAACCATACGTTCTCCCACACTGGTGGCGGAACGTATGAGTATGACTATCAATATCGGATTGATAGCGTCGCGCGCACCACGGTCGTGGGCAAAGACTGTAGCATTCGTGATGTTGTCACGGACCGCACGACAGTTGTCTCCGGAAGTGGTAGTGGCATCGCCCCCGACTGCTACATTGCCGGACCGTGGATGAAGGATTCAAAAGATCCCAATCGTCCGCGGGCGGGGTATGTCCAGGGAGGACTCAAGGAAGCGACATTCGGACCAATAATCCTGTTGTCGCGAGCTGTGAAGCAGTAAAACGCTTCATGGCTGCCGCCGGAAAACACTTTGCTGCAAGCAAATGTTTTCCGGCGGTTTCACTTTTATGGGGGAGACTGTTATATTGAATATATGAAAACAACGTCACTTACTGAAACCAAAAATCTAGCAAAACAATTTCTTTCAGAAATTCTTTCAAATAAAAAAAGCGACGTTGGCGCAACGACCACCAAAAACTCCGCCACAATTGTTGGCCTCCACGGAAATCTTGGTTCTGGCAAAACAACATTTACACAAGCTATTGCAGCCGAGCTCAATATCACCGAACAAGTTACTAGTCCGACATTTGTTGTTCAAAAAAAGTACGTGATTCAGGATGAATCATTTCGTGCGGCGGGTTTCACACATTTTATTCATATTGATGCATATCGGCTCGAAGAGGCGAGTGAGCTCGAAGTGATCGGTTGGAGTTCTATTTCAGCTGATTCACACAATCTTATTTTCATTGAATGGCCTGAGCGAGTTTCTCAATTATTGCCGCAAGATATGTATACAATTAATTTCACTTTTATAGATGAAAGTGTACGCGAGATTGTTTGGTAGGTAACAGGTAGCCAATTTTCAACGCTCCTGTACAATGTGCATATGAAAAAGACGGCTGAAAGAAAACGCGAAAAGCTCATTCTCCTTGATTCTCACGCTATTTTGCATCGAGCCTATCATGCATTGCCTGATTTTGTTTCAACAAAAGGCGAACCAACAGGTGCTATTTATGGCCTCGTAAGCATGCTTATTTCTATTATTGCGGAATTGAAACCTGATTATATCGTCGCGTGTTATGACCTTCCGGGGCCAACATATCGTCATGAGGTGTACAAAGACTACAAAGCTGGGCGCGCAAAAACCGATAGCGATCTTGTCGCACAGCTCAAACGATCACGAGATGTTTTTCACGCACTCAATATTCCTATTTATGATAAACCGGGTTTTGAAGCGGATGATATGCTCGGCACTATTGTGGCGAAAGTTTTGAAAGGACGCGATTTCTCAAATATTGATATTGTAATCGCGTCCGGAGATATGGACACACTTCAACTTGTTTCAGGAAATCGTGTGCAAGTATATACCCTCAAAAAGGGAATAAAGGACACGATACTCTATGACGAAGATGCGGTACGAGCTCGATTTGGTTTTGGTCCAGAACAGTTGCCAGATTATAAGGGTCTTCGAGGGGATCCATCAGATAATATTATCGGCATAAAAGGCATTGGTGAAAAAACCGGCGCAACACTCATCCAAACATTCGGCACCGTCGAAGGTATATATAAGGCGCTCGATGCTGAACAAAAAACCGCAAATAAAAGTAAGGGCAAAAAAGCCGAACCAGATTATTCAGCATTTACTGCTGTTGGTATCACACCGCGCATCATTCAGCTATTGATTGATGGTCGAGAGGAGGCACAATTTAGCAAAATGCTCGCGACTATTCGTCGCGATGCGCCAATTGATTTTCAAAAACCTTCGAAACATTTTGCAGAAATGCTCGACATGCACAAAGTAAATGTGCTTTTTGGTGAGCTCAACTTCCGCACTTTTGGGGCGCGTCTTACTGCCGCCATTGGTGGCGCAGAAAAAACCGCCACCTCCGGAGGTGATATAGGCGATAGTAAAAATTCGGACAACTCAAAGTTGGGCTCAAAGGAAATTCAGTTGTCCGAAAATTTACACACTGCAAAAAACAAAGTAACTTCTGGCTCAGAAAATATTAATTCAGGTCGGGCAAGCTTGAATTCAGTCGAAGTAGTTGACCCGTATGAATTAAAAAAAGCCACGATAGCGCTCTGGCTTCTTGATTCTAATCTCACAAATCCAGGTGTAGAAGACGTGCTTAATTATGCTTTGACACATATGCCGATGTCGGAACTTAACAGTGCTGCGGGGAATGGCACTTCAGTTGCGGCGAGTGCTGAAAAAGTGAGCTTTGCGACAGCTTCAGATTTTATTTTCAAACAACTCAATCAAGAGCCTCGCCTCCGTAAGGTGTATGAAGAAATTGAGTTGCCGGTGGTGCCAATAGCTGAGCGTATGAATGCGCGTGGGGTGAAGATAGATCGCGAGCTTCTCGCGAAGCTTTCACATGACTATCATGCCGACCTCACTCGTCTTGAAAAAGAAATTTGGAAACACGCTGGCACAGAATTCAATATCAATTCACCAAAACAGCTTGGCGAAATACTTTTTGACCGCCTCATGCTAACTGCAAAGGGTTTGAAAAAAACTTCAGGTGGCGCGCGTTCAACACGCGAATCTGAACTCGAAAAGCTTCGTGATGCACACCCAATTGTGCCACTCATTTTTCAATATCGTGAATTTCAAAAACTTCTCTCTACATATATAGATACCATACCAACACTTCTCGATTCCAATGACCGTCTCCACAGTAATTTCATTCAAACAGGAACAACAACTGGTCGAATGGCTTCGCAGGATCCAAACCTTCAGAATATTCCGGTGAAAACAGAACTTGGTCGCGCAATTCGCACTGCATTTATTGCAGAAAAAGGTTTTGTGCTCGGAGCTTTTGATTATTCTCAGATTGAATTGCGTGTCGCAGCATTCCTTTCAGGTGATGAGAAATTAATTGAAATTTTCAAGAATGGCGAAGATGTACACACTGCTGTCGCTGCCGAAGTTTTCAATGTGTCATATGATAAAGTAGATCGAGAAATGCGCCGTCGAGCAAAAGTTATTAACTTCGGAATTCTCTATGGTATGGGTGTGAATGCGCTCCGTACTAATCTCGAAGAAGGGGATGCAAAAGTTACCCGAGCCGAAGCACAGGAATTTTATAATGCATATTTTGCGAAGTTTTCTGGCCTCGCACACTATCTTGATAAGGTAAAAGCAGAAACAGCACAAAAGGGCTTCACAGAGACGTTTTTTGGTCGACGTCGTAGCTTCGAAGGAATTAATTCTCGCATACCATATGTGAAAGCAATGGCTGAACGAATGGCTATCAACGCTCCTATACAGGGTACTAATGCTGATGTTGTGAAGATGGCAATGAAATGCATTGATGACTATATTGAAAAAAATGCTCTTCGCGACGATGTATTCCTCATTCTGCAGGTGCATGATGAATTGGTATATGAAATTCGCGAGACTGTCTCAGAAAAAGTTGCTACAGATATCAAAAAAATGATGGAAACCGTGATCGACCCAAAAGATATTAGTGGTATTCGCCTCATTGCAAATAGTTTGCTTGGTGAAAATTGGGGAATGCTCAAATAGGCTTTGTGTACAAACGCCTTGACGTATCGTGATTTCGGAGTATATTTCTACATTGGCGGTATTTGACTACGCGCAGGTTGTGCGCGCAGCCAAGTTGGTATCGAAAGTTTAGTTCAGTTCTTCTCTTATATTGTTATGAGTAATATTCTCCGGGACCTTCAAAAATCCCCACCTCAAGGGCACATTATCGGCACGCTTGTGACCGAAATTGCGCTCGAATCGGTTGTGTCTCCTGACTACAACCCCGAAAGATATGCGGAAGTTACGGTGATTGGCATGCTCAATCGTTCGAAGATTGAAGCGTTGGTCGCGCGTCACTGTAAGCAGTTTCAACACGAGTTAACCCTCGACGACGGACCGGACATTACCGGCACCATCAAACTTTCGACATCTCCCCGCGCAAAAGCACAACGCTTCACGGTTGCGCCGGTGGACGTCACTGACAGTGGCCATTTCAAAAAATTTGTTTTGCTTGTGAAGTAGTAACTCTTCTTTTCGAAGGGTTTTTTATTTTTTTGATTCGGATATACTTAGCACATGCTTTATTTCCTTTATGGCTCAGATACAGAAAAAGCGCGAATAAAGGCGCGCGAGCTTATCGCGTCTCTTCAGAAGAAGAAACCTGATGCAGCTTTTTTCACCTTGAATGCTGAAATGTGGGCTCTTGCGGGTGAAAATGCCGCCGCACTTATTTCAGAATATGCTGGCGGACAAGGACTTTTTTCAAATAAATACATCGTACTTGTTGATCGAGTATGCGAAGACAAAAAACTCCGCGAAGGACTTGTTGAGACAGTGTCTATTATGGCTGACTCTGACAATATATTCATCGTGCTTGAAGGGAAGCTTGATGTAGCAACAGCCAAAAAAATCAGCGCTGTTGCCGAGAAGACACAGGAATTTGAGGCTGCTAGTAGTCAATCGGGAACATTTGCGAATGCTCCGTCAGGATTTGTGCTTGCGGATGCATTCGGTCGTCGTGACAAAAAAGAGCTTTGGATATTGTATCGAGAGCTTATTGATAGCGGGGCTTCTCCAGAGGAATTACATGGCACACTATTCTGGCAAATAAAGTCTATGTTGCTTGCTGCAAAAACAAAAAACATGAATGAATCAGGTCTTTCTTCATTCGTTCATACAAAGTCAGCTGCGTATGCAAAAAATTTCACTGAAATAGAATTGCGAACAATTTTGGATGAATTAATTACGGTTTCGCATGACGCTCGACGTGGACAACATGATCTAGAAACAGCACTTGAGTCATTGTTACTTCGGGTGTAGAGTGTGGGTCGAAAGGGGAGCTTCGTATGAAAAAATTGGCATTGGCGGCTTTCTCACTGTTCTGTCTTTCTGTTGGTTGTTCGGAAGAAGTTGATGATTGTGTCTATCCGTATTGTTTCAAGCACGAGTTTTATATACGCGACTACTTCATTGCGAGGGGATATCCTACGCGAATTAGTTTCGATGAATTCAAAGGGGGAGGCGACTCCGTGAGTCTTGGTTCACTGAAGGTTGATGTGAAAAAAGACTACGTGCTTGGTTCCTTCGATCCTATGGCTCGCAAAGGGGACCACGAAGATGTCGTGAACAATATGCGTGCTACGAGGTATGAAGTTGGCCGAGCGTATATTCGTGGCGATGCAACTATCGGTTATGAGTTCAGCAAAAAGATTCAATTGGATGCAAAAATTGATGGTGTTAATTCGGTTAATATCAATTTGAATTTTAAGTTTTGAAATACACAGCGATGAAAGTCGCTGTTTTTATTTGGGTCAGGAAGGATAAGTGAAAGGTAAAAGATAAGTAAAAGGATAAACCTCTTCGAGGTTTATGTGGTCACGAATACTTTCTTCGCCGTCGCTCAGAAAGTTTCGCGACCCCGGCTCGTGGTTCGCGCTGCTGCGCTCACATCACTGCGCCTCGCACATCATACAAAAAGACCGGAGCAGTCCGGTCTTTTTGTATGATGTGCGCCCAGTTGGAATCGAACCAACGACCCACTCCTTAAAAGGGAGATGCTCTACCAACTGAGCTATGGGCGCATATATATAAGTATGAAAGTGATACTACCTGCTTTTGCTTAGAGGGGCAAGTCTATTGCAAAAAATCCAGCTCCAGTGAAGAGGATAGAAAGAGCGATCACAAAGAGGATGAAGTAGTAGTTAACACCATCGGTGAACAAAGATTTTGCGAGCATTTTGCTCACAAGCTTCGCTCCCAAAACAACGACAGCAACAAGTGCTGCAAATTGTGTGAGGAAGCCACATACAAGGAGAATACCTGTTGCCACATCAACAATACCAAGCATACCGCCATGAGGAACACGAGATCCATCAGGATTACGAGCAATAATGCCACGATATCCCCAAAATACGAGCACAAGACCAAGGGTGACTCGGAGAATGAACGGAGCAATCATTTGGTATGTGAATAGTTCTGGGAAGAGTGAGAGCATATGCGTTTTGATTATCTTGATATATAGTTGTGGCACTATGATACCACAAAAGCCTCGAAACGCGAGTGTTTCACTGCTTCTCCACGATATACGGAGCGTACATAATGTTGGGTCAATTTTCCGCACAGCAGACGCTTTTGGTGTTGCTCGAATTTACATTTCAGGGGTGACACCCACACCGAAGGATCGATTCGGTCGAGCACGTGCAGATCTTGCGAAGGTGGCGCTTGGAGCAGAGCAGACAGTGCCACATGAAGTGATAGAGGGTGGTATTGATGGCGTACATGATTTCATTAAGAAGATGAAAAAATCAGGAATGAAAATCGTCGCTCTCGAGCAAGATGCCCGATCAGTTCATTATCGCGAAGTCCACGCACAAAACTCTGTTGATCAGCCTATTTTGCTCATTGTTGGTAATGAAGTTGACGGTGTAGACAAGAAAACACTTGATATCGTCGATGTTATTGCAGAAATACCAATGCAAGGTAAAAAAGAATCACTCAATGTCTCTGTGGCAACCGGTATCGCTCTTTTTGGAATGTTTGAATAATCTATACCATTATCTTTGCTGATGTGTGTCACAGAAGTGCGCACTTCTACCCCCAACCATTTTTCTTTGTATGGTGCCCGCGCAACCTTTTTTGTCACATTTCTTACCAGTGCGTCGGTATGCACAGTGTTGTTCTTGAAATTTGCCACGATTTCCATCAATGTTTCGATAATCAGACATCGAGTCTCCACCAAAATCAATTCCTTTATTGAGCACTTCCTTCATTGCGTGAAATAATTTCTTGAGTTGAATTTCACCAATACTTTCAACCTGCCTTTCTGGATGAATACCTGCTCGCCACAACATTTCATCACTATAAATATTACCAATACCAGCAATAACTGTTTGATCCATGAGAACTGTCTTTATTTTGCCATTAGGTTTTTTGTGAAGGCGGTTTTTGAATAGGGTATAGGTGAAAGTGTCCTCAAGTGGCTCGGGACCAATACCTTGTAGGTGAGTCGTGGTGCCGAGGTGTGTCGCTGGTATCCATGTAACCTTTGCGAATCTCCGCATATCTGAGAGTTCAAGTGTCTTATTGTTTGAAAATGTAAGTGTGAAATGTATGAAGCGATTGAATGGATCCTCGCGATTATAGTCGCCGTAAAGTAAATGCCCAGTCATTTTCATATGAACGAGAATTGTGCCACTCATTTCACCCTGATTATCAGCAAGATGTATAAGAATATTCTTCGCACGACGAGATACACTCGATACGCGCTTTCCAATAACTGATTTTTTGAATTGTTTGAAAAAGATGGGATTGTGGATGACATCTTTGCCGCGATAAAAGTCGCTTCGATAGTCAGTCCATGTATTCGTAATAACAAGACCAGGGATAATGGCACTGAGACCTGATACAGTCGTTTGAACTTCGGGGAGTTCTGGCATATACTTTCTTATACCATATATCTTTTAGCATGAAAAATATTCTTATTTTCTTTTCTCTCGCGCTTGGAACTTTTGTTTTTTCATCTATTGCTCTTGATTCACAACTTCGTACAGGAATTGTTGCTCAGATACAAGAACTTCAGGCAGGGCAGGGTGTTACTAATAACACTAATCAACAAGCCTCAGCATTTTTTGTTCCAACAGCAAGTGTCGAGACATTGAAAGAAAAGTATCGTATCGCAACCACACAAGCAGAAAAGAAAATCCGTCTCCTTATTATGCCGGGACATGAACCGAAGTCTGGTGGAGCAGAATATCGTAACCTCAAAGAGCGTGAAATGGCAGTAGAACTCACGGGATACCTCACTGATTTCATCCAGAACAATCATCAGTATGAAACCATTGTCCCTCGTTCGAATACTGGTTGGTCCAAGACCTTTGATACATATTTTTCTGAACATATGGGTGGAATCAAGGCTTTTGTGTCGAAGCAAAAAGCTGCAATGTCTACACATGTACAGAGTGGCACTATCAAGAAGCCTGTAACCGAGGTATATCACGCAGATGCAGCAACCGAAGCGGCACTTCGAATCTATGGAATCAATAAGTGGTCAAATGAAAACAATATTGATGTTGCAATCCACATTCATTTCAACGATTATCCACGTTCAAAACAGAAGCTTCCTGGCAAATACACTGGTTTCACTATGTATATTCCTGATCATCAATATTCAAATAGCAGCACGTCTCGAGCTATAGCTGAATCAATTAAGGGTCGTATGTCTCACTATTATGCGACAAGCACGTTCGAGCAAGAGTCATCCGGCATTGTCGAAGATCAAGAACTCATTGCAATTGGGGCAGAGAATAGTATTGATGCGCCAAGTATATTGATTGAATACGGTTACATGTATCAAACCGAATTTCAGGATGCAACATCTCGCTCTGTTATTCTGAAAGATATGGCATATCAAACCTACCTCGGCATTCAAGATTTTTTTGCGGGAAATAAGACCGGGGTATCGAGCGTACAAGACAGCTCACTTTTCCCATATACATGGACGAGAACTATTTCAAAAAAGACAAAAGAAACACCCGAAACAATTAGAGATTTACTCGCACTCCAAACAGTATTTGTAAAAGAAGGCTTATTCCCAACTGATGCATGCCCTCGCACCGGAGGCTTCGGACCATGCACCACTAAGGCGCTAGCGCAGTTTCAAAAAAAGTACGGTATACAAGGTGAAGACGGAGTAGTCGGCGTACAAACACAAAAGAAGCTCAATAGCATGTACTCGGTTGAGTCTATCTAACACGCATATTTTTTTTGCTGCGTCACTTATTTAGCGAGTTCTTCTCGAGCTATTGCTGCATCACTCCAGGGTGTCTTGGTGTTATTTGGTCCCATGATATATGGATCAGTGCCTTTGCCAGTTATGAGTATTGAGACTTTTTTGTTGAGAGTAGTATCAGATGAAAGGGCACGAGCACGAGTAATTGCTTCATGAATTGCTTGCCGTCTGTCCATGATGATAGTTGGCTTCTTGGTAGTAATACCGAGAGCAACATCTGCTACGATTTTGTCTGGGTTTTCATCATATGGATCCTCATCAGTAAGGATGATATCGCTACAATACGTATCAGCAATGCGACCCATTTCCTTTCTTTTCCATCCATCACGTCCACCTCCGGTACCCCCAAGAATACCGATAATGTAATTTGTTTTGAATACTTCGTAGAGTTTGGTGAGAGAGTCTGGGGTGTGCGCATAATCAACGACGACTTCGAATGCTTGAGGTGTGCCGTTTTTTGCTGAAGGCACTTCGACACGTTCAACACGTCCACGAATTCCTGAGAATTTGGTAATAGCGCGAGCAATAATTTCATCACTCACTCCTTGTGCACGGGTGGCAGTAATTGCAGCGAGAATATTGTAGAGATTGAAAAGGCCCGAAAGAGGGGAGTGCACTCGAAGAGATTGTGTCGTTGAAGCATTCTTGAGGGTGAAATCAATTCCAGCAATGCCAATTTCATATGGAGCAACATCAGTAATCTTGAAAGACACTTTCATATCTGCATCACAATTGAGGAAACGCACAGATTCAGCGTCGTCAGCATTTACGACAATAATTCGATTGTCCTTTTTTGAATTATTGAGCTCGGCCGCAATGCGAACCTTTGCTGCTACGTATTGTTCATATGAACCATGAGATTCGATGTGTTCAGGTGAGAGATTTGTGAATACGAATGTGTCGAGATGGAGGAATTTGTGTCGATACTGGAGGGTTCCTTGAGATGTCATTTCGAGAATGACATAGTCACAGTGAGCAGAAACCGCTTGTCGAATGAGGCGCTGTATGAAAAATCGCCCCGGCATAGACATCTTGAACAGGTTTGGGTGAGATTGATCGGCTACTTTGTAGCGAATGGTATTTGAAAGCGCAGTTCGATAACCTGCTTCTTCGAGGATTGCATTTATGATTTCTGTTGTTGAGCTTTTGCCTTTTGTTCCGGTAACTCCGATCACCTTTATCCGGCGAGAAGGGAAACGATACACAATACCCCCGAGACAAGCGAGTGTATGGTGATATATTGGCTGACCGAATGTGTATACCGAAAGTGGTATGAGTTTTTGGCAATATCGAAGTGTGTGTTCAAGAACGTTTCCCATATAATTATTGGCTAAGAATTTTGAGTACGGCTTTTATTTTTGCTCCAGTACCTACAAGTGTTCGATCTATCTTTTTGAGTGCTTCTCGAGATTCCGCATCTCGATATCCGAGAGCTCGAAGTGCTTCAATAATATCCGCATCACCTCGAATAGCGGCGGCATGCTCAGGTAGTGCAATGCTATCAATCTTGTCTTTGAGTTCCAAGACGATCTTCTCAGCGTTTTTTTTGCCGATACCAGAGACCTTGGTGAGATGCGATGTGTCATTCGACTGTATTGCAAGATGAAGAGTGTTCACAGATGCTACATTAAGAATGCCGAGAGCGGTTTTGGGTCCGATTCCAGATACACTGATAAGTAATTCAAAAAAGTTGAGTTCTTGTATTGTAGGGAAGCCATAGAGATCCATAGCAGTGTCTCGAACAGCTAGATACGTCCAAAGGCTCGCATGTTTGCCTACAGTGTAGCTAAGAACAGTATCTCCTGTAGCAAAAACCTTATACCCAACGCCATTCATAGGTGTTGTGTCGACTCCAGTAGAGCCACCCGTGTTTATTATGAGAAATCGTGGGTCTATATGGGTTACGGTGCCTGTTATCTGCGAAATCATAGTCTCATTCTACTATATGTGGCTGTTTTGTGCTCTATTCTCTGGAATAAACTTGTATTTTCTGTATGACTGTGGTACGCTACGACCCACATACAAGACATATAAAACCCATGCCAATTACATCTTCAGCAAAAAAAGCCCTCCGTTCAAGCGATAAGAAGCGAGTCAATAACCTTCGCCGAAAGGCAGCTATTGATACGAACTTGAAGAAGTTCCGTAAGCTCGTTGTAGAAAAGAAGGTGAAAGACGCTCAGGCGCTCCTCCCAGCACTCTACAAGTCTCTTGATAAGGCAGCAAAGACTCACTACATCAAAGCTAACACCGCTTCTCGTCTCAAGTCTCGAGCAGCAGCATCTCTCAAGAAGATAACCGCATAGTTTCCTAGGGGAAACGTATGAGCAAAAGCCACCAGCGAGGTGGTTTTTTGTTATCTTGACACAATGTATCTGTTGTATATACTTTGTATATATGAAAACAATCATTAATATCAAAGCAGATAAAGACATAAAAGACCTCGCAATGCGTACTGCAAAGGACATGGGTGTACCTCTAAGTACTATTGTAAATGCACTTTTGCGACAGTTTGTTGCTAATAGAAGTGTGGTTTTGACTGCTGCACCAACACCATCTGCACATATTGAAAAGGTTTTGAAACAAGCAGAAAAGGACATTAGATCTGGTAAGAATCTTTCGCCACTTTTCACCGAAATTGCTGATATGGATGAATACCTTGCGCGTCTCTAATTTCAACTACGTATTCGTATATGAAAATAACCGCTATTATATTTCACAAATCTTTTGAAAAGAGTTTCATTCAGCAGAATGCTTCTGTTAAAAAGACATTTATTGAGCGTAAGAACTTGCTACTTATTGATCCAATACACCCACTGCTCAATAATCACTCGCTGAAGGGGAAGTTTAATGGGTACCGAAGTATCAATATTTCTGGGGATATTCGAGCAATATATCGACAGGAAGCGCAGGTCGCAATCTTCATTGTTATCGGTTCACATAGCTCGTTGTATCGATAAATTGCGTGGTACAATATCTGTATATGACATCAATAACTTTTGACGCATTTCAACTCATTCTTGTATTCGTTTCTGTTATTTGTGGGGTAGTTGCAGCAGTGTATTTTTATCTTTCAACTGATATTTTCCAAAATTTACTGAAACGACCCCTCCGTCTCATTGCTTCAGGTATGATCATTATGACATTTGGGGTAATGATAGCCGAAGTTATTTCATTCGAATCACAAGTTGGTATTATCTTGGTTTTGTATGGAATCCCATTACAGGCATTTTTTTATGCCGCATATATTATCGGTTCCTGTATGATACTTATTGGCGCAAGACAATTCAGTACACGACCGAAGGTGAAGTTGGCGTAATTAGTTATTGAATGGGTGAAGAGGTTTTCCCGCAATAATTTCTTGGGCTTGTTGATAATCGGTACTGTAATCAAAATCCCATCGTGCCGGAAGAGCAAAAACATATTTGGTGTTGCGTCCTAATTCGATAGCTCTGATCGGCGCTGCTCCAACAGAGAAGCCTTCTGCTTCGTATGAATTCCATTGGGAAATAGTAAATATCAAGATTGGTAAGTCTTCATATGGTTCAGATGAAGTCCATTTTGGATTTCGTATGAGAAGCTTCGTTCCGCTCTGTGCAGATGTATTTGAAAGTGGATTTCCTATCCACATTTCTTTCAATATTGAGTGGTCTTTCCAGTTAATAGGTAGGGTGAAAGTAAAACCATATTCAGTGTTGGTGTAAAGAATAGAAGTGTCTACTGGTGGGAGGTTTCGGTTTTTTGAATACGATATATAGCCAATAAATCCGAATACAATAAGTAATATAAAAATAAGTAAGACAATATCTTTTTTCATATAGTTATGTTCGAGTTATATTCCTTATTTCTATCACCAAAGCAATAGCAGATACAATAAATAGAACGGGGTATATGACGAGTAAATCAATTCTCATATTACATTCTCCCGAACAGAGGATTCGTAGCAAATGCAATTCTTCATATATTGCATAGACTATCCACAAAACAGTGGTTGCGAGGACGAGTTTGTTTTTTGATTTGAAATAAAATGTTCCAAAAATGATTGCGGGTAGAAGTGCTACGTATGGGTGGGGAATAAATATATTTCCCAAAAATTGTAATATATCGGTCATACCTTTGTAGCCGATTGGGAGGGGAGATTATTACAGAGGTGGTTAGTGTTTATTCTTTCACACCTACTACCTCAAAACCTTAATCCTATTCAATACAAACAAACTAATTATTACTAGCAGCATTAGAGAGGTTAGTCCAACTTGATATCCTATAAGTCCTTCACCCATTGTGATAAGAGCAATACTCCAAATAGCGGGACCTACAAATGTTGCAAATCTCTCCGCGACGACGTAATAGCTATAAGAAGATGCTGTAAGGTGTGGGGGAGCAAGTTCTCCAACCAGAGCTCGACTTATTGCCCATACTGGTCCAAATAATATTCCAGCAAATAAGAAAACTGGAATTAGTACATTAAAGTTTGTTATCAAAATCATTGCTAAGAAAACAAAGCACCAAACAGTAAGAACTATTTTGAGTATTTTCAAACCACCTTTTTTGTCCGCAACCTTACCAAAAATGACAGCCCCGATAGCTGCAAGAATCAGAATGCTTGCAGTAAGGAGAGATTTAACGGTATCGGTTACGTGGTGAACTGTTTCCAAATAAAGTGGAAAATTATTAGCGAATGTAAGTAAGGCGTCGCTAAACAGGAAATATGCCAACAAAAGTAAAGCTAAAGGTTTATATGAAAAAACCTCTTTAAATAATGAGATGAGATTGTATTGAGTAGTATTTTGAGTTGCGTTGTGTGCTCGATTATTATTTTCTCGATAAAATATAAGCATTGGCAGTGCGAGTATTCCAAAAAGTATCGTCGCTGGGAATAACGCTTGAGCTCTACCTGGATCACCAAACAATGTAATTCCATTTATGAATGGAAGTGTAATAAGAACTCCAGCAACTTGCCCAATTGAATTGGCACCCTGTCCAATACCCGATCTCCAAGAACGATTTTCGTTGTTTGATAAATCATTGAGCATTGGGGTGAAATAGAGAAAACAAATTAGATATGCGTAGGTAGAAAGTGCATACAGTATTGTAGCCAAAACCTCCATGTTGTGTGACAACATTACCAAAAGGGAAACAGCTAAATATCCAACAAAAGTAAGAAATGTCCAAAATCGAAGACCTTTGATTTTGGTTTTTGTGGCATCAATCTTTTTACTTATAAAAGGTGTCGTAATGACAAAAAGTACTGAAGAAACAATCAGAGCGACGTTATACCACCACGCTGGTTTTCCTTGATCTATGACAAGCCATTGAGAAAAATAGAACAAAAAAGCCATCAAAACAATCGAATTTGCAAAATCATATAACGACCAAAGAAATAAAGATTTTCTATTCATTAATTTGTGCTCCCAGTATGAGTACATACTGGTCGACCTCGCTCGGAAAAGCAAAAAAGGCCCTTCGGGACCTTTTTTGCTTTTCGCTCACTCGGTGCTCCCAGTAGGAATCGAACCTACATCATAACTTCCGCAAAGTTATGTCCTATCCATTGAACGATGGGAGCAAGTAAAAAACACAATACCATTAGAACCCCGCAAACTCAAGTAATTTCTGGCTTAATGGTTCGAGGTGTTCGGTTTCGGCAATGTAATTGAGGAGTATTGCACGGACCTCTTCTGGATCCACTTCGTCAATTTCTACAGCGATATATGGCATGAAAAACTTCTGAGATTTCAACAAGATTTTTGCTGGACGCATATGTGCATCAATCCAAAACGATTCGAGTGCAAGAAAAGGGTAGAGGATTTGATCAACAGCAATACCTCGATCATTAATTTCACAATGAACAATACGAGGCTTCTTGGCTGCATGAAGAAGTAGAGCAAGCGTTCCAACAATGATGAAAATTCCGAAGAGTACATTCCCAAAAATGAATGCAAGCGCAGCTCCGGTTCCCGCAATGATACTTACACCCCAATACCAATCGGAAGTTTTTTCAACATGGAAATGCTCAGGTGCATTCCACTCAATGATAGGTGCTACTGACATGCGTTTATTCTATCATGATGCAGTATGAGCCGAAAGAGGATAAAGTGTAGTATAATTTGGGCTATACACAATCTATGTTTAATAACCTCTTCTTTTACAATACAGCGTTTGGAGTTGGTGCACTTCTAAGTATTATTTTGCCGATTATTGTTCTCTCTCTTAAGAAAAACAAGCTTTCAAGTGAAATTGTGCTCTTCTCGCTCCTTTCGTGGAGTATTGCTGTGTTTGATGTCACACAACTATTCGGGGCACATGCACCGACAGCGTATATTTCAGGGGTTTTTTTTACCGGTAACCTCGTATATCTTTTTGTATCGGTATTCACTGCTCATTGGATTCTCACACTTCTTGGCAAAGACAAAGATCATACTGAGCGCGTACTACTCTACTGGGTATATATTATCGGAGGAGTAATCTTGGCGAGCTGTATTGTTTTCAGAGATATGTTGCTTGGAGATTCGATTTCACAAGGATATTTGGCATGGTATTACAATCCCGGAATACTGTTTTATGTGATGGTTGGCTGGGCGGTCCTTGTACAGCTCTTTTATTTTGTGAAACTTGCATGGGCATATCGAGTAATTGATGAACCAATCCAAAAGAATCGCTATCGGTATGTGTTGCTTGCAACACTCGGCTTCTATCTCACAGGGCAGGCGGCTTTCATACTCGCTCTCTATCGTGACATTGATCCAGTCTGGACTGGACTCATGAGCATATTTCCAATTGCCATTATGTATACGGTGCTCAGATATCAACTCATGGAAGTTCGCACCATGTTCCGCCGAGCGTGGATGTATATTTCACTTGTTGCAGTTCTTGTTGCTTTCATTTGGTTTTCAAACTTTTTGAATACATTGATTGGAAATTTGGTTCCCGGTTTCCCAGTATTACTTGTTCCAATAGCACTGTCACTTATTGGCGTGATTGTTGGAGTCTCTTTTTGGAATAAGCTTCGTATGGGAGATCATTTGAAATACGAATTCGTGACGATTGTCGCGCACAAGTTCCGCACACCACTTACGCATATCAAGTGGACTACTGAGACATTGATAGCGAATGAAACAAATAAATCAAAAAAAGAGGATCTTGAAGCAATGAAGATTTCAAGTGAAAAACTCATTTCACTTACGGGAACATTAGTAAATCTCGCTCGAGCAGATGCTTCGAACGATTCGCTTTATGAATTCAAGCGTCATCAGCTTGCGCCGATTCTCTCTGGGGCGGTCGAGGCTTTCAAAACAAATTATGAACAAAAAGAGATTGCCCTCAGACTCAATCTTCCTGATGAAGAAGTGTTGATTAATGCCGACGATGAACGTATTCGATTCGTGGTGCAGACATTCCTCGAAAATGCTCTCAGGTATACCCAGAAGGGTGGAAGCGTGGTTGTTTCGACGATTGTGAGCCCAAGAAGTGTGAAAGTGTTGGTTTCAGATACGGGTATCGGTATTAATCGTTCTGATATTAAGCTCGTATTCTCGAAGTTCTATAGAACACATAATGCGAAGTCAAAAGACAGTGAAGGTTTCGGTGTGGGGCTTTTCCTTGCTTCGTCTGTTGTTAAGCGACACGGTGGAAAGGTGGAGGTTGTGTCGGATGGGGAGGGCAAGGGATCAGTGTTTTCGTTCACGTTGCCAAGGATTGGGTAATATGAAAACAATTTCTCAATATAATAAAGCACAGACAGCGGTCGCAAAAAAGATTTGTGATTTTTTGCAGGTGCATATCAATATGGTTTTGAAAAAAGACGAAGCAAAAGTCTGGCACGGTACACCGGTGTGGTTTATCGATGGGAATCCTATTGTTTCATATTCAGTTCGCAAAAGTGGGGCTGTTTCACTAATGTTTTTTAGTGGGCAGAGTTTTGATGAAAAGGATCTGAAACCAGAGGGGAAGTTCAAAGCTGCGGAGGTGTTTTTTACTGATGTAAAAGAGGTTAAGGTGACTCATTTGAAAAAGTGGCTTAGAAAGGGGAAGAAAATCCAGTGGGATTACAAAAATATTGTAAAGAGAAAGGGGGTATTGAAGAGGGTTTAGGAGTGGGTTTGAAAACCTAGACGTGTTTGTAATTGGGTGCTAGTTTTGTGTTAGGCAACAATTAATACGGAAGGAGGCATAAATGCCAACATATACACAGAGAGAAGTGGACAAAATGATGCAAAAGAGAGATGACGAGGAAGCTGCTCGTGCTATTGCATCAGGAAGACCTGTCATCATGTCGCCGGTTTCTGATGATCGATATGGTCTTACAAAGCACAGTGAATTTAGTGTAACTGTTCACGATGCACCCTCAGCAAAACGTAAGCGCACATTCACAGGAGAAAAGCGGCGACACCGCAGTCACTGTCAATTTCCTGAGGGGTGTGTGATGTGCACACTTCCTTAATAACAAAATAGCTTTCTGATCCCAACCAAGCTTCGGCAAGGTTGGTTTTTTTATGAATTCTATTGAGTCAATGTGGGGAGGGAGATTCGGTCACAGGTGAAGCAATTTCACGTATAGAAGAAATCGCAATGCAGCTTAGCGTCATTACGATTGTGGTGATGTGAATAAGATTTCCTCTTGGTATGACAATGTATTTAAGCATCAATCCCGTTTAATTTGGAATAAAAAGGTTTGGTTTGTTTTAGGAAGTAATCATTTACACTGGTACTGTTGTCGTGAATATCTATAAAATCAACGAATTCTGAATCACCCAAAAACTGACTCGTCGCTTCGCCTGCTGCATCAAAGATTCTTTTTCGATCTCCCTCAAAATCTAGGGCAAAGATTAAGTGTGGGGGTTCTGGTTTTGTTGGGACATATATCCAACCCATATATGCAGCGTTCACACCTGGTTC
>JBEBAU010000014.1:0-18236 GCA_041158765.1 Candidatus Parcubacteria bacterium | reverse complement strand
GCGAATCTTCTCTTTGATACTGTCGCCGTTGGTATCAGCAAAAAAAGCGAGTGTATTCGTAGCGGCAGTAACTATTGCATATGAACCATCACTACCAGATGAGGCTGAACGAAGCTCAGTAACCATGGTACGCAGAATGGCACGTGCATCTTGGGATGTGATCAATGAATTACTAATCTGTTTGTTATAGGTGAAAATATTCCCCTGAAAAGCAGCGATGGCTGAAACAATAAGTCCAACTATTGCAAAAGCAATAATTGTTTCTATAATCGTCATTCCCTTTTGTACACGTTGTAAACGAAGAGATCGCATATCACATATAGTATACCAAGGATTTTGCTAACTTCTGCTATATACCGAGCATAACCTGCTGTTCAAGCCATGAACTTGAGACAGTTACAGAAGGAATGGTCGTTGTTGCATAGCCAGACTTCCCCACAACGAGGTCATAGGTACCAGCTGATAGACCAGAGAATCGTACCTGTCCGGGTGGTGTGCACAATGTTGTGAATGTAAATGAAATATCTGAAACATTCGGTGTTGAAGTACTACTTGATGTACTCAAATACAAACGATATCTCAAATAACGATCACCGTTGTGTCCACTCCAAATAGATGCTCCGGGATTTGTATAATACGTGCTCGCAGTACCATCTGGACCAAGATAGTTCCATGTTGTTGTTGCGGTATTTGTTGCATTTGTAGCAATTTGAAACTGAACACTCGAAGCACCAACATTTATCGACTGACTTGTTGGAAGCCAAAATAGATTATTGAAATTTGAAACAGAACCAGTATCAAATGTTGATGACTCTAGAATTCCGCTTGGGGCATAGTTTCCAAGTATCGATTTGAGTTTAATATCTCCTAATACAGTTGTTGTATCGATATTTCCATCATCTGCAACGTACTTCGTGACATCTGTTATATCAGACTGTCCTGCACCACCAGACCAATCTGTCTGTGTGAGATATCCTTGTCCGGTAATTTGTGTAGATGAATACCCTGCTCGTGAAAGGGTTACTGATGCTCCATAGAGAGGCAATTGTGTTGAGCTATCTTTTACGGTTA
Source organism: Candidatus Parcubacteria bacterium (assembly GCA_041158765.1). Taxonomy (GTDB): domain Bacteria; phylum Patescibacteriota; class Minisyncoccia; order Phycocordibacterales; family PALSA-1337; genus JAQBRD01. The sequence continues at coordinate 17,165 of JBEBAU010000014.1, read as the reverse complement.
CAAGAAGACTATTCGGGCTTTTTGGTGCAACAATAATCATTTCTGATTGTGAAACACCCGGATTCAATACTATTGGATTGAGTGGATTGAGACCAATTACATCATATGAACTATCAGCACCGGCAAGAGTGTATGAGTCCCATTCCATATTTGAAAGTGTAACAAGGCCGCTGCCGTTCGTACTTAGAGCTTGGCTGTATTTTGGTACGGCAGCGGCCGCATCTATGGTTTTTGAACCAACAAGAGTGAAATCAATATTTGAAACTGGCACACACATGTCTGTCACACTTGAAATAGCCAGACTACTTACTTTATCAATAGAAAAACTAATTGGCGTCACTTGCTGAAGAAGCACGGTGCTATCAGGTTTTGCTGGATTTGGATTTCCTCCACCGCCAAGTGGATAGGTGCGATCACTCGAATAACCACTCTTCGTAACAGTAATTGCATATGCATTTGTTCCTGTTGGTGCATCAACAACTTGCAACATTCCGCTCGAATCAGTCACATCATTAATCACAATGTTTGGCACAACTTGAGCATTGGTAATAGCAATAGCGGCATTTGGTATTACAACACCGTTTGCATCGAAGACTTTGATTGCAAGAACGCCATTTGTTGAAGCTGTTTCAAGATTTTTTGGAGCAATAGATGAAGTAAGCGTAATCGGAGTGAAATTAGCACACGAAGCACATGAAACCGTAAATTCAACAAGTTTATTATCTGCCGGAGATGTGTCATTTGTTGAACTTCCCGCCTGTCCATCGAAGCTTAGATCAATATTTCTTACTGTCGCTGTTAGAGTGAAAGTAATTCCTCCTCGAACAAGCTGCTGTTCATAGGGTATCTTTCCATTTGGAATACCATTCACAATACCAATATCAACGTATGGCATATTGCGAACAATTTCAAACTCTTCATTAATTAAATTCAGTGCCAAAATCTTATACTGATTTGCACCTGAAATAGCAAAGACAGCTACATATGCCTGATATGAAGCAAGGGCAACGATTGCAAAAACCGCAACACCAACGAGTGTTTCAATTAGTGTAAAACCCTTCGATAGAGACCTCGATATACGATTCATATATTAAATAACATTTGCCAATGAATACATTGGTGAAATCATTGCAACCGCAAAAAATCCGACAGCTCCACCGATAACAACCATGAGCACTGGCTCAATAATAGTAGACATGTCTTTGGTTTTTTGTTCGACATCCTCCTCATAGAATTGAGCAACATTAATAAGCATTTCGCTCATCTTTCCGGTCTCCTCACCCACTGCAATCATTTCACCAAGGAAAATAGGATAGAGCTGTGAATGCGCAGCAAAGACTTTTGACATTGGATCGCCTTTTTCTATTGCTTTGCCAGCTTCATCAAGGATTTTTTTGTAATGAACGTTCTGGATAACGTTTCGAGTTATCTCAACAGATTCAACAACAGCAACACCTGAGCTTAATAGCGAAGCGAGTGTTCGTGCGGTTCGAGCAGCATTTACTTCTTTGATGATATTTCCAACTACAGGCAAACGAAGAATGAAGAAGTGTAAGAAAAACTTACCTTGAGCCTGTTTTGACCAAAAATAGAGCCCTGCAAGAGCAAGCGCCAGCGCACCGAGCACCATAAGACCGTGATCACGAATAAGATTACTCAAACTAATGATGAATTGTGTAGAAGCAGGCAAATCAACTTTCAAATCGACGAATGTTTTGGTGAGTGTCGGCACAATATAAGTAAGCATGAGCACACCAACAATTCCCATAGCGATAAAAATGATAGATGGATACATCATTGCGCCTTTGACACGTCGTTCGAGTGCGAAGTTTCGATCCATTTGAACGGCAACAACTTTCATTGAGCTTGCAAGTGTTCCTGATGCCTCCCCCGCTTTCACCATTGAGATAAAAAGTGGTGAAAACATCTTCTTGTATGCAAGCATCGAATCTGACAGTGTTTTTCCTGAACTGATCCCCGCACTCAGTGCAGTTAGAATTTTTTTGAGCTCGACATTCTTCGACTGTCGCTCCATAACAGACAGTGCGCGCGAAACCGTAAGTCCCGCTTCAATCATAGAGCTCATATTACGAGCAAAAGTGATTTTGTCTTGAGTTTTTATTCCTGAACGAAAAGGAATTTTGAATGAAAGGTTCAAACTAAAAAACTTTTTCTTGCCACCCTTCTCATCAACAGAAACAATTTCATCCCCTGCAGTTCTAACACGACGATACACTTCATATCGATCACCAGCCTCGATTTCGCTTGTGTATAATTCGCCAGTGCCTCGTTTTGCAGTATAGATATAGTGAGCCATTACCTATAGTATAGCGCGATTTATTCTGAAATTACACGGAGAACTTCTTCGATAGTCGTATGTCCCTGTACAGCCTTGAAAATACCGTCTTCAATCATCGTAAGCATACCCTCCTTCTTTGCTTGAGCCTCGATTTCTGAGGTTGTTGCGCCTTTTATAATCAATTCTCTAATAGTTGGTGTCACTTTCAACACTTCATGAATACCGACACGACCCTTATAGCCGTCTTGATCATCCTTTTGTGCCACTGGCTTCCAGAATGGAATCTTTTCCCATGTATCAGACGGTTGCACGACTTTTTCTTCTTTTAATTGAAGGAGAACGCGATCGAGATCGACAGTTTTTTTGAGTTGAGCGAGCTCATCTTTTGTCAAAATATGCTTTTCTTTGTTTTCAGTAAGACGGCGCACAAGTCGCTGAGCAATAATCACATTAACGGTTGAAACGAGAAGAAACGGCTCGATTTTCATATCAATAAGACGAGGAACTGCTCCTGCGGCGCTATTGGTATGCAATGTTGAGAGTACTAAGTGTCCCGTAAGCGAAGCATTCACAGCAAGAGCTGCTGTTTCATTGTCTCGAATTTCTCCAACCATAATAATATCTGGGTCTTGTCGAACAAGTGTGCGCAAACCCATTGAAAATGTGAAACCAATCTCGGGCTTCACCTGTGTCTGATTCACTCGTTTCATCTGATATTCAATTGGATCCTCGACGGTTGAAATATTCACGTCTGGAGTATTCAAAATATCAAGTATTGTATACAAGGTTGTAGACTTTCCGGAACCAGTAGGTCCTGTAGTGAGAATCATACCTGTAGTAAGAGTCGTAGCATGATGAATACGCTCAAGCCCTTCCCCATGGAAGCCAAGGTGTTCGAGGGTGAAACCAGAGACGCTCTCTCGAAGAAGTCGCATAACGGTCTTTTCACCATAATATGTTGGCAGAACTGAAACACGGAATGAAACTTTTTCACCATTCACTTCAACCTTGAAACGTCCATCTTGTGGCATGCGCTTCTCATCGAGCTTAAGACTAGAAAGAACCTTAATTCTAGCCGTAATAGAAGATTCTGCATTGCGTGGCAGTACCATCGCATCATGTAAGAGACCATCAATTCGATATCTCACAAGTACCTGATCTTCTTCTGGTTCAATATGAATATCTGATGCATTCTGTAGAATTGCATGCTTGAGAAGTGTGTCGACGATACGAATAACAGGAAGATCTTCTGCGATTTTTTTCAAATCATCTTCAGATGCAGTCTTGCCATTTTCTTCTGCAACCATACGAAGTGCTGCAGACTCCTTTTGGATAATGTCACCAAATTCTGCCTTCAGGCTTTTCTGATATTGAATGATTGCGTTCTTTATTGAATCAGCATCAGTAAGTCGAGGAACAATTTTGAGATTTACTTTCTTCCTGATGAAATCAATAGCCGAAAGATTATCTACATCAAGCATTGCCACTTCGAGAGAATCTTCATTCTTTTTGAAAGCGACAATATTGTGTGTTCGCGCAACAGGTTCAGGAATAAGTGAAAGAATTTCAAATGGAATTGTGCGTGTCTTCAAATCAACGAATGGTATACCGAGCACATATGCTTGCATACGACGAAATGCATCGTCGGTAATCTTACCTTGAGCGACAAGCACGTCACCGATGTTTTTTTTCTTTGCTTGTGCTTCGGTTTCAGCAAGTTCAAGGTCCTCTTTCGACACAAGAGCCGAATCAAGAATAAATTTCTTTAATTGTCCTTGTTCAACGTACATCTGATTTTACTGTTCGATAACAGTTGATTTCTTCACACACTGAGCTGTAGCACCAGTTCCTCGCTTAATATATGTTGGCGCACATTCGAATGAACATGATGCTACTGGAGCTGCAAGTCCTGCGCAGCCACCGTTTTCAAGAAGATTGAGAGGTCCTGTGCTTGTATCGCTACCAGAACACTGTGTGGCATTGGCTGGTACGGTACATGAACCAGGGATTGGATTGCCTGGACTAACCACAATACGGCTATCGTATACAGCAATCGTTGCTCCTCCACACTGAGTTGAACTTGTTGTTGCGGTATGGCTAGCGTTTGAGGCTGATACATAGCCAGTTTTAAGACCAGTTGTATTGTAAGAAACGGTATTTGAACTACCTGTTATCCCAGCAAGAGGAGCATCCCCTGCCCATAGATAACTGAATGGTCCTGTGCTACCAGAAGCTGATGCTTCCCACGTCACACTAACTGGAGAATTCACTGCGAGATCCATGCTTCCCGAAACAAGTGTAGCGCTACATGATGCGCCAAATGAGCCAGTGGTTATGACCACCGGAATACAAGCGAGGCCGATACACGCACCTCCAGCACTCTGCTGATCAAATAAGAGCCAACCAAGACTCGTTGAACCACCCCAAGCGTATCCCTTCACAGCATTTGTTGCATCTATCGTAAGGCCGTAACTTATACCAGCGGTTTCAGTTGATTTCGTATTGAGACTAACCCAACCATCCCAGCCATTACTTACGGTAGTTCCACCTGAAATACTCACACCATTTGCACTACCCGCCCCACTACCAGTACATGCTGTACCATTCCACAAATCACCCTGACAACCAGCAACAAAACGTCCCCAACCAACAATTGTTGAGCCAACTTTCTTCGCAATAGGACCAGAGCCAGCATTAATATCATCAAAAGGGGGATTTCCTGTGATTGAACGATCAAAACTGAGCCAACCGAAATTTGGTGACCATGCTGATCCAGATAATTCACCTGTCGCCTGGTCAATCAATACTGCATACTTGGTATTAACTGGTGTTTCATCCTTTCCATCAAAACTAAGCCAGCCGAGACCTCCAGGTCCGCCAGTTGCACCAGCATCAGTGTACGCAGACCACGCATATCCATAGAGATGGAGTGGTGTGAGTTGAGCTTTTGATACATGGATCTGAGCAATTCCAGCAATAACCACAAGAGCTACAAATCCAACGATCAATAATGATATTTTTTTATTCATATATATGTAAATGAAGCAAAGTACTAGTAACTCTATTTTAGCACAGTATTTTCAGCTCTTAGACCTCAAGCCATGTGCATATCTTATTGAAATACCGTGATTATTGACAAACGTCAAAAAAGCGCTATTATTAATACATCACAAGTTCGCTTACCGGCGGGCTCGTTTTTTTAGAAAAACAATTACATAACAATTACATATATGTTTGATCTCAAAGTAATCCACTCAGTTCTCGAACAGCTCGAACAAGAGCGTGGTATCCCAAAGGAAAAAATGCTTGAAGCAATAGAACTTGCTCTCGCTACAGCATACAAAAAAGAGTACGGAAAGAAGGGCCAGATTGTCCGTGCATCTTTTGACATGAATACCGGTAAGACGAATTTCTATCAGGTCAAAGTCGTCGTTGATGAATCAAAAGTCATTATGGAAGATTCAGACGAAGAAGAGCAGGATATTGAAAACACTCCAGAAGATGAAATTCGAGTGCGTTTCAACCCAGAACATCACATGTTGCTTGCTGATGCCAAGAAAATAAAGAAGGATGCAGCTATTGATGATGAAATCGTATTCCCTCTCGAAGAAAAGGGTGATTACGGCCGTATTGCAGCACAAACCGCAAAGCAAGTTATTATCCAGAAGATCCGTGAAGCTGAGAAGGTTTCAGTTCTTGGTGAATTCGGTAAGAAGGAGGGTGAAATTGTAAGCGGAACCGTTCAGCGTATCGAGCGAGGATCACTCTTCATTGATATGGGACGAGCTGTTGGTGTTATGTCATACGAAGAGCAAATTCCTGGCGAACACTATAAGCAAGGTGAACGTGTACGTGCATATCTCTATGCAGTTGAAGAAAGCCCTAAGGGTATTGTATTGAAACTATCTCGGTCACATCCTAAGTTCCTTGCTGAACTTTTCAAGATTGAAGCTCCTGAAATCGCACAAGGTATCGTTGAGGTAAAAGCAATTGCTCGTGAAGCTGGTTCTCGTTCAAAAATCGCTGTGAAATCAAACGATGATCATATTGATCCTATTGGATCTCTCGTTGGTCAGCGAGGTGTTCGTGTTAATACCGTAACAAGCGAACTCGGTGGCGAGAAGATCGATATTATCGAATGGGTTGATGATTCTGCAGCATTTATTGAAAAGTCTCTTTCACCAGCAAAGGTTATCTCTATTGAGATTAAGAAGGACGAAGGCCGTGCAATCGTAAAGGTTGCAGAAGATCAGCAATCTCTTGCAATTGGAAAGGGCGGACAGAACGTACGTCTCGCTGCGAAGCTTACTGGTTGGAAAATTGATATCCAGGCAGCAACTCCATCAGGGGCTGTGGTTTCAGAAAAGACAGCTGAGTAAAACACATTATATATAGATATATAACAACAAAAATATGAATCTACTTCACGATATTGAACCAGGAACACCTCAATCAATCAACGTCATTATTGAAATAAATAAGGGATCAAAAAACAAATACGAAATCGACAAAAAGACTGGCGTGATCGCACTCGATCGAGTAGCGCACACAAGCCAAGACTTCCCTTTTGACTACGGTTTCATTCCACAAACGCTCTGGGATGACGGAGATGCGATGGATGTTGTGCTTCTTACTACATACCCACTTTTCCCTGGTATTCTCGTACGCGTTCGACCCGTTGCAATCATGAGCATGGTTGATAGCGGTGATGCTGATGACAAGATCATTGCAGTACCAGTTGATGATCCACGATGGGATGACGTTTCAGATCTATCAGATCTTAATCCCCACACCCTTCGTGAAATTGAGCACTTCTATTCAACATACAAGAAGCTCCAGGACAAAGAAGTTATCATCAATGATTTCAAGGATAAGAATCATGCCGAAAAGGCATTCGCTCGTGGAATGAAGATGTATCAAGACGCCCACAAAAAACCAAGCAAAAAGGGCTCAAAATAAGCCCCTTATAGAAAAGTTACATTCGCAAAAAAGACCTTCCCCGTGAGGGTCTTTTTTGCGGTATACTATAGGGCACATTATAAGAATAATGATTTTTTGTATGAAACCATCAATATCACGAATTGCAATTGGAGCTGGTATATGCGCATCTGCTCTTTTTGCATATAGCTCAATCGCCTTTGCTGACAATGCAACTGGAACAGCAAGCACCACCACATCAAGCAAAGCAACAACAACCAAGCCTCACGGTGTAGATGCTCGAGGGAATTTCCGTACAAATATTCAAGAACGAGTAGAAGATATAAAAGAGCGCGCTTCTGTTAATCGTGATGAGAGAAATCGAGAGATTTTCGACAAAGCTGAAGAAAGAAAAATTATTCGTGATATCGGAGGAGATGTACGAAACAAGAGCCGTATTGTTGAATTTACCGTATCAATAAACAACCTTCAGGATATTTCTGAGCGCGCAGGTCAGAGAATTGTGAAATTGAAGGCTCTCGGTGCAAGCACTACTGAAGCGGAGCGACTTCTTGCTCTTTCAAAGACACAAATTACAACTGCAAAGACCGCTCTCGCTGGATTTATTGCATTTTCAACTTCAACTCGACCGACAACTGGAACAGCGACATCGACAGCAACATCAACAAATGAAGTTAAGCGCCAGACCTTTATTACTACAATAAAGAAGTCTATTGAGGATGCGCGAAAGAATCTCAGACTAGCTGTTGTGGCAATTGATTTCGCAGGAAAGAATATTCACTCACCGAAGAATAAATAATTAATAGGTAGTAATACAAAATACTATGGATACAAACAATCAAAACAAAAAAGTTGGTCCAATAATTGGAGCTTTGATTATCGTAATACTTATTGTGATCGCAGCACTCTATACATGGGAGCGCCGACTCAATTCAGCAGCAACACCAGCAGATCAAGCAGCAATTGAAACAACTGACCAAACAGCATCAGCGTCAAATGCTGTACAGTTGAGCACATCTGATGATGTTGACTCCCTCACAAAGGACCTCAACGCTACTGAACAGGCGGACGCTGCAGCAGAAGCAAAATACTAATAGACAGAACGTGGTAGCCAGAAGGCACATTCGCAAAACACCCTTCGGGGTGTTTTTGCTTGGCTCCCTTTCAAAAAACTTGCCAAATCACTCCCACAAGGATAGACTGAAAAAACTCAAAAAATAGCATAACAATACACATGAAAAATAAAGCTCCAGCAACAAAGATATACTCAAATATAGCAATAAAAAAACTGCCAAAATCTCAGGTTGAAATATCTGGAACAATTGAGGTTGCACATCTTGGCACATTCCGTGCAAAGGCACTCAAAAATATCGGTAAAGAAATTTCTATTGATGGTTTCCGAAAAGGAAGCGTTCCTGAAAAGATACTTGTTTCAAAAATTGGTGAAATGCCAATTCTCGAAGAAATGGCTGAGCTTGCGCTAAGCAGTGCATACCCTTCTATTATTGTTGAAGAAAAAATTGATGCTATCGGCAGACCTCGTATTGAAATAAAAAAGCTCGCCCCAGGAAATCCACTCGAGTTTTCAATTACTACAACAGTCGTTCCAGAAGTTACACTTGGCGATTACAAAAAGATTGCGAAGGAAGTTATTGCTGAAAACAAAAAAGCTGGTGGTGAGAATGTTGAAGTAACAGAAAAAGATGTGACCGATGCTATTGATCGAATTCGACGTTCATATGCAGAACACAATCATGTGCATGATGAAAGCCACGACAAGATGTCAAAAGAGGATCATGAAAAAATGATTACTGATTCACTACCTGAACTTAATGAAGAGTTTGTTGCGAAGCTCGGAGCGTTTTCTAGTGTTGCTGATCTCAAAGAAAAGATTAAGACAAAACTTACTGAAGACAAAAAAGATCAGGTTCTTGAAAAACGTCGCATTGCTATTTCAGACAAAATTAGCGATGCAACAACAGTCGAGGTTCCTGAACTTCTTATCACGAGTGAAACAAATCGTATCGAAGCACAATTCCGTGATGATATTGGACGCATGGGTGTTCCCTTTGATGACTATTTGAAACATGCAAAAAAGACACTCGAAGAAATTAGAAAAGAGTGGGCTCCGCATGCAGAAAAAAAGGCGAAGCTTCAAATTGTGCTCAACAAAATTGCTGAAGCAGAAAACATTGCGCCTACTGAAAAAGAAATTGAGGAAGAGGTGAAGCATATTGTCGAACACTACAAAGATGCTGACAAGGAGCGCGCATATATTTATGCTGAAACCGTTCTCATGAATGAGAAGGTGTTTAAATTTCTTGAAGAACAAAAATAGCGCAGAGGGGGGGGCGAATGGCGTATAAAAATTAAAGGAAGCTTACGAGTGTGAGTGCCGCAACTGCAGCGGTTTCGGCACGAAGAATTTGGGGTCCCATTGAATACATGGTGACTCCTTTTTTTGTGAACAGTTCGAGCTCAGCCGGAGACCAACCACCTTCGGGTCCTATATATGTCACTATTGAATTTTCGAATGGTTGATTAACTGTTCGAGAATCTCCAGTTACTGAATTACTGTGAAACAACGGTGCTGTTGGTTCCCAAACAACTGCATGAATGTTTTTTGATGCGATATCTTTTGTATCATCTTTCATTGCGAGAGCATCCTCTAGAGTAATTGGTTCGATGATTTCTGGAAGAGTTGCTCTGCCTGATTGTTCAGCAGCTTCGATAATAATACGCTGAAGACGATCCATGCTAATGTTCTTTTTTTCACTACGCTCAGCAAGTATCGGAACAATGCGTGAAACACCAAGCTCAGTGGCTTTTTGGACAATCCATTCAAAAGTGTCTTTTTTCACGAGGGCTGCACAGAGGGTTGTTTCGCGTTTCGCAACAACGTGATTCTCGCGCACTTCAATAACCCGCACCTCTGCAGTTTCACGCTGATAGCTGGCTATTTCACAGACAAAATCAAAACCGCTTCCGTCGAACAAAATAACATTGTCGCCGGTCGTAAAGCGAAAAACCTTTCGCCACTGATCGACACCACGATACAGGGAAGTAGCACCGACGCGCTGCGGCTCTATTCGTGTGTCACTATAAAATCTGTGCAATCTCATGGGGCTTAGTCTAAACGAAACTGTCGAAAACCACCAGTCGGGCACATAATTAGCATATCACTGTGAAACAAAGATACAAGGAAAAATAAAACAAAAATTTTATTATTTCTTCATAACTTTTTGATATACTTCTTGGCTTTATATCACCGACAGGATAATTGGCTACAAATTGTTGCGAAACCCTCTCGATTAGGTATGATAGGCTCATAGACTTATATAAGATAAAAAAATAAAGCCATGTTAATACCAACCGTTATCGAAAAAACCAACTTCGGAGAACGAGCATACGATATCTACTCACGTCTCTTGAAAGAAAACATAATCTTCCTTGGGGGTCCAATTGATGATCACACTGCAAACATTATTATTGCGCAGCTCCTTTTCCTTCAATCTGAAGATCCGAAGAAGGACATTAATTTGTACATCAATTCACCCGGAGGTTCAGTGACTGCAACACTTGCGATTATTGATACCATGAACCATATCAAAAATGATGTAGCCACAGTCTGTGTTGGTATCGCCGCTTCTGGTGGAGCATTGATACTTTCATCTGGTCAAAAAGGCAAGCGTTTCGCACTTCCCAATTCCGAAGTGATGATTCATCAACCACTTGGTGGCGCAGAAGGTCAGGCTTCAGATATTGAAATCAGCGCAAAGCATATTCTCAAGACTCGAGAATCACTCAACAAAATGCTTGCGAAGAACACCGGCCAACCACTATCAAAAATCGAGAAGGATGTGGATCGAGATTTCTTCATGTCAGCTGAAGAAGCAAAGAAATACGGCATCATCGACAAAGTGATGTAATCGTGATACGGTACAAACGTACACTTATATTAAATTAATTTGAATTCGTTTTCCGCACTTCCCTAATGGATCGCTTGTATCCCAAAATCCCGACACAGTAGACAAATGAAAATTCCTAGACACACCATCATCAAAAAACCAGCATCCGCATAGATACATTATGAGAGTTAGTTGAGCGAATTCCATTCGCATATGCAATCATTAAAAGTCGTAGCCGTATTCCTCGCCCTTTCAGGCATCATTGGAATCGCGATCGGATACTATCTTCGTCTCATCATCTCCCTTGGTAAAAAGGGCTCGATGGAAATTGAGATAAAAGAAATGCTTCTCGGCGCAAAAGAAGAAGCAAAAAAGATTACAACCGAAGCCGACGTTCGCGCCAATAAGTTACTTGAAGAGGCTCGTATCGAAATAAAAGAAAAAGAAGAGAAGAATCAACAGACCGAAACTCGCCTTATCAAAAAAGAGGATTTGCTTGATAATCGTCAGGCTGATATTGATAAAGAAGTTGAAATCATCAAAAATCGAATCAATGAAATCCGCGCAATCAAAGAACGCGCTGACAAACTTGAGGCTGATAAAAAAGCTGAGCTTGAACGTATTGCTCGCATTACTTCTGATGAAGCCAAGGATGAACTTCTCAAAACAATTGAAAAGAATGCCGAAGCAGATCTCCTCACCCGCATCCAAAAACTCGAGCAATCAGGTGAAGAAACCCTTGAACAAAAGGCCAAGGATATTCTTGCAATTTCTATTCAGCGCCTCGCCAATTCAGTAGCATCAGATGTTATGTCTACAAGTGTAGTCATTCCAAATGATGAAATCAAAGGAAAGATTATTGGAAAAGAAGGTAGAAATATCAAAGCATTCGAGCGAATGACTGGTGTCGAGGTTATTGTTGATGATACTCCAGGAACCATCACTATTTCTTCATTTGACCCAATTCGACGACATGTTGCAAAACAGGCACTTGAAGAACTCATTAAGGATGGCCGTATTCAGCCTGCAAAAATCGAGAAGGTAGTCGAAGAAGCAAAAAACAGCATTAACAAAACCATAAAAGAAAAGGGTGAACAGGCCGCATACGAATGCGGTGTTATTGGTCTTGATCCACGAGTTCTCCTTATTCTCGGACGACTTCACTTCCGTACAAGCTACGGTCAGAATGTACTCCGACACTCAATAGAAATGTCACATATCGCTGGAATGATTGCCGAGGAGATTGGGGCGAATGTTGCTGTCGCAAAAGCCGGTGCCCTTCTCCACGATATTGGTAAGGCACTCGACCATGAAGTTGCTGGTACACACGTCGAGATTGGTCGTCGTATTCTTCAAAAATTCGGCACAAGTGAAGAAATTGTGAAAGCAATGCAGGCACACCATGAAGAATATCCGTATGAAACAGTCGAATCTCGTATTGTTCAGGCTGCTGATGCAATCTCAGGTTCTCGTCCTGGTGCTCGAAGTGACAGTATTGAAAACTATTTGAAACGCCTTGGTGATCTTGAGGCGATTGCGAACGGTTTCAAAGGAGTTGAAAAGTCATATGCACTCCAAGCAGGACGTGAAATTCGTATCTTCGTTACCCCAGAAGCCCTCACTGACCTTGAATCCAAGAATTTGGCTCGAGATATTGCACTCAAGATAGAAAAAGACTTGAAATATCCAGGAGAAATTAAAGTTACCGTCATTCGCGAGCTTCGAGCTATTGATTTTGCAAGATAAAGACAACAAAGACAGCTCTCTCGGAGACACGGAGATTTCTTGCTAGAAATCTCCTAATCCTCAACACCTACGTGTCTGCGGAGTCTCCTCAATAGCTGTCTTTGTTGTTTATAAACAAGAAAAAAACGGTGGAATGAATTAGTTCCACCGTCTTGTTAGTTTTGTCTTGAGATAATCTTACTACTTCACGAAGACATAGAGATGGTGCCGATCACGAATGATCTTCTGATCAATACCAAGATCAACACTAACTTCGGTCTTCCAACCATGCTCCGCAAACCGTTTGGGCCAATTTTCTGCTGTCTCGTATGTTCCCGGCACCGGAATCTCAGCACCAAACTGGAAAAGTCGATTGTAGAGGTAATCATTCATGAAGACCCTCGACTTTTCAGCCTCAGCATTGTGCTTATTTTTTGTCGGATTTGGAACTGTTTCAATGACGACCAGCTTTTTGCTAACAACCCTCGTCAACTCTTTGATGATCCGTTCGTTGTCCGCCTCGTGATGAATGACATTCGTCACAACCGCAGCTTCGAAGCGTCCATCGGCCACGGGCACAGTTTTTCCATCGAATTTCACCATCGGAATACTGACGCTCGGAAGACGATATGAGGTAACATCATAACCGGTAATATTGAGACCCATTTGATCGTGCAGGATTTGGCTAATGCTGCCATCTCCACAGCCGAAATCAATGACGGGCCCCGTTACACTTTTGAGGTATGGCGCGATTTGGCTTACGACGATATTAGAACGATTCGCCAGTTTCTCATTGAGCACCTCGCGAATTCCACGGCCGTCAACACGATATTCGCTCATCTCCTTTACGATCAGAACCTCGGCTTTTTTGAGAGTGAGTGCGCGCGAGCACACCTTGCGGAGTAAATGCATGATACACGCACACAATTCCCCCGCTTTCTTTTCACCCATACCGATATCAATAAAGGTCTGAATGTAGTCCTTGGTAGCACGCTTGATAGCACGAGCCGAGAACTTATCAGAAGCGAATGCCAGCACCAGATTTGCAATGATCAATTTGTTTTTCATACGTAACCCCGCCTTGTTTTGTTATTGTTTGTTTGGATCACGTTTTGTGACCTGACAACAGATTACCACATATGTCTAGTATAGTGGGATTGTTGTCGAATCTCGACAATACTAGCAAAAAGGGCTACACTACTGAGTATGTCAAAAGCTAAAAATACAATATCGGGGAAAGAGGGAATAATTGAGGTATTAACTTCTCTCGATATATCCCCTATTTCACAAAAAATATATTTGAGTCTACTTGGCAATAAGAGCCTCACCGCAAGAATGCTTGGTGAAATCGTTAATATCCCCCGCCCCTCTGTATATGATCATATCCGCCTCCTTCAACAAAAGAACCTTATTTTGTCAAAAAAGCAGGACGGTAAGACCTTCTTCTTCGCCAATGACCCCAATACGATTCAAATGCTTCTCGACCAAAAGCAAGAACAGTACGAAAAAGCAAAAAAGATCTTCACTGATATACTTCCTGTTCTCCATGAAAGCGGAAAAACGGTTGAACCAAAAATTCAATTCTTTAGCGGAGTAGAGGGTATCAAAAGTGTGCAGAATGACATTCTATGGTCTCGAGATATTGAGACATACACACTGTGGCCGACTCAACGAGTAATTGATCTCTTGGGATACGATTATATTACCTGGCATAATCGTCGAAGAATCGAAGAAAACATCAGTGTTAAGGTTATACGCCAAGGGAAAGTACGTGATGAAAAAAAGCATCCACTTATTATTGGCAATTCATCAACACTCCGAACGGTCAAATATCTCCCTACAGATCTAGGTATTCATATGAGTTATTGGATATATGGTGAAAAGGTTGCCTTTTTTGATTCATCCCCAGAATTATTCGGTTTCATCGTCCACAGCAAGTCTTTCGCACACTTAATGAAGGTACATTTTGATTTTTTGTGGAGTAGTTTGAAGTAAAAGAACAGAAAATTTGCCTCTTTCAGCCAAATATGGCCTTATTTTTGGGCTATTGCACAGAAAATGGCCTGTTATATAATGATTACTGAGGTTAGGACTCAAATGCTCTTGCATACGCGGGCGCATAGAGTATTGGTACACGCGTAGGTTCTCAATTAGTATTTTATTCGTTAACAATAAAAAAATATGAATAAAGCAGGAATTGTAGACGCAGTCCATGCAGTATTGGGCGGTACAAAGGTTCAGGCAGAGCAGGCGGTAGAAGCAGCTCTTAATGCCATTGTATCTACTATGAAGAAGGGTGAGGAGGTTTCTATCGCAGGCCTCGGTATCTTCTCAGTGAAGCAGCGAGCAGCTCGTGAAGCTCGAAATCCTCGAACTGGTGAATCTATCCAGGTTCCAGCTATGAAGGTTCCTAAGTTCCGAGCAGCAAAGGCTCTCAAGGATGCTGTTAAATAAGTACTATTTAACTTCCAAGAGATTTTAGACCTCGCTCGAGCGGTTTCTAAAGTAAAAAACCACCTCATGGTGGTTTTTTACTTTCTCTTCCCCTTTTTTGTCGCTTTTTCTTTTACTTTTTTATTTTTTGCTTTAATTTGGCGCATGTACTCAATTTCACTCACCAAATCCTTCGATCGTACCCTATCAATGAACAAAATACCTTGTATATGATCGAATTCATGCTGAAAGATGCGGGCGGCCAAACCAGTGAATGTTTTGCGAATACGTTTTGGTTTATTGATATCAGTATATTCAACCTTAACAGAAGCAGCGCGTGAAACCTGCGCCCGAAGATTGGGAATACTAAGGCACCCTTCCCAATCCTTCACCGTGGCACGTGATTTACTAATGACAACTGGATTTATGATTGCAGTAGGTGGTATACGTGGAGCTCTTGGATATGCAGGTGTTGGCATCGAAGCAATGATGAAAAGCTGCAATGATTGGTACACCTGCGGAGCAGCAATACCAACACCTCCCGCATCATCTGCAGTCGCAATCATATCAGCAACAAGAGTACGTATTTCTTGAGAATACGGAGCTTTCACTAATTTTGCTTTTTTGCGCAATATTGGATTACCAAGCTGCGCAATTCGTAAGAGAGTTGGTTTCACCCTAGTAGAGTAGTCCTCTATTTGAAACGAGTCAACTCAGTAGCGAGTGATGGTAATTCGGTGAAACCATCCTCTGTAGTGAAGTGGCCTTGGGCATGCTCTACGATTATTTTTGGGTGGAGACCTGCTTCAATGCGTGCTTTATTCGCTTCAAGAGGTACCTGCGTATCATTATCTGAAAAAATAGCTACAAAAGCATCCGGATTTGGCGTCATTCTACGAATTGCAGCGAAATCAATCGGTCGATCAATCCATGGACGAATAATATCTTTGTCTTCTTCTGTTTCAAGTCCGTTCATTTCAAGTGGTGGCGCAACAAGAATCACCCCTCCAACTTGTGACCCCTTATTCATATCGAGATATCGCAAAACCGCCTGACAACCGAGACTATGACCCACGAAGTATGTAATTTCATCAACGTATCCTACATTATCATCGAGATGCTTCGTCCATGCATCAATTGTGGGAACATGCGTATTCGGCATATCAAGCACCGTCGTCTCAAAACCCATTTCAGCACCAATCTTCCCCACCCACGAAACAAGCGCCCCCGCTGAACTTCCTCCCCAACCATGAACTACGATAAGTCGTTTCATATATTTTAGTAATTATTACGTGTTATTAGTATACGGGTTTTCTGGTGATGGCACCACCTACTCGCTCACCATCGTCGAATTCCACGACAATTCAAATATCATTTTCATTATGGGGTACTTTCCCAGAGTACATCAAAGATAGAACGAAACACATCAACCATTGGAGGTATCGCAATCACTACAGCCAAAGCCTTCACCTCAGGTCCAATGATAAGTATCTTGTCATCATAGATATCAATTGTACTTTTGAACTGATACTTCTCGGGTAAATATTTGAATTCTCGGATTAATGAGGGGTCGTCCTGCCCTATTGCCGACTTAGAGTCGTGTGACAACAGCAATTTGGTACGGATATTTCGCAGTGCACGTTTCTTTCTGAATTCAAGTAAGAAATCTGCATTAATATTGAGGAATGCATTGGCATTACCAATGACGTAGTAGCTCTTATCACGATAATCCTCTAACACCTCGTTATAAAAGGACTCCAACTCACGATTTGTTTGAATGAACCTGACACCGTACCCTTTTGCTTGTGTTCCTTGCATCTTCTCTAGTATAGGAACCATCTTGGTAAGCGACTCCAGTTTAT
>JBEBAU010000013.1:0-11162 GCA_041158765.1 Candidatus Parcubacteria bacterium | reverse complement strand
GCCAGATGTCATATAATCTTCACGTGAAAGATCACGATTCATGAAACGCTCATAGTTGCCCATATCCTGATCCGTCTCAAGACCGCTATTCAAAACAAAAACCTCACCGTGCTCGGTGGGGTTCATAGTGCCTGCGTCGACGTTAAGATATGGATCAACTTTTGCGAGATTGACTGAGAAGCCTTTTGCTTGGAGAAGGGTGCCGATAGATGAGGTGGCAATTCCCTTTCCAACTCCTGACATCACTCCACCGACGACAAAAATATATTTATGATTCTTGAGGCTGGTTCGTGTCGGGGTTGGTTTGTGTTTCATGAAGCTTATTGTAGCAAAATAAAAAAGACCCGCAATGATATACATTACGAATTAGTGTTTTTTGAAAAAAGCTTTGGTATTGGCTAGCAAATCGGTGATGCAACACAATAACATGAATATGATACGTGTATCGAGACTCTCAGCCCACCACGCATTCTTTTCTCGCTTTTTTGGATACAATCTATTCACAATACAAACCTTTCTTTACTAACTATATCAATAGCAGATAAAATCTATATCAAAAAATACTAAAAACAGTATGAAATTCCTACCACTGCGGGCTGCATGCGCAGCAATTAACGCTTCGAGATAATCGTCTTCTTATATGTATCGAGATGTTCGAGTGCAATACCAGTTCCCTTCGCAACACAAAAGAGCGCATCGTCAGCAAGCTTTGCTTTCACACCCGTGCGACGGAATACGAGTTCAGGGAAATTTCGAAGCATTGATGATCCACCCGTCATGATAATTCCTTGATCAATAATGTCCGCTGCAAGTTCTGGAGGAGTTTCTTGAAGAACGTCTTTGATGGCTTTCACCATATCACGAAGCTCTTTGTTAATTGCTTTCACAATTTCATTTGTTTTGACTTCAGTCGAGCGAGGCAAACCTGAAAGAAAATCTCGGCCTTTCACAATCATTGAGAGCTCGTCTTCGAGAGGAATAGCTGAACCAATATTTGTTTTGATATCTTCTGCAGTTTTGTCACCAATAGCAAGATTGAAAGTTTTCTTTATATAATCAGCGATGGCAGCATCAATACGATTACCTGCGCATTTGACCGATGTAGATGAAACAATTCCTCCAAGTGAAATCACTGCAACGTCAGTCGTACCTCCACCAATGTCCACTACCATATGTCCTCGTGCTTCTTGAATAGGAATACCTGCACCAATTGCTGCGAGAATTGGTTCTTTCACAACATATGCATTTCGCGCGCCGGCTTTGATTGTAGCTTCGATAACTGCACGTCGTTCAGTCGAAGTAATACCGGCAGGAACTGAAACCATCACATCGGGCTTTATGAAACTCCATCGTCCGAGTGCTTTGTCAATAAAATATCGAAGCATTGCTTCAGTAACACGATAATCAGCAATCACACCGTCTCTCATTGGACGGTATGCGACAATGTTGTCTGGAGTACGACCAATCATTTCTTTTGCTTCAGCTCCGACAGCGAGGACTTTTTTGTCTTGTTCTGAAATAGCAACAACTGAAGGTTCATTGAGGACAATGCCTTTACCCGGCACAAAAACAAGAGTATTTGCTGTACCGAGGTCAATTCCGAGTTTTTTTGAAAAAAAGGCCATAAATATAGTGCGAAAACGAGCTTTGTAACGGCACTATATCACCCTGACCGCGTCACGACAAGCAGATCTATTCTCCGTGCACTCTTCGAATATCTGCACCGAGCGCACTAAGACGACCCTCAATGTTTTCATATCCTCGATCAATGAAATACACATTGTTGATGACTGATGTTCCAGATGCACAAAGTGCTGCAATAATCATAGCGAAACCTGCTCGAATATCGTATGCATTTATTTCATCTCCTGATTCTGGAGCCTTGAGTACGCCACAACCCTTAATAAGAATTTCTCGAGGATTCATAACGGTCACTGCTGCACCCATTTTTTCAAGATTTGAAACAAATTTGAAACGACCTTCATATATGGTTTCAAAAACAATGCTCTCGCCTTTCATACCACTATTAGGATTCATCTTCTCAGAACCAACTTGTGTGAGATATACGCTCGCTTGCGGTTGAAGATCAGTGGGAAAACCTGGGTATTCATGTGTACGCACATTGAACGGCGCAAGCGAGCTATTCTTCACAGCAGCATTGCCACGAATTTCAATCGTATCGGGACCAACAACGATCGGCACACCAGAACCTTGCAGTAGACTAATGGTTGCTTCGACATGAGCAGGATTACAATGAGTGATTCTTAACGTGTCCGCACAAAGCGCCCCGAGGAACAAAAAGCTTCCTGTTTCAATACGATCAGGCATTGTGACATACGGCTTATTGGCTCTCGCTTTGAGAAGTCCTGTACCACGAATCTTCATTGTCGGCGTACCCGCACCGGTAATATCTGCTCCGCAAGAATTGAGATACTCAGCGAGTGCTTGAATCTCAGGTTCCATTGCACAGTTCTTCAAAACTGTAGTACCTGTAGCCCCAATAGCAGCCATCATAATAGTCTCTGTTCCACCAACAGTTTGAATATTGAAAAAGATTTCAGTTGCAGTGAGCTCTTTTGCAGAAATCACATAGCGATCACCTTGAGCATCACTCTCCAACTTCACATGAGCACCCATCTTTTCATATGCAGCAATGAAGAGATCGATTGGACGCGGACCAATAACACAACCACCTGGAATAGGAAAAACCGCCTTACCAAAACGTGCAAGCAATGACCCAGTGAGCACGACTGAAGCTCGCATGCTTTTTGCGAGATCGGCATCGAGTTCATGTGAAGTAACTTGAGAAGCATCAATAGTAAGTTCATGACTTCCCTCATGTTCTCGTTCAGATATAGTTGCACCGAGACCTATGAGCAAGTTACGCATCTTATCTACGTCTTCTGTTTTTGGGACATTTTGGATAACAATTGGTGTACTGAAAAGTATTGATGAGGCCATTGCTTTCAACACATCATTTTTTGCACCAAAAATCCGCACTTCACCATTGAGCGACTTTTTGCCTGCGAGCCCTTTTACTACAAGTGTATCTTTTTTCATATTATGTGTACGTCATAACATTCTACGAGGTTTATTGACCTTTTACAAATACGCGCTAGGATTATGCGCAAGGAGATTTGTTCTATGATTGTTGAAATTGTTCTGCCAATTGTTTTGATTTTGGTTTTCATTTTGCTCGTTACACTTGCTTGGCATTGTCGGCCCCTCATGAAAGCTGATGAATATCTTGCGTATCTAGATCCAGATGAGTGGATAGAATTCTGGGATTTGAAAGCGAAGGTTGAAAATGCGAAGTCCATCACCTTACTTCCGGTTGATGTGCGTAATGCGATGCAAAATTTAAAAAATCGCGGTCTCATCCTCGAACGTCCAACGGAAAAAGAGGTTGCTGACACGATGGTGCCAAGCCTCGAATTCAAA
This sequence comes from Candidatus Parcubacteria bacterium, assembly GCA_041158765.1. Lineage (GTDB taxonomy): Bacteria > Patescibacteriota > Minisyncoccia > Phycocordibacterales > PALSA-1337 > JAQBRD01. The sequence goes on along the minus strand of JBEBAU010000013.1, from coordinate 7,721 downwards.
ATCAAAACCAATAATACGCGCAAGCGTGATGATCGCAAGGATTTTGCGCCGCCAAAATTACTCTGGAGTCCCATATAATGTGGGGCTTTTATTTTATTTACAAAACAGGCAAAAAATGCAAGGATTACCATACGAATGAACATTATTGAGGTTATCCCCATTTCACGAGGTATCGGCACCGATTCCCTCTCATATTTCACCACAAAATCCGTACCACAAGGAGCACTTGTTGATGTGCCACTTCGATCAAAAATTGTCCAAGGTATTGTCATTGGCGTACGCAAAGTCGAGGATATTAAGTCTGAAATCAAAAACGCTCCCTATGCACTTCGCAAAGTCGAGCGTTTGAATGCAATTGAACTTATTCCAAAAGCATTTATGAAAACCGCTGAAGCTGCTGCACTCTATTATGCAACATCTCTCGGTTCTGTTCTTGATGCACTTATTCCTGATTATCTACTCAAGAATGCTTCGAAACTTGAAATTGCTCCCATAAAAAAAGAAACTGAAACAAAAACAGAGTCGCCAAATACTCCAAGCAGTATTCACGAAGTATATGCAGTTCAAGGTGATGATGAAGAGCGCTACAGCACATGGAAAAGTCTCATACGCCAAGAGTTTGCAAGGAAGTCTTCAATTATTCTTGTCACACCGACAATCGAAGATGCTAAGCGTGCTTTCAGTCTTATTGAAAAAGGTATTGAGGGATACGCTTTCCTACTTCATGGAGATCTTCCAAAAAAGAATTTGATATCAACATGGAATACTATAGTGCGTGAGCCACACCCTGTCGTTATTGTGATGACTGGAGGTTTCCTTGCAATTGATCGTCCAGATGTTCGAGTAATGATTGTTGAAAAAGAAAATGCGCGAGGATACAAAATTCATCGACGACCGTTCCTCGATGTTCGCCACATTGCCGAACTTATTGCCGAACATCGAGGAATTAAACTCTTTTTGGGAGATATTCTGCTTCGTGCAGAAACACTTTCTCGAGAATCAGAGGGTGACATTATTCAAGCGGCACCATTCAAATTCCGTTCTCTTTCGACTGCGCAAGACAAGCTTATTGATATGCGTATATATAAGAACACCAAGGGTAGTTTCAAAATCCTTTCAGATGAAGTTGAGAACCTCATCACTCGTACAAAAGACGCGTCTGAGCACATGATGATATTCGCTGCGCGCCGCGGTGTTGCAGGAGCAACTGTCTGCGGAGATTGTCAGAATATCGTCACCTGCAACACCTGCGGCGCTCCTGTTGTAACCCACAAAGCAACAGCTCGCAACGGTTGTGCAGTTGAAAAAAACTTTTTCCTCTGTCACCACTGTGGCGAACGTCGAAGCACCGAAGAGTACTGCAAGATATGTGCAAGCTGGAAACTCGGCACTGTCGGTATCGGCATTGATCTCGTCGAACAGAAGATCCGTGACAAATTTCCGGATATTTCAATATTTCGCATTGATGCTGATGCAACCCCATCCGACAAACTCGCTCAAGCCGCTCTTCTCAAATTCCGCGCAAAACCCGGCAGCATTCTCCTCGGCACCGAAATGATGCTTTCATATGTTCATGAAAAAGTAGAAAACTCTGCGGTGATTTCAATTGACTCAATGCTCGGACTTCCTGATTTCAGAATACAAGAAAAAATCCTCTATACCCTCATTCGCATGCGTGCTCGCACCGCAAAAGAGCTCATTGTTCAAACTCGCAAACCAGATGAGCGACTTTTTGACTATGCACTCAAAGGCAACCTTTCTGATTTTTATCGTCTCACACTTGATGAAAGAAAACGCTATAACTATCCCCCATTTTCAACTCTTATAAAAATCACCGTCGAAGGTAAACGTGATGAAATTATTTCTGAAATGACAACTATCCAGTCACTACTCGAACCACACACCGTTGATGTATTCCCTGCATTCACTCAAACTCCAACTGGCAATCAAGTCCTGCACGCACTCATGCGACTTCCACGTACTGAATGGCCTCAATCTACAATTATTGAAAAGCTTCGCTCACTTCCTCCTTCTGTAACCGTCAAAGTTGACCCCGACAGTCTCCTCTAGTAAAGTTCATATATATATGAAGAAAGCATCTCAAAATATGACCGATATGACTCCAGTAACTATCGTTCAAAACGGCGATCCTGTTCTCCGAGAACTTGCGCAATCAGTTCCTGTGAAAGACATTGCATCTCCACGTATTCAGCAAATCATTGCTGATATGAAATCTGCTCTTGCTGAACAAAAAGACGGCATAGCAATTGCTGCACCACAAATCGGTGTTCCGCTTCGAATTTTTCTAGTATCAGGTGCTGTTTTGAAACATGCCCTCGAACATCCCGAAGATCAATTTGAAAAAAATGACAATGATGGAAAGCGCGCAACACACGACGGCTCTGATTTGATTTTCATTAATCCAACTATTACAAAACTTTCACGTGACAAAAAACCCATGGAAGAAGGCTGTCTCTCCGTACGATGGCTCTATGGCAAAGTAGAGCGCTCAGTCAAAGCTTCTATCAGAGCATACAATGAACGAGGTGAAGTATTCGAACGTGGTGCATCTGGTCTTCTTGCGCAAGTCTTTCAACATGAAACAGATCATTTGAATGGCATTCTGTTCATAGACAAAGCAACAGACGTCGAAGATATTCCACCCGAAAAGCACAACTCGCGATAATACTGGTGACGACAACATCGTGGCACAATACGTATATAATAATAAAATAATGAGCACTCTTTCACATAAAAATAACTTTGCTTTTTTTGGTAGCTCGAGCTTTTCGATATATGTACTTAGTGCGTTGGAACAGGCCGGCCGGGTGCCGTCTCTCATTATCACCACGCCCGACAAACCGGCCGGCCGCAAATTCACCCTCACTCCTACTCCCGTAAAGGTTTGGGCACAACAGCGTAATATTCCCGTTCTCGATCCCGCCAAGCTCAACGCGGATTTCATTTCAACTTTCACTTCACAAGCAATAGCTCTTAATATCCAAGTTGCTGTCGTCGCTTCATATGGCAAAATTATCCCTCAAGCAGTGCTCGATATACCTCCACGCAACACGCTAAATGTGCATCCATCTCTTCTACCAAAATACCGCGGTGCATCTCCTGTTTCATCTGTAATTCTTGATGATGAAAAGAACACCGGAGTCACCATCATTCGTCTCGATGCTGAAATGGATCACGGACCAATACTCGCACAAGAAACACTCACTATCGGCACACCAACACTACCCGAATGGCCGACCGACGAAGAACTCCAGAAGATCCTCGGTACTCAAGGGGGCGCACTTCTTGCGGGGATTTTGGATCAATGGATTCTCGGAAGCATCACAGAGCGAGAGCAAGATCACACAGCTGCAACATTCACAAAAAAGATTGAAAAAGAAGACGCCGAAATCACCATTGCAGATATCACACAAAACCCGTACGCAACTTTCCGCAAAATTCAGGCATATCACGGCTGGCCATCCGCTTTCTTTTTCATTTCAAAAAACTCCTCAACAAAAACCACCGATACAGACAAAAAAATCCGCGTAAAAATCACCGCCGCTTCATACGACAGCACAACCGACACCCTCACCATCGAGCGAATTATTCCTGAAGGCAAAACCGAAACCAAATTCGAACAATTCCGCGCCAACAACCGAGAGCTTTTCAACTAAATACACACGAACAAAACGTGTCGCGTATTATTCCTCTGTAGCACCAAAAAAGTTTTTGATGCTGTTTTTCAAACGAGCGCCACCCTTGCGAATTCGAGAAATCTGTTTGTCTTTTGATGATGTAATATTACGGAATACTTCATCGCGCACTTCATCAATTGCTGCGTAGAGATCGCTCTTCTCTGCTGTCACATAAATATCGCGATTCTTTCCGACAATATGCACTTCTGCACGGAAGATATCACCATGCTTATGATGATCAGTAGTCTTGCTGAGTTCAATATCACACTGCACCGTAGTATCCGCAACGAGGAATTTTTCTATCGCTTGAAAACGCTTCGCGAGATAGTCATTAATCGCATCAGTAAGTTGAATATTGGTACCTTTGATATTTGTATTCATACCTATAGTATATATGAATTTACAAATTCAATCTAGATGAAATTCGCTCAGCGTTAGATTTATTCGATACTAATTATTTTTGACGGTGAATGATGTCCGCTTACCATACGCACGGCCTTGCCAACAAATTTTTCACGCATAATTTCGAGTATTCTCTTATTTGCCATATTTCGTTCTGGAAGTTCTTTTATTGAAATCACGAAGTGGTCAGGTGAAAGGACACCATCGGCATTTTGAGCCTGTACCACGCTTTCCTTCTTTGCCCCTGTTATGGCTTTCACATGAATATACATATATATAGTATGGCTCTGAAGTTATGGCTCTACAAAGCCCTAGTATAACACCTGAAACCACATTATAAAACAAAGATATGAAAAGTCACGCCCTACTTGACTTTTCTTTCAAATAATGTTAATATTAACAACAAACGGAATCGAGCGCCTTTATAGGAATTCGAAGCCACAAGGTTGCGACTTCCGTCGTGAACTTTGAAAACCAATAACCCACCTCTGTCACAATTTGTGTTCAGAGGCAACATGAAAGAACAGTTATGCCATTCGTTCCGAACCCATTAATGCCGAACGCGCTTATCACCACGGAGAAAGTCCTGGTGATCCCAGCAAATCCGTTCACTAATCCGCCGACGCCCGAGCTCTGGAGTATCAAGCTCAAATGCGAGCTTTCGACTCCAATAAGTCACGAGCAAAGCCTCGGCAAATACCGCTGGTTGCTCACCGAAAACGAGGACTGCAGCAACCCTGGCGCAGTAAATGAAGAGCACAATACCATGGAGAATTGGTTTGTGTTGCCGAACACATTCAAGGTCGGCGACAAACTTCACGTCCGTGGGACTGTCTATATCGGTGGGATTAGTCCTGCTCCAATTGCTAACTGGTCGGAACCGCCGTTGATGATTACGATCGATGCGGACATGGTAGCCGCTGCACCCGCAGCTCTACCTCCGGCTCCGGCACTTCCCGCGGTGAATCCTCCGACTCCGCCCCCCGCACCTGTGGTTCCTGCGCCGGTGGCAACACCGCCCGTAGCAACACCTCCAGTTGTGGTGGTTCAGGCTCCGACTCCCGTGGTGAACCCTCCGACTCAGCCCGCACCTGTGGTGCCTGCACCGGTGGCAACACCTCCGGTTGTGGTTCCGACAACTCCGACAGCCGCTGCACCTACTGCAGCTGCTCCGGCAGCGACGGCTCCGACGACTGCAGCTCCTACAACAACTGGCACAGCCGCTGCACCCGCCACGGTCCCCACCACTCCGGCACCCAAGAAGAAATGGCGGAAGGCGTGGGATTGGACCAAGGGCTTCATCAGCAGAAACAAGATGAAGGTTATCTGGTGGACGATTGCCCTCGCAATTCTCGGTGCCTTCGCTAACTGGGGTGTTCATTACATCCTCAACAGCAGCAACCGGGCGAGCGACAAGTTCGCTAGCATCACCACACCGGGAAGACCCCCGACACCTGCGCCAGCCCCTCAAAGCGGCCGGCCGACAGTATACATTGACCCGCACGCCTCCCGAGGCCACGTGGATCAGATTGTAGCTGCGGGAAGTTCGCCGGGAATTCCGGTGTCCATGACATACAGTGGCTGTGCTATTGTAAATGTCACCGGCAACAACATCAATGTTGTGAACGGTGGTAATGGCGCATCGAACATCCTGTTTGGCGCGTCGTCCATCATTGGCTCGATGCCCGCGGTTCCAACTGCGGCACCGACCGCACCGACCAACCCACCGGCAGTTGTCGTTCCACCGCCTGCATGGCCGAGCAATGGTCCCGCGAAAGCATTCGCGGACTTGCCAACAGCCATGACACACGGTCAAGACGAGGGTTGCATCGTTCTCGCACTCTCACCGGGCGAGGATGTTGAATACAAGAACACAGCAGCAGCAACGATTGCGGCGACTCCAGTAGAATGGGTCACCACCGCGTTCGAGGTTGCGTGCGACGGAGTGGTTCAGACGGAAGGCCGTCTCACCACAAACGGTTTCCAAGCGATTCGGATTCACTGCACGGCACCTACAAATGCCGGTCCGCAGAGGATCAAAATCCGCCTCAAGAAGCTGTGATCTGCAAGGTGCTTCGGCACCCCAGACAAATCAAACTAGGGCTAGAAACATCGCGAATTTCGCAGTTTCTAGCCCTTGACTTTTATATATACTTATGATACAATACTATTAACTTAGAACACGTGTGCCTGTTGCTCACGTTCACTTGAAAAAAAGATCTGGGAGCAAACAACAGTCTCCCTTTCAACCCCGAAAATATTATGAGAACATTCGTTTCCTTGGTTATGAGCCTTGTGCTCTTTATCACCTACGTGATGATCGCGCTCTTTTTTCTGGCATTCGCCACGAATAATATGCTCGACATCATTGATGATTGGCGGTTTACCGTCCTCGATACAAACATTTGGGATTACGTCTGGGTTGCACTCGGTGCCACCCTCGGAATCCTTATGTTGAAAAATATCGGGAAAGGTTTCATCACCATTCCCGAAGAACCCTACACCTTGGCGATTATGTCAATCCTTGGGAACCGCCTTAATTGGCCGGTCCTGCAAGGATTCGTATTTGTTCCGGGATGGCCTTCATTCATCTTCAAGCTCGAATATATCGAGATGTTGGTGAAAAATGTGCCCATCGTAGCAAAAGACATTGCTTCACTGGAAGAAATCTCAATGAGCACAGAACCTGTGATAGCTGGGACCACAAACCCTCAGATTAACACGTTCAGGTGGAGACCGAATCCTTACAACCTGGTTGGTTTCAAAAACCTTAAGGATGCGGATACAGTCATTGCTCAGATCATCAACCAGAACGTGGTTGAGCAAGCTAACAATGTCTGTGAGAACATCCCAATGGAGAATATCTGGCATCAAACAGGTGTGGGTAAGGTTGAAATTTCAGCAATTCTGCTGGAGCGCGTTCAACAAGTTTTTGTTGAACAGAACCTCCCCGCTGAAATCATCGATGGAGCAATCCAACTTGTTCCTCCGCCAGAAATCATTGCGGCTTATGCTGAACTTGAAAAAGTAAAGCTACTCCGTAAAGCAATATCCGCCGCTGCAACTGCCTATATTGCCGATATGAAACAACTCGGCAAAGAAGTCACTGCACAGCAAGCTTTGACTGCTGGAGAAAACGCCGTCTTGCTTGAAAACAATAAGATTCAAGTATGGCGTGGATCCGGCATGCAGCCCCATGTGCTCCAACATCTCGAAAGAGACATGGCTCTTCAGGCAGTGAATGCGCAAGCAACACCGCCGACAACCTAACCAAAAACCAAAACGCTTCGGAAGAAGCAAACGAAAGGTAACATTATGGCTGAAAAGCCGAAACCCGAAAAGAAAGAAGACAAGAAAAAGAAACCGAGCAGCTTCATTCGCGCATTGGCGTGGCTGTTCGTAGCGCCGATGTTCGTAATGATCGGCATCGGACAAGCACAGAAGCTCAACCTCAACCGCCACCTCCCCGACAACACGGAGATTCCCTATGGGGCAATCAAGGTGAAAGATCAGGAAGGAGTGGAGGTTTGGGTAGTGAAGGAGTTCGTCACGATCGAAATCGGACGGACATACGACCCAAGCAAAGAACTGCTGTTGGTGCCCAAAAATGCCTACATCCGG
>JBEBAU010000012.1:0-9804 GCA_041158765.1 Candidatus Parcubacteria bacterium | reverse complement strand
ATCCGCCATTGCTTCATCCACTGTCTTTGACGCCTTCTCTGCTCTTGGAGCTGCGCCTTCTGGTTCATTGATCTTGAGATTCACTCGAGAATTGTTTTTCATTCCAACAACTCGCAATAGTGTTCGAACTGCTTTTGCAGTATTGCCAGATCGGCCGATAACTTTGCCCATATCTGCTGCACCTACTTCGAGGGTCATAAGAACTCCCATCTCATCGACGGTTCGAGTGATTTTTACTTCATTTGGATTGTCTACGAGGGCCTTGATAACGTATTCGAGAAATTGCTGGTCTGTTTGCATGTCGGTAAAAGGTATTGGTTAATAAGCCTACCCCATAATTCTACCCTCTTATCATAATGCGTCAATAGGTATATCATGTGCACATGAAACAACTACTCGAAAAGATAGAAAAAACCGAAGTCTCTATTATTTCATGGTGCGTGGCCTTTATCGGCATTCTTTTCATTCGTTACATCCTCGAATCCCTTTCAAGTGGCAATAGCAGCGGAGCAATAATCCCTGACATGCTCACATTTATTCACTACACCCTCTTCTATGCAGTTATCACGCTCGGAATGCTTACTATTCTCAGTGTTTTCTTACCAGCGCAGCGTGCAATCCTGAACAAACTCCGCATCTACGCTTTCATGATCATTCTTATTCCGCCAATCATTGATCTTATTGTGACAGGTACCGACAGTGGTCTCATGCATTATCTCTTTGATACGGCGCACAGCGTACAATATAATTTTCTTACTTTTTTTGGTCCGGATCTCCACAATGGCATAACTCTTGGTATGCGAATTGAAATCGGCGTAGCGCTTATTGCAGTTGCTGGCTATATATATCACCGAACACGTAGCATACTCCGTGCCGCTCTCTGTTTCATCGCTTCATATACATTCCTTTTTGCTATTGCAATACTCCCAACTATTATCACTTCCATTGGTACCGGTGAAAATCTTCTTACTTCACAGATGAATCCAAGCGACATAAACTTCTACTTTTTCAGCGGTGTTGGAAATTCAATATTGAATCATGCATTTATTTCACCGGTGTACACATTCACAAGTCTCAACACATACTTACAAATACATTTTAGCGCGGTAATGGCTCAGATCTATTTCATACTCATGTGGCTTATTGCGGCAATCATTCTCTATTTCACCTATCCCAAATTCTGGCAAGCAGTGCGACTCAATCTCAGACCTAAGCGACTTGTCATATATCTCGGCTTCATTGCACTTGGTATTGCGCTCAGTATTCATATGAAAGGCCCTATCCTATGGAATTGGGCTGATATTCTCTCGCTTATTACATTATTGCTTGCAGGAACTGCGGCAAGACTTTCGGCAGTCTTTTTCAACGATTCAGTTGATAATGAAATTGATACCGTCAACCACAATAACCGCCCTATTCCGCTCGGTCTTATCACAACTTCCGAAGCAAAACACATTGCAGTTCTCTTCGTTGCCCTCGCGTGTATTGGTGGAGCACTTCTCGGTGGCACCGTATGCTTCTTCATTGCGACATTCTGTGTGCTTGGTTATATCTATTCGATGCCACCACTTCAGTTGAAACAAATTCCTCTCGTCTCGTCCGCAGTAATCGCTCTAGCAATGCTTGCATTCACATGGAGTGGTTTTTTCTTCACTCATGCGGGTGAAAAACTCAGTGATTTTCCTCTTTCATATGCGCTTGCATTGCTCGCACTCGTTACGATATTCAGTAATATCAGAGATATCCGCGACCTCGCTGGTGATGCTGCAGCAGGACGACTTACTCTTCCAACAATTCTTGGTGAAAGACGTGCACGTCAAACTATCGGCACCGCAAGCGGTCTCGCTATCGCTCTTATTCCTTTGTATCTCAGTAGTATTGTCTCCGGTGTCTTCGCTTCTATCATATTCCCCATTATTGGATTACAAATAGCTTGGATAATCATCATGAAAAAGAACCCAGAACCTTGGGTCCTCATGCTCATCCTCGTCGCTGTTATCTGTGTTGTAGCCGTGTAAAGTGATAAATAAAAAATACCTTGTTTTTTCAGAGACCTCCCCGGACGGTCTCTGAACAAAAGGTCTTTTTTATTTGCTATTTATGCTGCTACTGCTGGAGCACTTGCTGGAGCTGCTGGAGCTTCTGCTGCTGCCTTAACGATAGGCTTCTTCTTTGGCAAAACGTTGAGCTTCTTGCCGGTAATAACCTTCTTGTGAACGAGGAAGTTATGAACAGTTCCTGAGAGCTTAGCACCCTTTGAAATCCAAGACTTGATAGCTTCGACGTCAAACTGCTCTACCTTATTCTCACGGCGAGGATCATATGAACCAAGAACCTCTACGTATTTGCCGCTCTTCGGGCCATTCTTTGAATCGGTAAGAACGAGACGAAATGTTGGTTCGTGCTTGCGTCCTACTCGTTGTAGTCTGATCATTAACATAATGTATGCGCTATCCTATCAGACCTATTAAAAAAAGGCAATATGCGCTATAGTAAACACCACGAAAGACTCCATATGACACCCTCTACTCAGGTTCCAGCAAATACGCATAACGGCACTCTTGTAAGCACTATTACAACCACCCGAAAAGGCATAGGTTTCATTGCTGATCCTCGGGCTTCTGATGCTGCACGCAAGAGCGGCGAAGCAAAAGACATTCTCATCGAAGAAGGCTGCCTCAATACCGCTATGAATGGCGATACCGTGGAATTCAAGCTTCGATCAGCTGGAACTAACATCAATAAGCCTGCATATTCTCGTCCTGGTGCTCGTACCATGGATAATCCTATTGGTGAAATTGTGAGCGTCGTATCTCGTGCGCGTAGCACTTTTGTCGGTACTGTAGATGTAGAACAAGGACTCTATTTCGTCATACCTGATGACAAAAAAATGTATACGGACTTCGCCATCTCCCCTGCTGAAGCAGCTAAGCATGGCCTCCAAAAGGACCAGAAAGTTTTCATACAATTTACTTCGTGGACAAATCCAAAAAAGAATCCTGAAGCAACCATAATCCGTGTTCTTGGTAAAAAGGGTGTGAATGATGTTGAAATGGAATCTATTGTTCTCGAAAAAGGTTTTGAAACTGGTTTCCCTCCTGCAGTTGACGCTGAAGCAGAAGAGATTGAAAAAAAAGAAAAAGTTTTGAGTGCTGACGAGCTCGCAAAACGCCGTGATTTCCGAACAACGCATACATTCACTATTGACCCATTCGATGCGAAGGACTTCGACGATGCTATTTCATTCAAAGTACTCCCTCCCAAAGACGGCCGAAATCTCTATGAAATTGGTGTCCATATTGCCGATGTGTCTCATTATGTTCGTGAGGGCTCAGAACTCGACAAAGAAGCCGTGAAGCGTGGATGCTCGATATACCTCGTTGATCGCACCATACCGATGTTACCCGAGATCCTATCTAATGACGTCTGTAGCCTCAACCCAGGGGCTGACAAGGCTACTTTCTCAGCTGTTTTTGTTGTGGATGACAATGCTCAGGTGCGTGAACGGTGGTTTGGTCGCACTGTTATCAATTCAACATTTCGTTTCACCTATGAAACTGCTCAGACTATTATTGACGGCAAACCAAATGGTTCAAATGAAGCTGAAATAGCTGCGAAGACTGGTTTCATCACAAAAGACACCGTCGCAGAACATCGAGGTATCAGCGATCCGACTGTTGGCATGCAATATCGTGATGAACTCCTCACGCTCAATCGCCTTGCGAAAATTATGCAAAAAGAGAAGTTTGCAAAGGGTGCTATCGAATTCGAACAAGAAGAAATCAAATTCCGTCTTGATGCTCAAGGCAAACCAATCGGCGTGTACAAAAAAGAGCGTCTTGATACCCACAAACTCGTCGAAGAATACATGCTTCTTGCAAATCGTGAAGTCGCTCGATTTATTTTTGATTCAATAAAAAAGAACGGCAAACGTGATACTGGCGCAATTTATCGTATTCACGATATGCCAGACAAGGAACGCATTGCAAATCTCGCGACATTCGCAAAAGCTCTCGGATATAGCCTCAATGTTGATAAAGACGGCGGCGTGACGGCACGCGCCTTGAATAGCCTTCTCGAACAGGTAGACGGCACCCCACACGAATCCCTCCTCCGAACCGCCGCCGTCCGCTCTATGCAAAAGGCCGTCTATTCAACCAAAAATATCGGTCACTTCGGTCTTGCTTTCGACTTCTACACACATTTCACCTCTCCAATTCGACGATACCCTGACCTCCTCGTGCACCGTATTCTCGCAAAACACCTCGCTGGTGAAGCCTTCGGCGATCGAGATATCGTTTCATTCCAGCATATTGCTGAGACATCTACTGATCGTGAAATCGATGCTTCAGAAGCAGAACGCGCTTCCAAAAAGCTCAAACAAGTCGAGTACATGTCAGAACGTGTCGGTCAGGTATTCGAAGGTACTATTTCAGGTGTGACTGAATGGGGTCTCTATGTCGAAGAAAATGAAACAAAATCAGAGGGTATGATCAATGTGCGCAATCTTACCACTGGAGGCGTTAATGGCGCAACAGGTGCTGGCACAAGTGATTTCTGGTCATTTGATAAGCGAACATACTCTATGATTGGTGAAAAATCCGGCAAACGCTTCACTCTCGGTGATCCAATTAAGTTCAAAGTCATAGCTGCCGATCTCGATAAGAAGACTATTGATTACGTCCCCGCATAACACGTATTATGCGCTTAGGAAAACAAAAAACACCTTTCGAGGAGACCGAGCGTCTCTGAACAAAAGGTGTTTTTGTTTTCCTATAAAGACTACTCTCGCTCTGAAATATCTCGAGCAATCTTCTCAACAAGCTTACCTGCATGATCCTTACAACCAAGGCCAAATGCGAGACCAAAAGCAAGTGAAAGAGCTACGATAATACCGAGGAAAAGTGTATTGAACTGTGAGCTCAAACCAAGATGATCGAGCGCTGTGAGCAATGCAACAATCCAAATAGACCACTTCGCGAGCTTTCCGAGGAATGCTGCTGACTTAACATGAGCAGCACGTGAGCTTGCAATGACCAATTTTTGAACTGCATCCCCAACCACAGTAGCGACGATAAGGATAAGGACAGCAACGATAACCTGAGGAAGGTATGAAAGCACAACACCCTTCAAGAAATCATTTACCTGTGCAAGTCCGAGAACATCGAATGCTGCAACGAGGAAAACAACGATAACAAACCACTTCACGAGTGTTCCAACGAAAACTCCTGAGCTGAGCTTGTATCCTGCACGGGTAATAACTTCTTCAACTCCTGCAGCCTTGAGAGCGCTGTCGATCTTCAGTGTCTTGAAAACGCTTTCAACGAGCTTCTCAATAAGAAGCGCGAGCATCCAACCAATGATGAATATGATGAGCGCGATAATAAGACCAGGAATGAAACTTGCAATACCTCCCCAAATACCAAAGAGTGATTGTACGAAACCGTCCACGCCACTCTGTACATTTTCTACAAACATATGGTGATTAATGCTTAATTTATAATGCATTAATTATACCATGTATGGGTACTGCCTAGAGCATATCTTCGACACCAAGCTTATCCACAAGCACCGTATGCGGAAGATCGAGAATATCACGTATGAGACGATCATGAATACCAAAACGATATTCGAAATCAGCTGTTTCAAATGCTGAATATGCAATTTCACGCCCCACCTCAGCCTCTATAGTCTTCATAATGCCCTCGAGACGCTTCATGTTGAGATCATCCCCCACAATGAGCAAATCAACGCGTGTATCCCATTCTTGAATGAAAAGTCCTGATGCAACGAAGAACTTGATTCTGCCCGCACTGCTGAAACGCTTCACGAGTGTATCATCAGCATGGAGGCTCACGGTAATGAGGAGGCTCTTGAGAGCTTGGAGGTATGGGAATTTCAAATCAATCATATAGCCCGTATCATGGACTTTTTTCACCGTGACTTTTTTGCCGCGTTTCTTGGTAATCTCACGGGTAACAAGACGCTTCTTCACAAGGCCAATAGACATGAGTAGTGCTATCTCTCGTTTCACTTCTCGAGCAGATGTCTTCGAGCGGTCTGCTATTTCAGCTACCGTAAATGCGTTTTCTTGATTAAACAAAAAAAGTCTTGAAAGCTTCACTCGCGCAGGATTTCCGAACAGTTTGGCAAGAATATCCATATATTTTGATTATGATGAGCCATTATATCATAAATACAATAGAAAAAACCCTCTTCTGAAGGAGCTCTCGGAGAGTGCGTAGGCACTCGAGAGTGAGCTGAATTGTCACCAGACAATTACAGCGTCTCCTGCAAGAAGAGGGTTTTTTCTATTGTATTTATTTTAATTCTACCTTTCCGCCAACTGCTTCGATCTGCTTCTTGAGAGCTTCTGCATCTTCCTTCTTCATGCCCTCCTTGATAACAGCTGGAGCTCCGTCAACGAGGTCCTTCGCTTCCTTGAGACCAAGGCCGAGAACTTCCTTCACAACCTTGATAACACCAATCTTCTGATCACCTGCTGCTGTGAGGTGAACAGTGAATGTGCTCTTCTCTTCACCTGCTGCTGCGCCACCTGCTGCTGGAGCTGCTACTGCAACTGCTGCAGCTGATACGCCGAATTTCTTCTCGAGGAGCTTTACGAGCTCATTGAGGTCGAGAACTGACATTGTCTCGATAGCTTCAACAACTGACTTGAACTTTGCTGGAATCTCTACTTTTGTTTCTTCTGACATAGTAATGTTTGATAAATATAATAATGGGATACTTGAGTGAATCGTTTAGGCTGTCTTCTTCTTCGCAATCTGATCGATTGCCATAACAAATCCCTGAATAGGAGAATTGATGACGTTGACGAACATTGCTTGAAGAGTTTTCTGTGAAGGAATGAGAGCAATTGCTGTCATTTCATCCTTTGACATATACTTTCCTTCGAAGATTCCTCCGAGGATAGAAATGCTGCCCTTGTATTTGTTCTGGAATGTGTGAACTTCTCGAGCTGGAGCTATGAGATCAGCGCCATATGCGATACCGAGCTCACCATTGAATTCTGGCATTGTGCCGGTGAATCCCTTTTCAGTGAGTGCCTTTCGGATGAGCGTCTTCTTCGCTACGAAGAAGCCGATTTTTTCACCCTTGAGCTGTCGTCGCACAAGCATTGTATCTGCAACCTTGAGACCGTGGAAATTTACAAACACCATTGAACCTGTCTTTTCGTTAAGAGTTCCGACAATTGTCGTTACTTTATCGAGAATTTCTTTCTTTGCTACTTTTGTACGTGGCATTGTTGTGTACTGACAAATTAATAATGAAACGACCTTTATAAGGCTTTGTGGTAGAGGGGGCTCAGTTGAAATCGCTCGATCTCATACTGTGCGAACCTCGGAAGGGCTTAAATGGCTTATTTGAGCCGTGCCTTCTGTCTTTGGCCTATGAGAATACTTTAGCACATCCCTCGAGAAAAATCTAGATTACCCTAGGCTGTGTGAGGCTCTGTAGTAATTATTTTGACAGGTATGCCTTTGCGAAGGCTTTTTTGCAATTCAACTCCTTGATGTGATGATACTGCGAGAATTTCAATTCCAAGTGTATTTCCTCTTGTATCAATATCAATAGTAAGGAAACGACTCACCGGAACAGTCTTAGCTACACGACCTTTTCGTAAAGAGAAATATAATGCATCTGCTTTTGTATCGTATTGTATATTCATTTAATGCAGTATAGTTAATCAATAATGCATTAAGCGTAACAAACCGAGATAAAATCCCTATAAAGAAATAGTGAAGAAAACTAAAAAAATGAAAGCTGTGTAGTTACTGTTACTTCCCTAAGGTCTTCAATTTGAGAGATGCTGCTGCACTTGTAGGCTTCACAGTTGTTGCAGTAGTAGTTGCGATTACAGAGGCTCCAATAGGCTTTTCTGGTGTTGCAGAGAGTGTTGAGACGTCCATGCGATACTTTCCAACAATGAAAAACACAGCGAAGCTTAATCCCATGATACATGTGAATCCCAGAACAAATCTGAAAAAAGTACGATCAAATGGATTTACCATGCATTAATTCTAACATGACCTGTACGAGTACCCAAAATAATGTGTACAAAACAAAAAACCACCCCTTACGGGGTGGTTTTTTGTTTGCTTAACTAACAGGTTTTAATCTGTAAGTATCGGCTGAAGTCGTGACTAAGGAAGTACAACAGGTGATGTTCTCCATGTTGACTGACCGTCCATGAAGTTAACAACAGTTGTTCCGTTAGTAAAGAGCTTCTTAAGCTGGATAGCATAGTCGTTTGCAGCAGCAGCACCTGTAACAGTGATCTTTGCATGAACTTCTATGTCCGCGTAGTTACCATCAGCAATTGTGAATGTGTTTGCTGAAGAGTTGATTGTAACTCCAGTTTCTGGGATAGCGTAGCTTACAACTTCTACAGCTGAGAATGTTGTTGTTGCCTGATCAGCACCGTTCTTGTAAACAGTGAATGAATCGTCTGCAGCAACAGCTGATGTCTTAGCGAAAGGAGATGAAGATGCTGTTGAACCAAGAACTACGTCTGCACCGTCAGCAGTAACTCGAACTGTAAAGATACCGTCGAGAACTGTTGTTGATGTTGCGGCGTTAGTGTTTGTGGTTGTTGTCTTACCAGTTGACTTTGAAAGAAGTGTGATTGTAGCACCAGACTTCTTGATTGACATGGTTTCACCAGATGCTGAACCTGTGAGGTATGTACCTGCAGTTACAGTATCACCAGCTGCATTTTCTGCTGAAAGACCAGCTGCAGTGATTGTCGTTGATGCTGTCTCAATTGTTGCCTGAGCATCTCGAACATCAACCTTAATAGTGAATGTTCGCTTTGTATCCTTGTTGATAACAAGGTCAATGTCATTGAATGTTGCAACACCGCTGTTTACAGAAGCGTTGTCAATTTCAGTTGTACCTTCGAAGAGGTATGCAGTTGTGATTCGGCTACCTGTTACAGCTGTACCTGTTGTTGTTGCAATAAGGTCTGTAAGTGTAACGTTATCCTTCTCTGCCTTAACATCGAAGATAAGGGTTGTAACCTTGTCTGCCTCATCCTTGTCTGCACCAGCTGAAGCGATCACCTGAGCTGACTTTGGAGTAGCTGAGTTTGTTGAAAGCTTAAGTGTTGCTGCATCTGTGAGTGAGCCAGAGAGTGAAAGGTTTCGAGTAACTGAGTTTGAACCAGAAAACTGATCAATACCAGCTCCATCGATACCTCGAACAGCAGTTCCAGGTGATGTTCCATAAAGTCGGATTGCTGTACCAGTGAGTGTTGAGATGTCTGTAGAATCAATTGATCCCATAACATCAGCAGCGATCACAAGGTTCTTTGATCCATCCTTTGGAATAAGAATGCTGAATCCAGAAAGGGTAGCTGTGTATCGGCCGTCGCTTTCCTTAACTACTGTTGAAGAGTTAAGATCCATTGATGCAACGATAGTTGAACCATCCTTTACGTAGAGCTTCTTGAATGCCTTGTTGTAGATCTTTGAAGATGCACCGAGGTCAACCTTGATTCGTTGTACCAAGATGTCTGAAGACTTTGCTTCAGCCTTGAAACCGAGAATACCAACCTGTACGTCACCTTCGTAAACTGATGAAGGGAGACCAGTGTTTGATGTTGTAACTGTCAATGTACCTTCAACGCCAGGAGTTGAAATAACGCCTGATGTTGTAGTTGTTGTAGAACCGTTAGCAACACAAGTGTATCCTGCTGGGCAAGATGTAGTTGTTGTTGTAGTAACAGTTGAACCTGAGTTCAACTTAGCGATCGTAAGAGGTCCTACGAAGCCAGTTGCTGGA
>JBEBAU010000011.1:0-7728 GCA_041158765.1 Candidatus Parcubacteria bacterium | reverse complement strand
GAACCCCGTCACTTCGAGGTGGCATGCAATTGGGATAAACATAAGCCTCACACCCGTGGTGAAAAGGGCGATTACGATTTCAGTATCGTCGTCATTGATTCGGAGGGGGTTTTCATCGAGTTGGAGATCGCAGTCACCACTCGTAACAACCGTTTCTGGCTCTCCGTGCAGGAAAAATGGGCGGCGCAAGTTGCTCGCACCACTTCAGCAAAAGCTGATCAGCTTGGTTTCACGACGCTTGAGTCTGAAAATGGTGTTATCGCGCTTGCTGCTCCATTGTATGCGGAAAATAGCCGCCCTGGTGCGGACTTCCTCAAGTCGGGCGGCATGATGCACGGTGTTATCGAATACTGCATCGAACATGGTCTGTCCAAGCCTCTATCGAAGTGCTCGTTGGGCAAATGGGATCCAATCCCTGCCGTCCTGCCAGAAGAAATGGCAAAGGATGGTTGGGTGTTGGGAACTGTTTCGTTCTTCAGCTTCTCTTGGGGCGGTGGCAGCGGTCACGTGGCGTATGGCAACGGCCAAAGCGCCTACGTCCACTTCTCTGGCATCGTTGATGCTGAGGGTGTGCCATTGAGCGATAAAGGGGAGTTCCCGGTCATTCATCCGATGACGCAGGTTGCGCTCAAGCTGGGGACTGACCCCAAAGGCAAGCCTGACAACAAAGTCCGCACTCTGTGATGCGGAAGTAAAAATCTCACAACAAATTGGACGGGGCTCTCTGTAGAGCGCCGTCCTTTTCTTTTATACGATTAGCTTGCCAGTACAGAGTTAGCTTTGTAATATTGTAAATTTAATTCTTCTGTTATGAATGGCATGAACGGATGTAACAGTTTCAAATAGTTACTATATACATGTCGAAAAACTGAAAGTGAAATACTTGCATCAGCCTGGTCATTCATGTCTTGAATATATGTATCAAGTATTGTGATGAAATCCAGTGCTATTTCTTGTGCTTGAGCAGGTGTATATTTTTCAATATTTAAACCAACTGAAACAGAAAGACGATCAAATAATTCCAATAGGTATTTGTCCCCACTTGATAATTTTAGAGATTGAGAAAATTGTGGGGAATATTGATCAGCTACAGGTATGAATTCAGCCATCCTCCAAAGTTTCTGTATGTATCTTTGAAAGTGTTGTAGACGCTCATCTTCAAAAATAAAATCATCTGCTGATGCTGCATACGATATAAGTGCCATGCGCGTGACATCTGCTCCGTATGTATCAAGATAATATTCGAGAGTTGTTGCATTACCAAGGCTCTTACTCATTTTTTTACCATCTTTTCCTTTTACTAGATGATGTAGATACACTGTTTTGAATGGTAATTTGCCAGTCATGTAAAGAGCTAGGAATATTTTCCTTGCAACTGATAGCTGAAGTAGATCATGTCCCAATACCATAACTTCACTTGGATAGAAATAATTGAAATCAGGCGAATTCAAGTCTCCAAATGCAGCAACGCTCCAATTTCCGGCTGATAGCCATGTATCAAATGTATCAGTCTCTTGCAGATACTGCTTATTCGGTTCTTTTTTAATTGTCCATGAAGCATCATCTTGGGCATAGATACGCTCAATACCCGATTCAATTTCACTAAGTGATATACCGTTGTCTAAAAAAGTTTTTAGGTTACCATATTGTTTTTCACCATTCTTGTCAAAAAACCAAACAATAAATTTTGATGGATCGGATACGTCATACCAGATTGGGATTCTTATGCCCCAGACTGTTTGGCGTGCTATAGGCCAATCATGCATCTTGTTGATGTAGTTAGTGAGTTCTTTTTGTTTCCATCGAGGTAGAACTGTCACCATATCTTTTTGAAGAGCTTCAAGTGCGGGTTTTTTCAGAGAGATTTTTTCATCGTCTGTTTTGAGGAACCAAGTAAGCATAATCATACTTTCAACCACGTGCCCACGCTTGCAGAGAGGTGTCGTGCCTACGTATGTCTCGTCAACTTTTTCTATCATGCCTAAGTTCGTCAAAACATTCACCTCTTTTTTCCTGGCATCGAGTGGCTTTATCCCAGGATATCGCTCGAGCATATTACCATCCCAATCGAGCAGATTTTTTGATGGAATAGAATTATAAAGAGTGTAACCGTAGTCGTAGTTGAGGTATGAAGGAGCGAAAGGTACGAGGAAAGGCTGAGCTGTCGCAGGATCAAATTTTCGTTTGCTCTCAACCACTTCAACAGGATCGCCAGTGATTGGGTTTTTGAGAATTTTGCCGATATGTTGTGCGAATCGCTTGTCAGCAGGATGAGCTAGGATATGTGTTGTTGTAAATATAAATTCTGGCCGAGCTGTAGCAATAGGTATGTATTCTTTTTCATTGTTTGCTATAGGAAATTTGATGAAATAGAGCGGTTGGGTCTGAGGTTTGTTATTTAATTCAATGTCAGCGAGGACTGTGCCACAAGATGAACAGTAATTCACCATGTAATTCCGTCGGTATATGAGATTATCCGAGACCATCTTTGTGAACATGTCTGTGGCAGATTTCAGAGCTCGCTCATCCATCGTATAGCGAAATCTTGTCCAATCTACACTTGCTCCCATAGCATCGATCTGGCTTTTTATGGAGCTGTTATTGCTCTCGACGAATTTTTGTATTTCATTAAAAAAATCAGCTCTTCGAAAATCAAATCTACTTTTACCTTCTTTTTCTAATTTCCTCTCAAAGGTGACTTGTGTCTCGTATCCGCCATGGTCGGTGCCCGGTATCCACAGCGTCGGTCGACCTTTTGCTCTGTAGTGTCGAGCTAACATATCCTGTATTGCAATCATGAGTACATTTCCAATATGCATACCACCACTTGCATTGGGTGGAACAAGGAACATGGAAAAAGGTTTTTTAGAGGAATCAATCTGTGGAGTAAAATTGCCACTCTCTTTCCATATTTTTGAAATTCTGGGCTCGATTTCTTTGTGATCGTAGTCTTTTTGCATGGGTACTTTTTCTTGATGCCATTATATCATTTTCACTATTCTTTATTTTGACCCCTCAATTTGTCCCATTTCATACTTGCTATTATATCGTATAATGTGACTAATGAATTATAAAGACTTTTTCAGAGGTAAACGCGTTGCAGTAGTTGGCACTGGTGAACACGGTGCGATGCTTGCTGATGTGCGTTTCCTTATGAAGCTGAAAGTCCGTCTCTCCATATATGATTTGCGTAGTAGGGATAAGCTTGGTGGAAGTCATCATGGAAGTATTGCTCAAGAAATAGAGAGTATATGCACAGGGGCAATGGTCGGAGCACCAGCATCATGCCACTTCGGTATCTTGAGTCTCATGGCTGATACCAAGAGCCGTGACAGTCTCTCAAAAGAGCTTGCCGAAAATGACATTATTATTTTGGCTCCAGATATTCCTCGAG
The DNA here is from genome assembly GCA_041158765.1 of Candidatus Parcubacteria bacterium. GTDB lineage: Bacteria > Patescibacteriota > Minisyncoccia > Phycocordibacterales > PALSA-1337 > JAQBRD01. The sequence continues at coordinate 4,334 of JBEBAU010000011.1, read as the reverse complement.
ATTCGAGCTTCTTGCGTTTTGCTGCTGATGCAGGGGTTCGTATTGAGTACGCTGATGTATTATTATTCAAACTCATACCATCAACCATGCTTGTCGGTGTTATGGGTTCTGCGGGGAAGTCGGCGGTTGCTCGTATGATATATGCGATTTTGGAAAATAGTGATGGTGCCGCACTTCTGCGTGAAAGTATCGTTACCGAATCTCTTGGTATTACAGAAGTATCGGATGATAAAGCTGACGAAGATGCAGATACTGTTGAAATAAACCAGCCAACAAAACGCTCTGTGTTTTTTGCTGATCCTGAGATTGGTGGTGTATTGTCGCATTTGAAAAAGGTGAAAAAAGACGACATTATCATTGCTCGAATGCCGGAACATATGATGGATGAATATCGTCTTGCTCGCATTACTCCACACGTTGCAGTGCTCACACATGTCTCGAAGTCTCTTGCACAGATGGGTACGGCGTTTTTTGGAGTGCTCGAATTTCAAACATACAATTCATTCATTGTTGCGAGTGATATTGCAATAGATATGTTGAAAAAGTACGGTGAATTCCAGCCACGAGCAAAAATGCTTCGAACAATGTCGAGCACAATTCCTTCTGATTGGAATATTGATATTCAGAATACCCATGTACGAGAAAATACCGCTCTTGCTGTCGAGACTGCCAAGATTTTCAAAATTGATCCAGATGCTATTCACCTCGCACTTACTCAGATGAAACCAATGAAGGGAAGAATTGAGCGATTGAAATCAGTGAAAGGGCAAATTAGCTTTTATAACGATACGATGTCAATTCGTCCAGAAGCTACGCTTGCAGCACTTCGTGCACTCGGTGAAAGTGATTCTGGTGATGTGCAAAATCATCGCGGTATCGTGCTTGTTATTGGAGGTGCATATACGGGCGCTTCGTATAAGGATCTTTTTGCAGAAATACCACAGTATGTTTCAAGTGTTATTGTGTTGCCGGGAAGCGGAACACTTACTGAACGGGCAGGAATTGAAGGGTTGAAAGAAAAGGACGTGAAAGTTCTCTATGTGAAAAATCTCATTGAAGCAGCAGAGAATATCAAATTTTTGGCAAGTAAAGGTGATGCGGTGCTCTTCAGTCCCGGATTTGATATTACAGGACAATACGAATCACGACAGGCTCGCGGAGAAGAATTTATTGAAGCAGTGAAAGCCGCAAAATAATACACAAGAAATTCTTGTGTTTTATTTTGCGGCCGCTCTTTTCACTACATCGATGCAATATCTCGAGGGTAGAGAAGGTCGATAGTCCACTCAGTTGCAATGCGGAAACGCTTTCTCCATGAATTGAATTTGAATAGGTAAATACTTCTCCAGAAGAACCACATGAGTGGGCCGTGGAATACTCGCCCGTATATATATCCTGCAGCATGCCACTGACCGATAGAGACAAGTAACGCTTTCTCCTTGTATGAATATGGACGCATTCTGTGTGGTTTATTTTGTACGAGAGCAGCGATATTACGTGCTACGACACGGGCTTGCTGCTCTGCAACTTGCGCAAGCATTGGATTAGTACCTGATACATCACCAAGGGCAAATAGTTCTGGATGACCGACAATACGAAGCAATTCATCGGTTTTTATACGATTACCGCGCTCTTTTTCAAAAGCGGGTGTATGATCGGCTTTGTTAACATCCCATTGCGTTGCGGTAACACCAGCAACCCAAACAACAGTATTTGTTGCGATTGAGTCTGTGTTGTTGATTTTTATTTCATGAGGGTGAACTTCGGTCACGCTCGTATTGAGCATTATTTCAATGCCTTTTTTCTTGAGTTCTGTGAGCGCAATATCTCGAATCTTTTTTGGAAATTGTGAAAGGAGCTCACTACTGTTGGCAATGAGGGTTACGCGCATATCTCCCGCGTCAAAGCATGCATGATGATAATACGAACAAAGTGTCGTACGCATGAATTCGATAAGTTCAGCGGCAAGTTCTACACCAGTTGCGCCGCCGCCGACAATCACAACAGAAAGGAGGCGGCGGCGCTCCTCTACATCCGTTACGTGTGCTGCATGCTCACAGGCTTTGATGATGGCATTCCTGATACTTGTTGCATCTTCGAGACTTTTGAGGGTGAAGGCGTACTTTTCGGCACCAGGGATATTATAAAAATTAGTTGTAGCGCCACTGCCAATAACAAGATAGTCATACGCTAGAGGACCAATTGCAGATCCTGGAGTTTTGCCTCCCGTAGCGCCAGAAGCGAGCTTCACCAGCTTCTTTTCAATATCAATACCTTTTACTTCACCCTGAATAAAATGCACATTACTATCGCGGAGAATTTCACGGACTGGTTCAATCACAGAATGTGAACTAAGCGCCCCAGTTGCAACTTCGTGAAGAAGCGGAGTGAAGAGGAAATAATTTGTGCGATTGATAATAGTGACATCCGCCAAGCCCTTTTTCACCAATGGCTCAAGTGCTCGTGCAGTATATATACCACCAAACCCCCCTCCAACAATTACAATGTGTGGCACTTTCCTAGTTGTTTCGGGTATTGTTTTCATGTGTATATATAAGTATATCCTAAAAAACCTAGCTCAACCTATTCGTATCGAAGTGCATCAATTGGATTCAAACCTGCTGCTCGACGAGCAGGGTAATATCCGAAAATAATACCAATTGCTGCTGATACACCGAATGCAAGAATAATTGAAAATACCGAAACCGATGTCTGTAGAAGACCAAAATACGTTACCCCAAAAGATATACTCCAACCCAGTATCACTCCAATGACTCCACTGATAAATGTAAGCACAACTGCTTCAGTGAGGAATTGTCTATTAATGTCTCGACGCTTCGCACCAATTGCTTTGCGTAGACCGATTTCACGTGTGCGCTCAGTAACCGTTGTAAGCATCATATTCATAATACCGATACCTCCTACGACGAGAGAAATTCCCGCAACAGCAGCAAGAAGAATAGTAAATGTTGATGTAACACTCGATGCAGTTGCTACGATATCGCTTTGATTGAGTGTATTAAAATCCGCTTGCGTTACATCCTTGATATTGTGTTGCGTAAGAAGAAGATCGGTAATCTGTTGTTGAACTTCTGACATTGATTCAGTGTCGACTGCTTGCACACTAATCGTTGAGACATAGCTATCTCCTGCAAGATATTTTTGGGCGGTATTAAGTGGAATAAAAATCATATCGTCTTGGCTACCAAAACCTGTGCCACCCTTCGCTTTGGTTACACCAATTACTTTGAATTCTTGGCCTTTTATGCGTAAGGTTTGACCAATTGCATTTGCATCTACACCGAAGAGATCGTCGCGTGTTGTCGGTCCAATTACTGCAACTTTTGCGAGGTTCTTGTTGTTTTGATCACTGATGAAAGACCCCTGTTCGATAGTGATATTGCGTACTTCTGGATATGATGAAACTGTTCCCACAACAGAAGTATTGGTATTTTTGCCTTTGGTTGTAACTTGGTATCTACTTGAAAGTTCTGGAGCAACAGCTTTGGCAAGGGTAATCTCTTTTGTAATTGCATCAGCGTCAGCTTGTGTAAGGGTACGCGCAGAGCCACGGCCAGCACTTACTTGAACTCCTGGACCTCGCTGAGCACCGGGCATAACGAGGATAAGATTTGATCCAATTGATTGAATACTTGATTCAATGGAGTTTTGAGCGCCTTGCCCAATAGCGACCATGGCAATAACTGAACTGATACCAATAATGATACCGAGCATGGTCAAACCTGATCGAACCTTATTGGCCGAAAGGGCAGAGTATGTTTCATGAAGTATATCGAATGTGGTCATATATGTGCGTTACGGCGTTTAGTATTCTTTTTGTCTTCAACAATCATCCCGTCACGAATAATAATAATACGATCGGCATGCTCAGCGACATCAGCTTCGTGGGTGATGAGAATGATAGTTCGGCCAAGCTCTTTGTTGAGACGTTGAAATGTGCCAAGAACAATTTCACCAGTCTTTGAATCGAGATTACCAGTTGGTTCATCTGCAAGAATGAGCTTCGGATCATTCACAAGCGCACGAGCAATTGCTACACGTTGTATTTGTCCTCCTGAGAGTTGATTTGAAAGATGATGAAAGTGCGTATCTGCAAAGCCCGCTGCGAGCAACGATTTCTTCGCTCGTTCTTCACGTTCTGTTTCAGAAATACCTGCATACACAAGCGGTAGCATTACATTACGAAGTACGGTCGTGCGGGGAAGAAGATTGAATGATTGAAATACGAAGCCAATTTTGTCTCGTCTAATATCAGCGAGCTCATCATCAGTGAGTTTGGATGCGTCCTTGTTATCAAGAAAATATGTACCAGA
>JBEBAU010000010.1:0-5289 GCA_041158765.1 Candidatus Parcubacteria bacterium | reverse complement strand
TCTACACCGAGACGCTGTTGAGCTTTTTCAATACCTTTGTCGGTAAGTGAAATCTGCTTGCGCTTTTCGTCTACAACATAATCAGTGTCGAGTTCGAAATCGCGCACCATTGTTGCAAACTTTTCATACAAATTTTCAGATTCAACTGTCGGAGCAGAAATAATGAGCGGTGTTCGAGCTTCATCAATAAGAATAGAGTCAATTTCATCCACAATTGCATAATTGAAATCACGCTGACGAAGCATTGTCGTGCTGTATTCGAGATTGTCACGGAGATAGTCGAAACCAAATTCATTATTTGTTCCATACGTAATATCCGCCATGTATGCATCATGACGACTAACTGGACGAAGGAATTCGTGCACGACATGGAATGAACCGGTATTGTCGCGCTCTTTGTCGAGCGTATCAGTTGCACCAGAAGCAACCGGTGTTGGAGCGGCTTTGTGCGCTGGATCATACACATATGAAGAATCTTGATTGATGACCGCAGTCGATACACCAAGAAAAGCATAGATCTGCCCCATCCATACAGCGTCGCGACGTGAGAGATAGTCGTTCACCGTGACAACGTGCACACCACGACCAGTAAGCGCATTGAGATATGCAGGAAGTGTTGCTACGAGTGTCTTTCCTTCTCCGGTGCGCATTTCTGAAATATTTCCATTGTGAAGTATTGCTCCACCGATAAGCTGCACGTCAAAATGTCTCTGTCCAAGAGTTCGCTTTGCCGCTTCACGCACAACAGCAAATGCTTCTGGAAGGATTTCAGCAAGTATCGCTTTCTCTTTTTCAAGATCAACTACAGCATTTTGCGTAGCGGTTGCGAGCTTTGCTTTGAATTCCGCGGTCTTTGCTCGCAAAGCCTCATCTGACAATGCAGAAATAGCCGGCTCAAATGCATTCACTTGCGCAGGAATAGACTGATATTTTTTCAGGTGCTTTTTGTTCGGATCTCCGAATAATGTCTTCAAGGATAGAGCCATATAATAAAAATAGAGTGTGAAATTAAGAAATCAGGGGGCGTAATAACGCTCTCGCACTATAGCATAATTAGAGTGAAATAAAAAAGCTGCGAACGCTATTTGAAACCGATGTATTGAACTTCCGGCTCAATATCAATTCCTGTTTTTGTTTTCACAATATCAACAATCTCTTGTGCAAAAGCCACAACAGAAGCTGCGGTCGCCCCCGGAATTTTCATATAATCATTCACGATAACGAGTGCTTGATTCTGATATGTGCCGATAGCACTTGGTGCGCCATTTTCAGTTGTCCGAATTTTTGCTTTATAGCCACATACATTGTCGAGCACCCATGCAAGCGGTATTTTCACATGGTGAGCTTGTGCAACAGGATAATGTGGCAATTCTGGATATTGAGCTTTTAATTCTGCATATTTTTCACTTGAAATCACCGGATTTTTGAAAAAAGACCCAGCCGTTCCAATCGTATGCCAATCTGGCAATTTCTTTTTGCGAATTTCAATCACCGCCGCGCGAATATGAGCGGGAGTAATAGAAGCACTCACATTTGCAGCGGCAAAAAATTCTTTGAGATCTTTGTATGAAATATTCGTAACAGGTGTGGTGCTCAATGCAAAAGTCACGCGCGAAATACTATATTTGCCGGGATTTTTTTTGAAAAAACTATCTCGGTACTCGAACATACACTCTGTTCCAGAAAACGTCACGTATTTACCCGTAACAATATCAAGTGCATCTACAGAATGAATAAACTGCGCAACCTCTGCTCCATACGCTCCGATATTTTGTACTGGTGCAGCTCCAACAGTTCCTGGAATATATGAGAGATTTTCGAGACCAAAAAATCCTCGCTCTGTCATACTCGCAACAAAATCATCCCAATTCTCCCCCGCCCCCGCTGTAACAAACACACTATCGCCATCCCTTTTTTCAACCTCAATACCCATAATTTCATTCTTGATAACAAGACCATTGAAGCCAGTATCAGAAACAAGAATATTCGAACCACCTCCAAGAACAAAAATATCTGTGGGCGTCCCAATTTCAATCAATCCTTTTTTTGCTCGATCAACTGCTTCACGCATCTCTTCAACAGTTCCCACTCGCACAAAAAAACGCGCGGTTCCTCCGAGCTTGAATGTCGTGAATGTATGAAGAGGCACGTATTCTTGAAACGAAATCATGAAAGCATTTTTGTTGTTTGCGCCAACTGATGGCAACGGGTGTTAGCTCCAATATAATGTCTAAATTAAAATGTGAGTACAGCCGCTGCCATCACTTGGAACAAGCCTTATATTAGTATAACGCTCGTTCCATAAAACACAAAATCCTGCCGAGGCAGGACCTTGTGTAGACATTTAATTTGGAGGACTAACAACTGGACGAAAGTCTTGGAAGACTTAGTCGTGTTAATACCCACATGTGTCAACTATACTCCTATTTTTCACTTGATGCAAACAGTGAAGTGAATGGGTCTTTCCCTGCTTGTATCTGTTTTATTATCTCTTTGATTTGAACATTATCAGGGAGTTTTTTTGAAATCGTATCAAGGTCCGCAAGTGCAGCATATTCTCGGCCAAGTTTATACTGTGCTACACCTCGATAGAATAATGCCTGAATGTCATTTGAATTAGCTTTTATACGCGCATTAGCTGCAGCAATGAGCAAATCAAATGATTTCAACTTAAGATGTACTGCAATGAGATCGTCACTTGTCATAACAGAAGATGTCGCCCCAAACTCTTTGACAGCTTCTGGATATTTGCCATTTATGACAAGAGCTTGCGCATATCCAATGGCCGCTGATTCCATTTTTGGAGCTGTTTTGTACGCTATTGTAAACAATTTCAATGCATCAGCTTCCTTCCCTGGTGTGTTGAGATAGTTCGCGCCAAGCTGTACCTGAATAATTTGTTTTGCGGGTGCTATCTGTAATGCTTGCTCAAGATATGGTGCACCAGCTGACCACTGTTTGAGTGCATTGAAAAATACTCCAGCAAAATAGAGCCCTCGAATATCATTCGGTGTGAGTTTCGTCTGTTCATCAAGTGTCTCTACTGCGTATGTGAACCATTCTTGTTTCAAAGAGCTTGTTGAGCGAGAAACATCAGTATCAGAAAATACTCGTCCAGCACATGTCATCACTTGTTCTCTTGTTTGCTGAATGCCAACATACTGATTTTCGGCAAGAGCCATTTTGAAAGCAATTTTTGCTTCAGCATATCGTCCGGTATTACATAGAGACATAGCATCAATGAGTGTTGTATTGGCACGAAGCCCAGGAATATTTGTGAAATACAAACCAACAACAAGCACAATACCAATAACTGGCACTCCGATATAGTTCACGATAACTGGATCACTAAAGACAGGTTTGTGAATATCTTCAACTGGACCCGCAATAAGCGGTTTCTTCGCTGCGAGACAGTGCACAAAAGCAATAATAGAGAAGAAAATAATGTAGCTTGGAATATTATCGAAGACGAATAGATTATGAATGAAATACGCGGCTAAGAGTCCTGTCAGTGTGCTCTTTTGTGCGAATGACAGTCCAGTGGTACCTTGGCGATTTTTCCAAATATACCAAAGTGTAGCAGCATACATGAAGAGATATGCGAGAAGCCCAAGAATACCCGCAGAAATAAGCCAATCGAGAATCACATTATGTGTTCGATCAAACCATGCCTCCTGATCATACATCGCGGGGTTATAGTATTTTGCAAATGGATAGCCGAAATTATCTTGTCCCCAACCAAGAAGCGGTCGTTCGAGGAAACCTTGATATGCAGTACCCCAAATCATGAAGCGTGCACGACCTTCATTCGAAGCAAGTTCTTTCAAATTAAATGTTGCGAGCGCTGAGAATCGAGATAGTAGTCTGCTTTCTTTGATGAAAGCACTGTCTTTGAAAATACCGAGGAAAGCAATAGCGAGGAGTACGAGTGTAATAATGGTAATACCTGAGTTGCGGATAACTTTGTCTTTTCTTTCAAATATCGCAATGAGAGCTGCTGCAATAATAAGACCGATACCGATACCTACAACCGATCCTCGAGTACCAGTATTGTACATAACCAAGAATTCGAAGATTGCGAGAATTCCATATCCTCCGAATACCCAAGCCGAGAGTTGTGTCTTGAGTGAACCGCGGTTTTTTTCAAAATACCTGATTGCGAGGAAGAGTACGAGGAAAAAATGAATGAGTGCATATACACCAAGATACGTTGAATTGCCGAGTGTTGATTGAATACGAACTGATCCTTCAATAAGAACACTGAGGTTGAATGATTGCTGTGCAAAGATTTCTGAAAATCCTTTCAAACCAATAATGACACTTACAAAAAGTGATACATGAGCAAACCAACCCCATGCTTTCATTGACCACACTCGTGCAGCTTCGGTAATTTCACCTGCTTTGTCTACGAGATTCGGCGCCATAACTCCCGCAAGGGCTACGAAATACATGAAGCAATGCGCGAGCAGTACGAAGCCTTCCATTCGTTCATAATTACTTGAAAGGCTTCGGAGCGGTTCGACACTGAATATATCCGCAAGAGCGAGAATCACGATGAATGCCGCTGCCCCACCGAATATCCATGAACGTCGAGGGAAATAGCTTCTGTCACGAAGCGCGAGAATAAGCCACAAAGCAAATACGATTTCAACAATAATACGGAATGTATACGCCTTTCCTGTAATAAACAAGAAAAACATATGGGTGTTCACAATAAGTGGCACGAATGCTACTGCAAAAAGCCCGACAATCGTGATATACCGAAGAAGCGTATTGGTTGTTTTGTCTGTGGTCATATTAAATAATGTATTATTTGGGAAGTATACCATACACCAAATATGCTAGAATGCTCTCATGAAAGAAAAGAAACCCGTGAAAAAAGTCTTTGTTTCTGGCACATATGACATATTACATGCTGGACATATACAGTTTTTTAAGGACGCGCGAGCCCTCGGTGACCATCTAAGTGTCTGTTTTGCAAGTGATGAAGTAATTCGCCTCTCAAAAAAGCGCGAGGCTGCAATGCCCCAAGACAATAAGCTTGTCATCCTCAGCGAACTCCGTTGTGTAGATGAAGCCTTTTGGAGTTCTGATATTGATCCAGTGTTTGATTTCAAAAGCCATTTCCTTCGAATCAAACCTAACGTTCTAGTTGTAACTGAGGATGATAAAAACGCGGAACGAAAACGTGCTTTTTGCGCTGAACACGGGGCTGAATTTGTTGTACTATCAAAACGTCCAGGGGCAGAACGACAGGTATCAACCACCCTTATTCGAGAAGGAATCAAA
>JBEBAU010000009.1:0-14176 GCA_041158765.1 Candidatus Parcubacteria bacterium | reverse complement strand
TCTATATAGTAGAGTATCCCCACGTTGCAGAGTAGGGTTTCGGCCCGTATTTGCTACCCACAGTAGAGATGAGTAACCGCTCGGTGAAAAAATCAGCTCTCCTGTATTAATTAACAATTGGTTCGTATGTCAAAGCTCTGCCCGAGCCGCTTTGTATCACGTTCCATAATTAGTCATTTTAGAATGCCAACAATTAATCAATTGGTCCGAAAGAACCGAACACGTTTCACCCGAAAATCAAAATCGGTTGCTCTTACGCGTACGTTCAATACGATCGAAAACCGCCCAGGTTTCATGCCTGCGCCATTCAAGCGAGGTGTATGTATAAAGGTTACTACTAAGACCCCAAAGAAGCCGAACTCAGCTATCCGCAAGATTGCCCGCGTTCGACTTTCAAATGGTATGGAAGTTACTGCATATATCCCAGGTGAAGGACACACACTTCAGGAGCACTCAGTGGTACTTCTCCGAGGTGGACGAGTTAAGGACGTAGGTCTCCGATACACTGTTGTTCGAGGTGTTCTCGATGCAGTTGGAGTAGAGAAGCGACGAAAAGGTCGAAGCCAGTACGGAAACAAGAAGCCAAAGGCAGCAAAGGCTTAAACGGTTATTTATAATTACACACTCACATGCGACGAAAAATAAAGAATAAATATCCGGTAAAGGCAGAACCGGTATACGAATCAGAAAAGGTAGCGAAGTTCATCAACTACGTTATGGAATCAGGAAAGAAGCAGGTTGCTCGAAAGGCAGTCTACGCTTGTTTTGAATCTATCAAGGAAAAGGCAAAGACCGAAACTCCACTTGAGATTTTTGAGTCAGCACTCAAGAACACAGCACCAGGAATGGAAGTTCGTTCACGCCGAGTTGGTGGAGCAAACTATCAGGTTCCTCGAGAAGTGCGTCCTGAGCGACAGCGTGCGCTTTCTATGAAATGGATCATTGAAGCAGCTCGTTCAAAGAAGGGTAAGCCTATTCACGAAAAGCTTGCTGATGAGATTATTGCAGCTTCAAAGAACGAAGGAGAGGCAGTTAAGAAGCGAGAAAACACCCACAAGATGGCAGAGGCAAACAAGGCCTTCGCTCACTTTGCTTGGTAATTACTCGATTAGCTCATTAGTATTTAACTTATAATTTATGCAAAGAGATTACCCACTCGAACGAGTACGTAACTTCGGTATCATTGCCCACATTGATGCCGGCAAGACAACCACATCTGAGCGAATTCTGTTTTACACCGGTATGATTCACAAGATCGGTGAGGTTCACGATGGTGAAACTACAACTGACTGGATGGAACAGGAACGAGAGCGAGGTATTACTATTACCGCCGCTGCAATTACCTGTTTTTGGAATCCAACCTACATGCCGAAGACTGATGTTTCAAAAAAGGTTCGATTCAACGTTATCGACACACCAGGACACATTGACTTCACTGTAGAAGTGAAGCGATCTCTCCGAGTGCTCGACGGTGCAGTCGTTGTATTCGACGGAGTTGCAGGAGTTGAGCCTCAATCAGAAACAAACTGGCGTTACGCTGACGAAGCTAATGTTCCACGTCTTTGTTTCATCAACAAAATGGACCGAATGGGTGCTTCATTCGAACGCTCATACGCTTCTATCCTCGAACGCTTGAATAAGCGAGCAGTTCGTTTCCAAATTCCTGTAGGTCTCGAAGGAGAACACGAGGGAGTTGTGGATCTTTTGAAAATGAAGGCGTATTTCTTCGACGGTGAAAAGGGAATTAACGTTATCGAAAAGGAAATCCCAGAAAACCTCCTCGCTGATGCGAAGAAGTACCGCGCTGAAATGATTGAAAAGGTTGTTGAAACAGATGACGTTGCAATGCAAGATTTCCTCGATGGAAAAGAGATTTCAATCGAAGATTTCAAGCGTGTTGCTCGAAAAGCTGTTATTGAAAATAAGATTTTCCCAGTATTCACTGGTTCAGCTCTCAAAAACGTGGGAGTTCAGCTTGTGCTCGACGCTGTTGTTGATTACCTTCCATCTCCACTTGATATCAAGGCGGTGAAGGGTATTAATCCAAATAACGGTGAAGAAATCTTCCGAGGTCCTTCTGATACAGAGCCATTTTCAGCTCTTGCTTTCAAACTTCAGAACGATCCATTCGTTGGACAGCTTACATTCTTCCGTGTCTACTCTGGTAGCATTGAAGCAGGTACATATATCTACAACTCAACAACAGGTAAGAAGGAGCGCCTTGGCCGTATCGTTCGCCTTCAAGCAAATGATCGAGAAGAGGTGAAAAAAGTATTCGCAGGAGAAATCGCAGCTGCTGTGGGTATTAAGGATGCTCTTACTTCACATACATTCTGTGATGAAAATAATCCTATCGTTCTTGAAACCATCAAATTCGTTGATCCAGTGGTTTCACTCCGAATTGAACCTAAGACAAAAGCAGATCAAGAAAAAATGGGTATGGCTCTCCGAAAACTCGGTAATGAGGACCCAACATTCAAGGTAAGCTCAAACGGTGAAACAGGAGAGACAATCATTTCAGGTATGGGAGAACTACACCTCGAAATCATGGTTGATCGAATGAAGCGAGAATTCGGTGTTGAAGCAAATGTTGGTAAGCCTCAAGTAGCATATCGAGAAACAATTCTTGGTGAAGCTGAAGCTGAAAACAAATACATCAAGCAAACTGGAGGTAAGGGTCAGTACGGACACGTTGTGCTTACACTTCGACCAATGCAACCTATTGAAAAGGATGCGAAGATTCCAAAGAACGTATCACGATACGATGATTTCGAATTCGTAAACTCTATCAAGGGAGGAGTTATTCCAGGAGAATTTATTCCAGCAGTTGAAAAGGGAGTACACGAAGCAATGGATCGAGGTATCGTCGCTGGTTTCCGAATGGTGAATGTAAGCTGTGAACTCACATTCGGTTCATATCACGATGTTGACTCATCTGAAATTGCGTACAAGATTGCGGCATCACAAGCATTCCAGGATGCAGCAAAGCGTGCAAAGCCAGTTATTCTCGAACCTATTATGAAAGTTGAAGTACTCTTCCCAGATAAGTTCATGGGAGATGTTACCGGTTCTATTTCATCAAAACGAGGTACTATCGAAGAAATGACTGAGCGAGGCCAAGCAAAAGTGCTCCATGCAAAGGTTCCGCTTTCAGAAATGTTCGGTTACACAACACAGCTCCGCTCAATGACATCAGGTCAGGGAAGCGCGACAATGGAATTCGATCACTACGAAGTGGTTCCAAAGAACGTTGAAGCTGAAATTATCGAGAAGCGAAAATAAATAAGCAAAAAGAAAACACCTTTTGTTCAGAGACGTCCAGGTAGTCTCTTCAAAAAGGTGTTTTCTTTTTGTATTTTACTCCTATCTGTTATACTTTTTTTACTTATGAAAATAAAAAGATTTGTTGTCGATATGGTGGCTCTAAATCTTTTTGTGATTTTCACTGCTCTTATTGTCGAGGTTCTTATTTCAGGAATACCATGGTCAATCTTTTGGAAAGGGAGACTCGTGATGATTATTCCAAATATTATTACAGTTGAACCTTATAATTGGACTCGGGTTTGGATTGGTAAAAGGATAGGAATATGGAAATTTAAAAAATTACACGACATATTTCGTGATACTATCGTCTTCATCCTGTATCGAGTACCTCTAATCTTTATTGTTTTATTACTTCTCGGGACTTCGTGGCAAAAAGTTTTGTCGGTTTGTATTGTTGCAACTTTGGCATCTGGTTTCACTGGTCGACCATACGGAATATTTTTGGATTGGTTTCGAAAATTATTTAAAATTACTAATTAGTGTTATCGAGGGAACTCGTTAATCAGCTCGTTAGAATCATAGAAGGCTTGAGCAAGACCACCAAAACTATAACTTTTGTCAGCGATTTTGATTTCTGCTCCGCCAATTTGAGGATTTTTGTTGGGGTGTGAATTTTCAAAACCAATATTGTAAAGAGTTGCGACAATTCCTGCTCCCGGTCGCGAACCTATATCTATTGGCATTCCCGCATGTTGCCACTGAGCTAACGTCTCTCTCATTGCAATTCCCGCATAGAGATATGAGTAATAGCGGTTTTCTTCATCAGTAAGGCGAGCGAAGCGCATAGCGTCACGGTCTTTCATCGTAGATGTTGCTGGATAATCAAGGATATGAGCCATTTTTGAGCCTATGTACCATGGGGAAGTGCTACTCGCGAGAAAATTCTCAATTTGTCGAGCAGTGTCTTGTTTTATGCCCATAACACCCCAAGAAAACTGGCTTTGATTGCCAAGGATTTTTAGTGGACCAAAAACCGCTTTGAAGATCTCTCTTTCACTATGAAAAAGTCTTAATTGCTCAACAACAAGTGAAGCAACGATAAGTCGTGCTGGCACCCCGCTATCTTTTGCGGCTAGATTAATTGTGGAGGTGTCTTTTTTGATTGCCTCTTTGAGTGAAATCCATTCCTCATTGGAATTCCATGCTTCTGTTTGGTTTTGTGAATCAGTTTGTGCCTGTTTTTTGAAATAATCATGCTGCATATCTATAACGCCAGCGGTTTTTGTCCAACCTAATTCAACAGCCACATATACAGCAACAAGACCGAAACCAATAACGGCAAATATACAAATAATGATGAAGCCTAGCTTTTTCATGTCTACAGAATAACACGCGGTAACTGAATTGAGCGATATTTTGTATATTGTGGATAAGTGAAGTTGTTTGTGCCTTGTACAAAAAAACACATGCGATATACTTGTTCACAAGAGCCACTCCCAGAAATCCCGTGTCGCGCAAGCGGCGGGTATTTCTTTTTTTGGGTGGCATTTTTTCTTTCAATCGTATCTATTATTAACAACCTTACAATTATTATGAAACACACACAGCATTTACTTTTGGTCGCAGCATTCGTACTCTTCGCATTGCCAAGCTGGGTCTCATTAGCTCAAGCTGAATCTACTGCTGTCAATCCAGCGAACCTGTCACAAATCTCTGCGCAGGTAACTGGTATGCCAACGCTCTCGATTGTCTTTGATCAAGTTGGTAAGGAATCGAGCCTCAAGGCGGATTTTGATCTATCAGTAACCGCTGGGACATCTGATGTGTTTTTGTACAAAAGAACAGCCGTGGTTGATTTCATACCTGCAGCCACAGGGCCTTCAGTAAGTGCAAGGAAAATTGAGGCGGTCAGTCTCATAACATCACTTGATGGTGCAGCTGTAAGAAAAACAGATACTTATCGTGGAGAATACTATGTGATACCAGCGGGACAGACTCGTGTCTTTACGGTAAGCGCAAGTTCTAACCTCAAAATTATGTTCCCAGGTTCGTATCGTGCGCAGCTTCAGTCAGTTGGAATTACTACTCGAGCTATCCAACAGGCAGCATCAAACCCTTCTGATTCAAGCATTTTACCTATTAGTCATTTTGTACTTCCTGCAAACCAAACAAATACAAAGTTAGTTGTTGGAGAACTTTCACCATATATTATTTCAGTAAATTATGTTGCATCTTCAGGTTCAAATAAGATGTCTATAATCGGAGAGCGATTTTTGGATGGATCAAATTTTGCCTCCGTGTTTATTGACGGGGTACAGATTGGTGGAGTTGATGGAACCAAAGATGGGAAGACTCTCTTTTTCCCACGCCCAGCACTTTTCGAAGGAGGTCATAATGTGTATGTAAGAACATCACACGGCGCAAGCAATGCTGTTGGGTTCACTGTAAGTGCAACACCTGTATCAACAAGTACAACCCCAGTTGGCGTAACTGTTTCAGTTGAAAGAAAACCACGACTTGAATTAGTTTTTGGTAATGATCGTCAGAATTACAGAGGTCGAGAAATTCAGGGTATGGATTTTCAAGATAGACGTCCGCATGATTCAGAAGAGGGAGCCTTGCTCAAGGCTACATTCGAGGTTTCAGTAAATGGAGGTAAGAATGGTGTAACGCTTCACAACTGGTCGGATATTCAGTTCATAAACAAAGAGGGTGCCGTTTTGTACGGAGGTTCACAGATAATTTTCCCAATTGTTCCTGTTAATCCTCGTGAAGTTACATCTATAAAAAATACATATGGTGAAACACTATTTGTAATTCCAGCGGGTAAGACGGTTCGATTTACTCAGTACTCGACTATTGATCCTCAAAAGATTTTTGCTGGAACATATCGTGCAACAACTCGCGCATTGTATGGCACAAGTAATGATGCTGGTAGTGATAAGATTCAGTTTCTTTTTGAGAAGAATGAAACTAATGCGCGAACTATTATTGGCGAAATTTCACCGATCATTATTGGTGCAACTCCAAACAATCCAAGACCGGGGGAGACTGTCTCTATTATTGGCCAGAGATTAGGTGGTAGCACATTAAAAATTGATGATGTAGCTGTAAAATTTAAGCTATCAAACAACAGGGAATTTAATAAAGAGGCGGCAGTGTTTACTATGCCTAATATTCCTGCTGGAGTTCATAGAGCTGTATTCACACACAAAGAGACTGGTTCAAGTAATATATATGTATTCGAATCTTTTTCAGCGTTGCCTACAGCTAGCACAACAACCACAACTACCTCAACTCAAACATCAAACGTCTTGGATGGTATTCCAGTGCGAGGTATTTGGTGGTAGGGAAGCAAATTAGTGCGCTCTAAGCTTTAGAGTTGACAGAAGAATGCCTATCGGCTATAGTAGCTGGTACGCATTTTTCTTTGCGTTGGCATTATTATTTTAGCAAAATTTACCTTTGTAAAGCCGGCGCAGCCGCTACTCGGTTAGCCCGACTCTCAAAGCAATAAAATCATATGGCAGATTTCAATCGTACAAAGCCGCACGTAAACGTCGGTACTATTGGTCACGTTGACCACGGAAAGACAACTCTTACTACTTCTATTCTTGCTGTTCAGTCAAAGGACGGACTTGCTACACTCAAGTCTTACACTGATATTGCAAAGGGAGGTACTGTTCGAGATGCGTCAAAGATTGTTACTATTTCTCTTGCGCACGTAGAATACGAATCGCCAACCCGTCACTACGCTCACATTGATGCCCCAGGTCACGCTGACTACATCAAGAACATGATTACCGGTGCCGCTCAAATGGACGGTGCTATTCTCGTAGTATCAGCACTCGATGGAGTTATGCCACAGACACGAGAGCATATCCTTCTTGCAAAGCAGGTCGGTGTTCCTCAGGTTGTTGTTTTCCTCAACAAGTGTGACATGGTTCCAGAAAAGGACCTCCTCGACCTCGTTGAAGAAGAAGTTCGAGACCTCCTCACAAAGTACGGTTTCGACGGCAAGAATGCTCCAGTTATTCGAGGTTCAGCACTCGGTGCTCTCGAAGGTAAGCCAGAATGGGTTGCACAGATCAAGAATCTCATGAATGCTCTTGATACTTATATCCCTACACCAGTTCGTGAGACTGATAAGCCTTTCCTTATGCCAATCGAGGACATTTTCTCTATTGAAGGACGAGGTACTGTAGTTACCGGTCGTATTGAGCGAGGTATGATCAAGGTTGGTGAAGAAGTTGAAATCCTCGGCTTCCGAGATACAGCTAAGACTACTATTACTGGTATCGAAATGTTCAATAAGCAGCTCAAAGAAGGTATTGCTGGAGACAATGCAGGACTTCTCCTCCGAGGTACAGGTAAGGACGATGTTACTCGAGGTATGGTTCTCGCAAAAACTGGCTCTGTTAAGCCTCACACTGAGTTTGAATCAGAGGTATACATCTTGAAGAAGGAAGAAGGAGGACGACACACACCATTCTTCACAGGATACAAGCCTCAGTTCTATATCCGAACAACAGACGTTACAGGAGAAGTTACTCTTGCAGCAGGAGTTGAAATGATCATGCCAGGAGATACTGCTACATTCAAGGTTAAGCTCGTAGCCCCAGTTGCTCTCGAAGCAAATCAGCGTTTCGCTATCCGAGAGGGTGGTAAGACTGTTGGTGCCGGAGTTGTAACAAAGATTGTTGCATAATTGACTCCATAATAATCACTATCATGACTGCTATCACCAAAGAAACACCAGTAAAGAAGACAGCAAAACCTCGATCAAAGGCTGCTTCTGCTGCGACTGAAGGTCCTCGCCTCCGTATTCGCGTACGCGCATATGAGAGCAAGATCCTCGATGCTTCGTTGAAGCAGATTATGGATACAGCGATTCGATATGACGTTCAGTTCTATGGACCAGTGCCACTTCCTACCGAAATCAAGAAGTACACTGTTAACCGATCAGCATTCGTATTCAAGAATGCGCGAGAACAGTTCGAAATGCGAGTTCACAAGCGCCTCATTGATATTTTGAATCCAAATCAGAAGATTATTGAAGCTCTTACGAATCTTAGTCTCCCATCAGGCGTCAATATCGACGTAAAAATGATGTAATTCGATAGGCTTTCAGCCGAACCTCTACCAACCTTATAACACTGCAATGAAATTTATCCTTGGACGAAAAATCAATATGACGCAGATTTTCGATGAAAATGGCGTCGTGCACCCAGCGACTGTCGTCGAAGCGACTCCAGTTGTGGTTACACAAGTGAAGACCACCGCTACTGACGGCTATTCAGCTGTGCAGGTTGGTTCAGGCTCACGTCGAGCAAATCTCATCAATAAGCCTATTCGAGGCCACATCAAAGAGCTCGGTAATTTCTCTGACATTCGAGAATTTCGATTTGAAAGTGAAGCCGCAATTGCTGCTGCTGCAAAAGCAGTTGGCGACAAGATTGATGTTACTCAATTCAAGGCGGGGGATACTATTGAAGTATCTGCAATTTCAAAGAGCAAGGGATTCCAAGGTGTAGTTAAGCGCCATGGTTTCGGAGGAGGCCCACGAACACACGGTCAGAAGCACTCTGAACGAGAGCCAGGTTCTATCGGAGGAGGTCTTCGAAACAAGGTTCCAAAGAAGATGCGTATGGCAGGTCGCATGGGCGGAGACCGAATCACCGTGAAGAACCTCACCGTTCTCCATGTTGACTTGGCTACAAATTCACTTTATATTTCAGGCGCAGTTCCAGGTCGTCGAGGAACGCTTGTCGAAATCATCGGCTAATCCGTCTTTCATTCATCACACTTATATGGAAACAACAGTATACAATCAGAAAGGCGAATCAGCAGGAAAGGTGAAACTTCCAGAGTCTATCTTTGGAATCAAGTGGAATGCAGACCTCGTGCACCAGGTCGTTGTCTCAATGAATTCAAGCGCTCGTCACAGCATTGCTAACACCAAGACTCGTGGTGAAGTATCTGGAGGAGGAAAGAAGCCTTGGCAACAGAAGGGTACCGGTCGAGCTCGACACGGTTCTACACGATCACCTATCTGGGTGGGTGGAGGTATTGCACACGGTCCTCGAAAGGAGAAGAATTATGATCGAAAGGTCAATAAGAAGGCAAAGGTAAAGGCATTCCTCACTATCCTCGCTCAGAAGTATCGAGATGGAGAAGTACTCTTCGTAGATACACTTTCATTCGGTGCTCCAAAAGCTGCGGATGCAAAGAAGGTAATTCTCGCACTTGCGAAGATCAAAGGCTTCGAGAAGCTCGCTACAAAGCCAAAGAACGCCGCTATTATTGCTATCGAAAAGAAGACTCCTGAAGTTATGAAGAGCTTCAAGAACTTCGGTAACCTCGAAGTCGAGGAGTTCCGAACAGTAAACCCTGTTTCAGCGCTCAATCACAAGTATCTTATTATTACCAACCCAGCGGAGTCTCTCAAGATGCTTGAGGCTAAGATTAAGTAATTCATATATGGCTATATTCGGAAAAAAAACTGAAAAGAAGGTTTCTGTGAAGAAGGCAAAGACTGCAGTTGCTGTTGTAGGCTCTGTTGCTGGAACTGTTTCAACTGATATGATTCTCCGACCACATATCACTGAGAAGGCTGGTCTTCAGAATGAGGGTAATAATATCTACACATTCCAGGTTACAAAAACCGCAAGCAAGCACGCTATTGCAAAGGCAATCACTGCTCTCTACAAGGTTGTGCCTGTGAAGGTCAACATTGTTAACCTTCCTGCAAAACGAGTTTTTGTTCGAGGTCATCGAGGAACTCAGTCAGCGATCAAGAAGGCATATGTCTTCCTCAAAAAAGGGGATAAGATAGAAATCGCATAGTCCGGACACTTTTCAAACCATTTTTATGAAACAATATCATCCAACAACACCATCACGACGACACATGACGACGATTCCGTTCAAGAAATACTTGACGGCTTCAGAGCCATACAAGGCCCTCACCAAGGGTATGAAGCGTGACATGGGACGCAATGCCTTCGGACGCATCACAGTTCGTCACAAGGGAGGAGGAAATAAGAAGCTCTATCGAATGATCGACTTCATCTACGATAAGAAGGACATGCCTGCTACTGTGAAGACTATTGAATACGATCCATATCGAACAGGCTTCATCGCTCTTGTTCAGTATCTTGATGGAGAACGACGATACATTCTCGTTCCAAAATCAGTGAAAGTTGGTGATACATTCCTCGTTTCTGAGAAGGCAGAAGTTTCAGTTGGAAATCGCCTTCCATTGAAGAAGATTCCAGTAGGTACATTCGTGTACAATATTGAAATTCAGACTAATGCAGGAGCAAAGCTCGTTCGTTCAGCAGGATCATTCGCTCAGGTTATTGCAAACGATGCGGGATACACTCACATCAAGATGCCTTCAACTGAAGTACGTAAGATTAGCGAGAATTCATGGGCAACTATCGGTACTGTTTCAAACGATGAATCACGACTCGTGAATATCGGAAAGGCAGGACGATCACGATGGATGGGTATTCGTCCAACTGTCCGAGGATCTGCTCAGAACCCTGTTGACCACCCATACGGAGGAGGAGAACAGCGCTCAGGACGAGGTCTACGACGAGCTAAGACTCGATGGGGTAAGCCATCAGGAAAGGGCCAGAAAACACGAACTCCGAAGCGAT
Organism: Candidatus Parcubacteria bacterium; assembly: GCA_041158765.1. Classification (GTDB taxonomy): domain Bacteria; phylum Patescibacteriota; class Minisyncoccia; order Phycocordibacterales; family PALSA-1337; genus JAQBRD01. The sequence goes on along the minus strand of JBEBAU010000009.1, from coordinate 3,248 downwards.
ACTCAAACGTCTTCATTGTCTCACGACGCCGAGTTGGCAAGAGCAAGGAAGGAGAGAAATAAAATACAAGAAATAACCTTCAAAAAGGTTATTTTTTTTATTGAAAACTTTAATTTACTAACCATAACTGTCATGTGGTATTATTAAGAAATCATGTTAAAAACATCTAATATTCTTTTTCATTTTTCTTTTATTTTTTGTATTGAATTTCTGGTATCTTTTCTATTATATTGGATATTTAGTTTCGAGATAGCAATAATCTTCGCTGTCAGTTTTGGGTTCGCTGTCGTCTCTCTAGGATTTGCTGGTTTGGAAAATATTTTGATTTTAATCAAAGAAGAAGAAAGTAAAAATACACCTTCAAAATAAGTTTACCTTCAGTGGGTTTTGTCTAGACAAAAAACCTGAAAGGTATTTTACTACATATAAAAACGGAACCCGCCTTGTGGGCGGGCTCCTCGGTTGCCAATCATTGGCGATCAGAAGTATTACTATATTAGCAAATACGGGGGAGTAGTCAAGAAACACCCCTATTTTAGGGTAATAGTTGACTTTATTTTTAGGTTTGCTAGTATGTACCCCTAGCTCTACGGAGAGCTTTCTTAGAGTTTTGCCCGAAAATACGGGCGAAACAAAAACTATTTTCACACTTACCTTCAAACCATAATGTCACGATCACTTTCAAAAGGACCATACGTTGAAGAGCGACTTCTCATGAAGATCGCTGGAAAAAAGCCCCTCGATACTGGGGTTATTAAGACATGGTACCGCCGAAGCCAGATTGCTCCAGAAATGGTGGGCTTCACTTTTGGGGTATACAATGGACGAGTTCATATGGACGTATTGATCACCGAGGAAATGGTTGGACACCGCCTCGGTGAATTTGCGCCTAGCCGTAAGTTCCTCCGACACGGAGGTAAGATGCAGAAGGAGCTCGAATTGAAAAAGAAGGAGGCTGAGATTACTGCTGCAAAGTCAGCAAAAGAAGCAGTAGCTGCTCCAGCAAAGAAATAATCTGACATATTAATTTTATGATAACTGCATCACTCAAAAATTTCCGAACATCACCCCGAAAGGTACGCCTTGTTGCGAATCTTATTCGAGGCAAGTCAGCTAGTGATGCTTTGAATATTCTCAAATTCGTAAGCAAGGGAGCCACATCTCCATTGAGCGCTCTCCTCCTTTCAGCTATTGCAAATGCGAAGAATAACTATCAGATGGGTTCAGAAGGACTCATTGTGAAAGAGATTCGCGTAGATTCAGGCATTGTTCTCAAGCGAAGCATGCCTCGAGCTCGTGGTAGCGCTTTCCCAATTAAGAAGCGAACAAGCCACGTTTTGCTCGTTCTTGCTCCAGCACCTGAGAAGAAGGCAAAGAAGGCGAAGTTCATTAAGCCAGCAGCTTCTGCTAAATCAAAATAATCATATGTCACACTCAGTACACCCATATTCACATAGACTTGGAATCATTCGCGACTGGAAGTCACGATGGTTTGCGGTACATAAGTCATACCGAACTAATTTGAAGACTGACCTCATCATTCGTAAGTTCCTTACAGATGAACTCCGTTCTTTCTTCATTGCTGATGTTCAGATTGAACGAAATCAGAAGTCTCTCCGTGTTATCGTACGAACTTCACGTCCAGGTATGATCATTGGCCGAGCAGGTGACGGTGTTGCTAAGTTGAGCGACAAGGTTATCAAGGTATTGAAGAAGAAGGGCGTTGTTCTTCCTGCAGGTCAGGAGCTCAAGCTCGACATTGAAGAAGTACGAAGCCCAGAATCAAATGCTGCTATCGTAGGTCTCATTGTTGCAGAAGGTCTCGAAAAGCGTCTTCCATTCCGACGTGTTCTCAAGCAGACTATTGAGAAGGTTATGGCAAATCGTGATGTACAAGGTGTGAAGATTAAGCTTTCAGGTCGTCTTGGAGGTGCTGAAATGGCACGACAGGAAGACTTGAAGAAGGGTCGTATCCCACTTCAGACACTTCGTGCAGACATTGATTTTGCTCGTGAAAAGGCTCATATGACATACGGTGATATTGGTATCAAAGTGTGGATATATAAGGGTCAGATCTTCGAGCGAGACCTTAAGGCAGCTGCACAGCAGAATACCAATGCTGCAAATCGAGCATAATTTTAATATTTACTACCATGTTATTTCCTAAAAAAGTAAAATTCCGAAAGTGGCACACTGGTCGCAAGAACAAGCAGAAGCTTGTTAACGGTGTTGAAACTCGTGGTACCAAGCTCTCTTTTGGTTCATACGGTATTAAGGCTGTTGAATACGCTCGACTTACTTCGAATGAAATCGAAGCTGCCCGCAAGGTGATGGCACGATACGCTACCAAGTCAGGTAAGGTTTGGACACGAGTTTTCCCTGATTGGCCTTTCACCCAGAAGCCTCCCGAAGTAAAACTCGGAAAGGGTAAGGGAGATCCAGTTGGATTCCATGCTCCAGTTAAGCCTGGTCGTATCATTTTCGAAATCGACGGTGTCGATGCAAAGGTTGCTGAAGAGGCTCTCCGAAAGGCGGGTACTAAGCTTTCAGTAAAGACTAAGATTGTCAGCCGTTAATCCGTATGTTATAAAGCCATGAAAGAATATAAAGACAAATCAATAGCTGACCTTACGAAGACTCTTGCTGAAAAGCGAGAATCTCTCCGACTCTTCCGCTTCGGCAATGCTGGTAGCAAAAGCAAGAATGTGAAAGAGGCAAAAGGCATCCGAAAGGACATAGCACGAATCCTCACTGAGATACGAGCACAGAAGAAGCCAGCAGCAACAGTTTCAGCAAAGAAAAAATAAAACATATGGAAAAGAAAACAACACAAAAGAATAATGAAACCAAGAGCGTTCGAAAGACACTCAATGGTACTGTGATGTCTGACAAAATGAAAGACACATGTGTTGTTATGGTCGAACGATATGTGAAAGACGAAAAGTACCAGAAATTCGTTAATTCTCGCAAGCGTTTCCAGGTTCACGATGCAGGTAATACTGCAAAGGTGGGGGACAAGGTCATGATTGAGTCATGCCGACCAATGTCACGACACAAGTCTTTCAAGCTTGCGAAGATTCTTACTACGGCTAAGGTCGCTTAATACTACATATATGATTCAACCACGCTCAATCGTAAAAATTACTGACAACTGCGGCGCCAAGATCGGCCGTATCTTCAAGGTGCTCGGTAGCTCAAAGAAGCGCTATGCAGAAATTGGCGACGTTGTCGTTCTCTCAGTACAGAAG
>JBEBAU010000008.1:0-7333 GCA_041158765.1 Candidatus Parcubacteria bacterium | reverse complement strand
TTTTTGCGCTTGCACTCATATATTTCAAGGGATTCAATTTCAACCGAGGTTTAATTTCAATCTACATGAAAAAAATGATTTGTCAACATCTTTGATTCGAAGAGTTATTAGCCGAGAATCTTCACGCGTTCGATAATCATGCTTTTTTCGCCGTTTCTTTCTGAAATTTTGCCTTTGACAGCAACACACTTGTCTGGAGTGAAAGCAGATCGGAATTCAACAAGAGTTCGAGGAAATACAACTGCTTCAATGGTACCGGTGAAATCAGCAATGCGAACAAAGGCCATAGCGTCACCCTTTTTGGTAGTGATAGGTTTCACTTCTTCGATAATTGCAGCAATGGTGATTTCGGTGCCATCTTTCAGTTCTTTTGCGCGTTTGATGTCGAGATCGCGTTTTTCGATAATTTCACGGTATTTATCAAGAGGGTGTCCTGAAATATAGAGACCGAGGAGCTCCTTTTCCCATATGAGCATTTCAGATGGAAGAGCCTTGGGTACATCAGCGAGTTTGAGTGTTGGTAGTGTTGTGGTGTCAGACATGAGACCAAAAAGTGAGTCTTGGTTATCGGGATGTTTTTCACGTTCTTTATTGTGAGCAAGGAGCGTTTCGATATTACCAAGCATAATGCCACGATCAATATTGAAACAATCCAAAGCACCAGCCTTGATCAAAGCTTCGAGGGATTTTTTGTTGAGATTTCGATCTTTCACACGGTCAAGGAAGTTTGCAAGAGAGGTGAAAGGGCCACCTTCTGGAGCTGGTTTTTTGCGCTCTGCAATAATTGCAGTGGCAATACCTTGGCCGAAGTTTTTGATTGTGGTAAGTCCAAATCGAATACGGTCTTCGGTACCGCCCTTGATAACAGTAAATTGGCTGAAACTTTCATTAATATCCGGTGGAAGAATAGGAATTTTCATTCGCTTACATTCGGCGATAATTTCAGCAATTTTTTCAACATCACCTGAATCAGCTGTGAGCACCGCAGACATATAGATAGCAGGGAAATTGGCTTTCATATATGACGTTTGATATGCGACACGGCCATATGATGCAGCATGAGCTTTGTTGAAACCGTATGCAGCAAATGGCTCAATGAGTTTCCAAAGTTCATTTGCTTTCTTTTTACCCATACCAAAATCTTTGCCGTGTTCAACGAACCCTTCAAGAAGTTTGCCTTTTTGTTCCTCCATCTCTTTTGGAATCTTTTTTCCCATGGCTTTGCGGAGTTTATCAGCTTCAAGCCAGCTATATCCTGCGAGTTTGATCGCAATCATCATAACGTCATCTTGATAGGTAATAACTCCGTATGACATATCAAGGATGTCTTTCATTCGTGGATCAAGGTATTCAATCTTGCTCGGATCATGCTTGCGCTCGATATACGTTGGAATCATTTCGAGCGGTCCTGGACGATAGAGGGCAACCATAGCGTTGATATCGTGAATGGTAGAGGGTTTGAGATCAACAAGAAATCGTGTCATACCAGTACCATTGAGCTGAAAAAGGCCAATGGTTTCACCTCGAGCAAGCATCTCGAAGGTCTTTTTGTCATTGAGAGGGATGTTTTCGATATCAACATCAATGTTTTCAATCTTTTTTACTCGATCAACAGCATCGGCAAGAATGCTTAGGTTTTTTATTCCAAGAAAGTCGAATTTGAGAAGACCGGCGTCTTCAATAACGTACATGTCATACTGAGTGATGATTTTGTTTTCGCCTTTTGTATCGTACTGAAGTGGGGTGAAATCAGTGAGCGGGCTCGGCGCGATGACGACTCCGGCTGCGTGCACAGAAATGTGTCGCGCCGAGCCTTCTATCTTGCGTGCCATATCAATAATGCGTTTGACATCAGTGTTAAGTGGATTACCAGCGGAATTGTCATACATTTCTTTGAGCTCGGCGACTTCGGCAAGCGCACGATCAATTGTCATTGGAAATCCTTGCGCACCCATCGGTATAAGCTTACTGATTCTGTCGCCGAGCTCATATGGAAATCCCATTGCTCGAGTGACGTCTTTGACTGATCCACGCGCCATCATTGTTCCGAATGTTCCAATCTGCGCAACCTTATCAAGGCCGTACTTTTTGCGAGCATATTCAATAACCTCATCACGACGATTATCGGCATAGTCCATATCAATATCGGGAGCAGATGGTCGTTCAGGATTCAAGAATCGTTCGAAAGGGAGTTTGTACTCAAGAGGGTTCACATTCGTAATACCCGAAAGGTATGTGACAAGTGATCCCGCGACTGATCCTCGAATGTTTGTGAGGATGTGATTTTCATGTGCATATCGTAGAAGATCTGCCACCACAAGGAAGTATGGGGCGTAGCCTTTATCCTTGATGACTTTCAGCTCATATTCTGCACGTGTTCGCACCTCAGCACTTGCTGATGCCCAATCAGTAGCGATTTTGCGTTTCACTACACCTTGTTGAACAAGATATGCCAATTCCTCATCATATGAACGCCCGCTCTCTACTTTGTAATCTGAGAAATACCATTTGCCGAGAGGAATTTCAAGATTACACGCATCGGCAATCTTCAGTGTATTCTCAAGTGCTTCAGGAAGATCGTGGAAGAGTTCGACAGCACGTTCCTGTGAAATAAATGAAAAATCCTCTTCTTCATCATCAGTACCGCCCATAGCATTATTACTTGTGCCACGGTCAGAGCTATCACCACCAGGGCCACTAGTATTCACAAGCATAAGGGTGTCTCGTGCGGCTTTGTCCTCAGGGTGGAGATAGTACACATCATGTCCTGCAACTAACGGCATATTGGTCTCGCGAGCAAGAGCGATAAGCTGCTGCATCAATTCTTCGTGGCCAAGAATTTCTGGATGGCGGGTAATTTCAATATAAAAGTTTTCAGCCCCATATGCTTTTTTGTAAAAGTTGATAGCAGCACGAGCTTTTTCAATATCATGGTTTTTTATTGCGGCACTAATTTCACTTGAAAATGACGGAGCAATAGCAATAAGACCAGCGCTATGAAGTTCAATAAGCTCACGATCGATACGCGGCTTGTAATAAAATCCTTCAAGGTTTGATTTGGTTACAAGTTGAATAAGATTCTTGTATCCCGTTACATCTTTTGCAAGAAGAACAAGACGATGTCGGCGATTATCAATTCCAGCTTGCATATCGGTACGACCACGAACAGCAACATACATATCAACACCAATGATTGGTTTGACCCCGTACTTTTTGCAATCTTGAAAGAATTCAATCGTACTGTACATGTTCCCAGCTTCAGTGAGAGCGAGTGCTGGCATGCCGTATTTTTTTGCTTCTTTTACAAGCTCACCAACCTTTGGCAAAGCATTCAATAGAGAATAATGGCTATGCGTATGAAGATGCACGAATCGTGGAGATGTAGGTGTTTCAGTCGCGGTACTTGCAGCACCTTTTGGAGTAGTTTCAGCCATAGAGACATTATATATCAAATCAGCAACATTTTTTGTATACTTCATATATCACAATAAAGTACGAAAAAGTCATATATATGAAAAAGACTATTCACGTAAACGATCTTATGCAGCAGGATTATACATATGAGCTTACTGAACCTATGGGGGAGAATTTTGACCCTGAATTCCGACCAGAGCTTACACCGAAGGAGATGCTTGAGCTCGGGGTTTTTGGTGGTAGATATATGACTGATTGTCGTGATGAATTTCCAAAAGATTGGTTTGTGTATGCAAAGTTTTTTGTGAAAGGGACTCTTGGAAATAAACTTCGTGATCCCAAGCTTAACTTTTTTGGTGTGAATGCAAGCCAACCGCTCTCGGTTTGGCGTGCAAAAGGCTGGATACATCCAGATGATCCACGAGGATGGTTTCAGTGGTATTGTCGATATTATATGGGCAGGCGTTTGCCAGCGGGTAGCAATGGTGCGATAAGTGAAGACGCTCTTCAAATTAAGCGTTGGAAAGCAATGCGTCGGCACATTATGCAAATACGTAACAATTGCCGAAAGGGGGACTTTTCATGTCGTCCGCGTCAAAGACAAGCACTTCTCCATTGGGCATACGATAGCCGCAAAATGTAAGAAAAAATAGATGAAATAAAAAAGCGCCGCACAGTAGTGCGGCGCTGTTTTATTTGTGATCGTGCGGTAATTCGTTTTCAATCTTTTCGAGTCTGTCTTCAACTTTTAGAAGGACATTTTTGATACTTCGTAATTCTGACTCTTCAGTTGCGAGCTCGCTTTCTATTTCATCAGTTGATTTTTCGGTAAGCTTTTTTTCTCCACGAATACCAGTAAGAATAAGACGATTTCCAATGAAAGCAGAGACAAAAGCTCCAGACAAAAGGAGAATAATCGAACCAATGATAAGCGAAATGATTCCACCGCCGCCTTCGAAACCATCAGCAATATGCCAAACACCACGCCAGAAGAGTACGATACCTACACCACCAATAAATGCGTATACAAGAGGCATTCGACTAAGGCGTCCACGTATTTTGTCTTCGAGTTTGTCGAAAAAGTAGATGATTTTTTTGAAGATATTCATGTGTGTATTCATACTATGTTGCTATATAGTAACATAAAAAACCGCCATCACATGGTGAATGGCAGTTCGTGAAATCCTCTGCTTTTCGTTGGTGCTGGTAACAAACGGTATGGGTTAATATCAGCTTGACGCCTACTTGCTGTAGGTATTGCTGATTGGCCCTGGGCTAGCAACTCTTCAGGACAGAAACACACAACTCGAGCCATACGATGATAGCTAGTTTCGTCTTTTGAAACAGCAGGCCAGCTATACACAATACATAGATGGTCAAAGCAGGACTCGGGTGTGTAATCTCCAAAAAACACTGCAATAGGACCATCGCAAGGGCTGTATGTCGCATTGATTTCAAGCACGACACCTGTTTGATCCCTGAATTTATTATCAGGATCACGTGAGACAACAGTGACAACTGAGCCACAGCGAATTTCTTTTCCTTGAGCATCCAAACGAAAAAACGGCGGAGGAATAAATCCTCGGGTAGATGTTGGTTTCATAGAATGAGCAGGTTGGGGTAGAGGGTGGAGGTTACGGTGTTTATCCAAATAGTATCGCTTTCATGCTGACAGTCAAGTAAAAAAATGCTCTTTCACAATTATATGATTAATGTGAAAGAGCAGTCTGCGGATACATGTAGCGTAGAAACCTCTGGAAGTAGCGATCAATACTCCGATTGAGTTTGGTTCGAAGTGTGTATTCTTGAACGAGGAATCGAGTGTTCGAAAGTTCTCGCACATACGATCTCACCGTAATGAGGGTAAGTGTGCCAAACAGCCAATCAGCAAAAGGAAATACAACATTAAAGTTGGTGTTCATGTGCCGATGGTGTAAGAGGTGGTGGCCTTTCAGCCGATAAAACACCCATGACTGTTCAAGAAGCCGTCGTTGAGCAGGTTTTGGTAAGTGCATACACCAATGGATGTATTCATACACTCCGTAGTAGCACATTCCTGCAACAAATGTCACAACGGTGATTGCAAGGCCAGTAACCCAATGTCCTGCGAAATAATACGCAAGTAGATTAACTGGTTGTGTTATAAGCGAGACAAGCACGATGCCATTCCACCAAGCCATTGGTATGGTCTTGATGTTTTCGGGTATTGAAGGATCATGATGAAAGGTCTTGTCCGATTTGAATAGACCGTGATGCACAACAGCGTGTTTTTCAAAGGGATATCGGAACTCCCAACCGAATATCTTGAGTGGACGATGCATAATAAACTTATGCAGCGCCAATTCACAGATCGAGTAACCAAAGGGACAAATCAAAGCGGTGATACCACCTGCAATGATTGCGGTAATGACGATGTTCATAGTTCAAACGTAAGTATATCAAATAAAAATCGCACAACTTGGTTGAGTTATGCGATATGTTCCGGTGTGATTAGACTACACGCGGATACCGTCGGGTAGGAGGGTGGAGGTCACGAGACCCCGTGAAGCTTCCAATTGCGCCATTCTGAAGCGATTGATAACGCGGTTTCTGAGACCATCCTCATCCAACTTCTTTTTTACGGGGGCAGGGGATGCAGCAGCAGCTTTGGCACGGGTTTGTTGATTTTCCACCGCCTTGCTCGCTGCTTGTTCAAGGGTTTCGAGGATTTCGCTTTCAGATAGCGTGTCCTCCTCAATCTTGAACCAGGATCCTTTTCGGCTCGGGAAGGCTCCCGTTCCTTTGTTGATTGGGACCTTCCGTTGCAGACACACTTCCTTTTTGTCGGGATCAATTCCCACAACCGTCCACCAACCACCATGACCAAGACTGATTTGTTGATTGAGATGGAGGCGTGATTTTGCCGGAAGCGGGAGTAGGAATTTCCCGCGACGATTCATTGTCGTCAATTTTTTCATTTTTGACGTGTTGTTTTCGGTTCCCAGGTTTTACCAGCGCGGCTGGCCGGCACTTTCAAATGCGGGCGTAACCGGCACACTGGCACGGTGACCGGCCATGAAGGCTGCCATCGGCGTGCTGGTGGCTACCGGCTTCGGCGATTTGCGGGCGCTGCGATAAGTGCTATTCGGAGTAGTCTTGCGCGTGGAGTCAGCAGGGTGATTAAAAATGCGAGAAACTGACGTTCCTGCTGCGATCTGCGCGATGAGACTTTCGTATTGCATCCATTTGCTGCGCTTCGGCGTTTGTTCCGTTCCGGGCACCTCGATACGGCACTTGCCGTTCTTGGTGACATTTACAAGGCGCAAACCACTCGGTTGGAGGAGCGCTTTGACCTTTTGTGTAATAACTGCGATTTTAACTGCGGCTTTTGCCATGTTCGGTATCTTTCCCTCTCGGTATTTTTTTGTTGTCTGTTGAGGTCATACTTGCGGTTTGAAGTCCCGAGATTAACCACTAACGTAGAGCAGACCAGATGAAAGGGTATCACGAAACCTGTATTTGTCAAGGCTCTGTGGATAAGTCACTTTTTGGCTGAAACAAGCCATAAAACTTCCATTTTTGCCAAAAATATTGTATTGTATGTCCCTATATCTGTTTCGATAGATTTGTATTATTTTCTCACTATGGCAAAAAAAGACAAAGGCGCACAAAACAATTTTGCTGGTGATACCGTCATCCGTTTTGAAGACGTGTCTTTTGAATATGGGCAAAATAAGCCAATCCTCGAAGAAGTTTCATTCACGGTGCGTCGTGGCACAAAAGTAACTATTATGGGACAAAACGGTGCTGGTAAAAGCACAATTTTTGGACTTATTCTCGGTGCGAAGCATGAAGGAGTAGTGAGTGCGGGAGATGTCGGTACTCATACACCAGAATCTGGTGAAATACACATCTTCAACGGTTCAACTGTGGCAACCGC
>JBEBAU010000007.1:0-6496 GCA_041158765.1 Candidatus Parcubacteria bacterium | reverse complement strand
TCAACACCGAAACTCACCCCATCAAGAGCAAGTGAATCATCTGTGTATTTTTTGCTTACTTTGTCATAGTAAATCATGTCCTCTAATTATATCACAAAAAATAAAAAAACTGAGGTTATATACCGCAGTTTTTTGAAGAATCACCTAAAGGTGCACAAGTGTCCCAATTTGATCCCCACAAACAACTCTCCTGAGGTTCCCCTGTTTGAAGAAATCAAAGACAATGATGGGAATACGATTTTCCCGACACATTGCAAATGCCGCCAAATCCATAACTTCAAGACGGCGATCCAAGACTTCCTGAAAAGAAATCTTCTGAAACATCGTCGCAGAAGAAAACTTTTTTGGATCCTTATCGTAAATACCATCAACCTTCGTTGCTTTGAGAATAATTTCGGCATTTGTCTCGCTCGAGCGAAGCGCGGCAGCAGTGTCAGTTGAAACAAATGGATTACCTGTTCCCGCACCAAAAATCACCACGCGTCCCTTCTCAAGATGCCGGATGGCACGACGACGAATTGCCGGCTCGCTTACCCTCGGCATATCAATTGCAGTTTGGACGCGGGTCTGGATTCCAGCTTTTTCCAAAACCCCACAAAGTGCAATGCTATTGATTACCGTTCCAAGCATTCCCATGGTATCACCAGTAGGCCGATCAATACCCAGTGATGTCGCTGTCGTTCCACGAATGATATTGCCACCACCGACGACAATCATAATTTGAACGCCGAGTTCGTGGATAGAAATGATTTCTTGCACAATTCTCTGAATTGCAACGGCACTAAAACCGAAACCGCGATCACCAAGCGTTTCACCGCTCAATTTGATAAGAATGCGGCGATACTTTGGCTTCCGACTTTTATTTCTTTTCATAAAACAAGAGTAGTTGGGTTGTAAATATAAAATCACGTCAGTGTGATCTTATGAACAAATTCTCATTTATGAAACTATCTTTAATTCAGGAAAATGTCAATGTCACCCTCTAGCACCTTATCTATTTGTGAAGTCTCGACATTGGTACGATGATCTTTCACCATTTTGTATGGATGGAGTACGTATGAGCGGATTTGATTACCCCAATCAATTGATGTTGTTTTTGAAACATACATGCCTTTTTCACGTGCCATGCGTTCGTCTTCGCGTATTTTGAAAATCTTACCTCGCAAAATATCTAGAGCTTTTTCTTTGTTTTGTGCTTGAGAACGCTCGCTTGTCACATGCACCGAGAGCTTTGTTGGAATATGCACGATGCGCACTGCAGTTTCACGCTTATTCACATTTTGACCTCCAGGACCTCCTGCTTTTGCAATTGAAATTTCAAGATCCTTATCAGGAAGCTCGATATCCGAACCGTCTGCTTTGCCGCCAGTTCTTTCAAATTTTGGAATAATTTCAACCATTGAAAAAGACGTTTGACGAAGTTGTTTTGAATTGAAAGGTGAAATGCGTACAAGCCGATGTACACCAGATTCATTTTTGAGGGTCCCATAGACACCCTTGCCTGCAATGGCCTTGCCACTTATTTCAACCGTGATATTGCGGTAGCCACCATGATCATTCTCATTGGCATGAATAAGTGATATGCTCCAGCCTTGGTTTTCACAAAATTTGCGATACATTCGATAGAGCATTGCCGAAAAGTCTTCTGCATCATCTCCCCCTGCTCCAGAAAAAATAGTCATAATTGCATCGCCTTTATCATATTTGCGAGCGGGATCGTTTGAACCGGGATTTGCGAGTTCTTCTTTCAAATCTTGCAATTCTTTAATGATGAGCTGTGCCTTTGCGGGATCAGCCCAAAAATCCGCTGCTTGCATAGCAGTCTCTATTTCAAGAATTCGTTGTGTGATTTTTTGCGAAGCATCCATATATACAGAGTATCAGAAAAGAGAAAGGCCACCAAGGACTGCTCTTTTTGCTTCATGATAGATCCAACTTCTTTTGACACGGTGATTGGATGAAGCTGTCCGCAACAGGCGGACAAAGAGACAGTACTTGGCGACCTAAATTGTTCTGCGCGTGATGATGCCTGTTTGTTGTAATCAGTGTGATGACCCAAAAAAGAAACCTCACTGCCTACGAGAAACGGACCTCCTTAAACACCACCACGCACAGATAGGTATATATCATACATCTTTGTATGATAAAAGTCAAGTTTTTGGTGGAATGGAGCCAAAGGCCGGGATTGAACCGGCGACCCCCGCTTTACGAAAGTGGTGCTCTACCAACTGAGCTACTTTGGCATATCTCGGCGGTGTATACCTACCAAGACAGCTACTTTGGCATATTTTAGCTACGTCTCGGCGGTGTATACCTACCAAAACAGCTACTCGGGCATGATTTTCAAAAGGATTTTTTCAACCTCATTCTGCAAATCATCGAGCGTGCCATTATTCAATATGGTGAAATCTGCCTGAGCAATACACCCTCTCAAATTCTGTTTATTAATATCAGTAGACTCAAGCTCGCGATTTTCTTGAGCTGAAAAGACCTCGAATGTAACATGGTCCAATTCACTTCCCCGCGCAACAGCTCTGTTATACCTAATTTTTGGTTCTGCGTCTACCGCAATCAAAAAGAAATGTTCTTGTTGTTTCAAAAAAGCGACCTCCCCAAGAGATCGTACCGATTCGATAACAGCATTCTTTCCTGACTTTGCAGCCCGATTGAACAATGATTCAATAATATATCCGGAGCCGTGCTTAGCCCGAAGGTCGTTTGCAACCATAGCAGTAGTATCACGATTGAGAGAGAGTCCTCGCTTCGTAATCTCTTCAAAAAGGAAATCTCGCGCTGAATAGTGTTCAAAACCTTTTTCTTTCAAACACGCAACTGTTGCACCCTTTCCTGAAGCTATCGTCCCTGTTATTCCAATAATAATCATGCGCCTATAGTAACATATCTCTGAAAGATTTTGGAATTTTTTTGAAATTTTTGAAAACTTCCTGCGTTTTTTTTGGAGCCGTTGTCCGGGATTGAACCGGAGACCTCGTCATTCACGTGTACCTTTATTTCACTTATCAGTTTATAAAAGGGTTAGACTGTATCTTATGCATACCTTTCGGTGAAGCATCCCTTGTCAGTCGTTCGGGCGTTTTTTCGCCACGGTCTTACCCACTTTTGTGGACTTTAACCGTAATTCGGGCTTCATTATTTCATTTCTGAAATAAAGGGCTATTTAATTAACCAATGACGTGCTCTACCAACTGAGCTACAACGGCACTCTTGTGATACCTACCAAGACAGCTACAACGGCGTACTGCGTACAAACTACCAGATCAGCCACAACGGCGAATTTGGTGACACACTCGAAGGATAACGTATTTATTGAATATTTTCAATCATACTACAAATAGCTTGTTTGAGCTTAGTATTATTAAAGTACAAAATAACTCCACCATATTCTGATTTATACTTGTAGGTCCCTTCGCCCCTGACTTTAACAACGGTGGTTTTGTAGAATTGTTCTCTTTTTACATTAAGTTCTTTTTTCCAAAAAGCTAGTGCCTTTTCAGGAGATATATCTGAAAATATTTGAATACTAAATCGTAATTTGTTTCTATCAATTCCACAAAAATATTCCAAAAATTCTATAAACTTTCTAATTAGCTTTGGGTCCGTATTTGTCAAACGCACCCCTCCTTTTCCACGTTTTGTACCTTCACCCCAATAGAGACCTAACCCTAGACCAAACAAAAAGCCTTGTTCCTTTGTCTTAGGATCAGTTAGTGAAAATGGATCTCCAAGAGGATTCTTAAGTAAGTACATCGCGTCAGAAATGTTTCTCTTTTTAACACCATACTTTGATAGCCAATAATTAATCTTATTTTCTGAACATGCAAATACACTGGAAATTTGTGCTACAGATTTTTTATCTTTAAGATACAAATCAAGTAGCTTTTTTCTAGAAATGTGAGATTTTAGTAGACTTGATTCTTTCATAATGATAAGTATACCATGTCGTAATAATTCATTACCCCAGATTTTCAATCTCCTACTTTTTTGATACAGTATACGTCTATGAAAAAACCTGTACTTCTTATAGTTCTCGATGGGTGGGGTTCTCGTGATGAAACAAAAGACAATGCTGTAGCTGCTGCAAAAAAGCCGAACTTTGATAGATTTTGGGCTTCATACCCTCATTCACTACTCAAAGCATCTGGAAATGCTGTTGGTCTCCCAGAGGGCCAAATGGGAAATAGCGAAGTCGGACACACAACAATTGGCACGGGCCGTCCAGCGGACACAGACCTTGTTCGTATAGATAAGGCAATTGAGGATGCGAGTTTCGATACAAATCCTGCTTTTACTGCCCTCTTTGATCATGTCAAAAAGTACAATTCAACGCTCCATGTCCAAGGTCTTGTTTCTCCAGGAGGAGTACATAGCCATCAGCGACACCTCTACGCTTTCCTACGACTCGCAAAAAGGAATAATGTATCTCGAGTGGCTATTCACGTATTTACTGACGGTCGTGATACTGCCCCACAAAGCGCTTCAGTTTATATAAGAGAGCTTGAGGATGTTATTGCTGAACTTGGACCAAACTTCTTCATTGCAACAATATCTGGACGTTACTATGCAATGGATCGAGACAATAACTGGGATCGATTGGCCAAGGTAGAACAAGCGCTCTTTACCTGCAAAGGCAATGTATGCGCTATTGAACCTTCAAAATACCTTGAACAACAGTACAAGGAAGGCAAAAAAGACGAATTACTTGAGCCAACCGTTTGTACGAATCTTCACGGTACTGGCTGTGCAATTGAAAAGAACGATGCTGTCTTTTTCTTCAATTTCCGTGCAGATCGTGCACGTATGATGTCAGAGAAGATGCTTGCTATCCCGAAGGATCAGAATGTACTCTTCAGCACACTCACTGAATACTGTGTTGATTTCACCTGTGTGACTGCCTTTCCACCAATGAAAATAGAGACGACTCTTGGACAAGAAGTATCAAAGGCTTCTTTCACTCAAGCTCGTATTGCTGAGACTGAGAAGTTTGCTCATGCTACATATTTCCTCAATGGAGGTCGAGAGGCTCCATATACAGGTGAAAAGGACATCATGCTTCCGAGCCGCAAAGATATTCAGACTCACGATCAAGCCCCTGAAATGCGTGCAGAAGCAATTGCTGATGCTGCTATTGAACAAATAAATGCTGGTACTGATTTCATCTTCATTAACTTCGCGAATCCAGATATGGTTGGACATACCGCAAATGTTCCTGCAATTATTGTTGCTGTTGAAACAGTAGACGCACAACTCGGACGAGTTATTGAAGCGCTTAACAAAAAAGGTGGTGTTGCAATCATCACCGCAGATCACGGAAATGCTGAAGTGAATGTAGACCCAGAGACAGGATTGAAACACACTGCACACACGACCAACCCTGTTCCATGTATTGTGACAAGTACTGATTATCAAGTACGAGATGGTGAGCTTTCGGATCTTGCACCAACAGTGCTTGATATTCTTGGTATACAGAAGCCTGCCGCAATGACGGGAAAGAGTATTGTTTCGAAGGCGTAAATCCTCTAGCTTTTGGAAGCTATTCCATCACCCAATCTGATGGATAGACGATTTCACCCTGTCGATTTGATGTAAACGTATATCTATCATACGTGGCTGTAGTACTTCCATACATAGCTATCAACTTTTGAATATCTGAAGGACCTGACCCTATCAATTGACCAGTTAAGTAAGTGAAATCTGAGCCACCTTTGTACTCAAGGACTGCCTGATATTCATTGTTGCTATTTTCATACGTAATAATAATTCTGTTATTAGCAATAAATAATATTGTTGAAGGATATCCATAGAATGCAACATTCGATTGAGGATATTGCGGAATAATAGCTGGAGCGATTTTTTTCCAGTTTTCTATCAGTGACTTGATTACCGCAGGCTCTGAAAGGGTGTTTGATCTAATCTGGGCTGTAATCTGAGTTGTTATAGAAGATATAATTTGTTTGAAAATTAATTCAGATTGGCTTGGAGTTATGATGCCGGGGGTTTGAAGTGATTTCTTATAGTCTGGTTCTCTTGGGTTAAATTCTGTTACATAATCTTGTCTGATTACAAGAGTCTTATTTGGTGAAATTATCAAATAATATATATCTTGTCCGCAACCCTCTACCCCCGCACCAATCTTGTATCCACCAAAAGGACCCCAATTTTCCTGAAGTGGGTTTTTTGAAACATATTCCCAATCTGGCCAACCACTACTCTGTACGTATTCTTTTGGACTCTTGTCGACAACTTTAAATGAAACACTGAAATCCGTTATTTCCGTCAAGGGAGGAGCATCACCTTTGAAATCACATGGATTTTGATGCGTATACGGAACTGAGTGCTTGAGTGTTGCTGTCTCACCAGTCTGATTTAGCGTAAGAAGCGGTGGGTATGTGAATGAAATAAAGGGACCGGAATATGTTTTTGAATTATTCTCTTTTGGTTCTTCTGTAACCAAATCAGTATCAGGAAGTGTTTGGAT
>JBEBAU010000006.1:0-11195 GCA_041158765.1 Candidatus Parcubacteria bacterium | reverse complement strand
AAAAGCTCAACAGCGTCTCGGTGTAGAAAATATTTATACTGATGCAGGTATTAAGTCTGTGCATCACCTTGAAACCGCAATAAAAGCCAAAGCGCTTTTCAAAATAAATGAAGCATATGTTGTGAAGGACGGAGCAATTATGATTGTCGATGAATTCACTGGTCGTATTCAGCCGGGACGTCGTTGGTCAGAAGGGCTTCATCAAGCTATTGAAGCGAAGGAAGGTGTTCCAATTCAGAAGGAGTCTCGCACATTTGCTTCTATTACATTCCAAAACTATTTCCGTCTCTATGCCAAGCTGTCTGGTATGACAGGTACGGCAACAACTTCTGCCGAAGAGTTTTATAAGGTATATGGACTTGAAACAATCACCGTTCCTACACATCATCCAATTCAGCGTATTGATCGTAATGACCTTATTCTTCAGACCGAAAAGGGCAAATACAAAGCTATTGCTCGCAAGATCAAAGAGTTGAATACCAAGGGTCAACCAGTACTTGTTGGTACTGTTTCAATTGAAAAAAACGAAGTACTCTCGAAGTTTCTTACTGCTGAAGGTGTGAAGCATGAAATGCTCAATGCAAAGAATCATGAACGAGAAGGAGAAATTATTGCACAAGCTGGTAAGAAGGGGGCAGTTACTATTGCAACAAACATGGCGGGTCGAGGTGTTGATATTAAACTTGGAGGAAATCCAGGTTCAAAAGAAATGTACGAGGAAGTGAAATCTCTTGGAGGACTCTTTGTGCTTGGAACAGAACGACATGAAGCACGACGTATTGATAATCAGCTCCGAGGACGATCAGGACGACAGGGAGATCCTGGTGAGACACAATTCTTCGTTTCACTTGATGATTCACTTATGCGAATTTTTGCGGGAGATACGATCAAATCTCTCATGGGACGTCTCGGTGTTGCAGAAGATGAACCAATTGAAAATCGCATTATTACTCGATCACTCGAAACCGCTCAGACAAAAATTGAGGGTCTTAACTTCGATTCACGAAAACATGTTCTCGAGTATGACGATGTCTTGAATCATCAGCGCAAAACGGTGTATGAACGACGACGCAAGGTACTCACTGGAACTCTTGCTGATGTAGAGGCTAAACTTGCTGAAGTTGTTGCTGCGGCAGCAATCGTTAAGCCTCCAATGGGGGGACAAGCTGTTCCTGATGAAGGAATGCGTACTGCAATAGAGGCTGCAATTGCGAAGCGTGTTGGAGAGCTCGGCTACAATGAATTCTATGGAGTAATGCGACAGGTGATGTTGCAGACTATTGATATGTTCTGGGTTGATCATCTTGAAATCATGGATTATACCCGATCAAGCGTGACACTTCGCGCATATGGTCAACGTGATCCGCTTGTAGAGTACAAGAAGGAAGGTTTGCGTTTGTTCCGTGAAATGCAGGAGGTTGTGAATAATCAGATTTTGAATATGGTGCCACATGTTGGGGCACAGGTAGCCGCGCCACAGCAGGTAGAGTTGCGTGAGCTGCATGCAAGCGCCGCATCAGCAATAGCCGCAAGCGGTGACACGACTGGTGGCGCGGCTAATTCTGGCAACGGTGAAGCAGCCGGCAATCGCCACGCACGTCGCGCAATGAAAAAATCTCAGGGTAAATAATAGAAGCGGCTTAGGCCGCTTTTGTGGTATTATAGAGTAATTATGGAAACACGATCACAACATTTCATGTTCGTAGGACTTCTACTTGGTGCTTTTGTCCTCGCCGCTCTCGTATTTTTGCCGTATTTAACCGCAATTGTTATCGCGGTGGTGCTTTCAGTTATTTTCAGACCATTACATCGCTGGGTTGCGCGTATTGTTTCAAAGGGTAATCAGGGAAGTTCATTCGCTACTTCTGTAACCCTTATCATTATTGCAGTACTCGTAATTACACCACTTACATTCCTTGGCTTGAGACTATATGCCGAGAGTCAGCACCTTTATTTTCAACTAACTGATGAAGGTGAACGAACATTAATTATCAAATCTCTCAATAGTGGACTCAAAACAATTTCACATACGTTTTTTGATATGACACCGAATTTTTCATTTGATTCATTCAATATCACAACGTACATTCAAGGATTTTTTGATTGGCTCTTTTCAAATCTCGATACAATATTCTCATCTGCAGCCAAAATTGGTATTAATATATTCCTGATTTTGCTCGCACTCTTCTATATGTTGCGTGATGGGGGAGCACTTCGTCGTCAATTGATAGCATTCAGCCCACTCAAGGACACACATGAAGAGCAAATTCTTACCAAGCTTAATCTCGCAATACAGTCTGTGGTAAGCGGTAGTATTATTGTGGCGCTTCTTCAGGGTTTCTTCAGTGGGCTCGGATTCTGGCTTTTTGGTGTACCAAACCCAGTACTTTGGGGAACTGTAGCAATGCTTGGAGCATTTATTCCTGGTATTGGTACATCCCTTGTTCTTGTGCCAGCTATTTTGTATCTCTTCTTCATGTCGAGCCATACACTTGCTATCGGTCTTCTTATTTGGGGACTATTTGCAGTAGGTCTTATTGATAATTTGATCTCTGGTTTCCTCATGAATCGCAAGGTGCATATTCATCCATTCCTCATTTTGCTTTCAGTGCTTGGAGGACTTTCGTTTTTTGGTCCAGTTGGTTTCGTTCTTGGTCCGCTCATTGTCGCTTTCCTTTTCTCATTGATTGAAATCTACAAAGCAAGTCATACGAAGTCGGCATAATATATTTGCTTAGCCATGAAATTCGGCACTTCAATTATTGCTTGGCTCCACAAAAATCGTTTCGGTATTATTTCTTTCGTGGCGATTTGTGCTGCCGTCGGTCTTATAGAGTTTTTTTTCGGTAGATCGCCATTGGGTCCTGATGGGCATTTTGGCTGGTGGGAGCCAAGTATTTGGTCAAGTGAAAATTCCCAACGTGTTGCAGATGCATACACGTTTTCACATATCATCCACGGCATGCTGTTTTATGGTTTGGGATGGCTGATAGCACGCAAATTCTTGCCCGAGCACTGGAAGAATAGATTCACAAGGTCTGGCTGGTTTCTGCTCGCACTTCTTCTCGAAGGTGGTTGGGAAATCCTCGAAAACTCGCCAATTATTATTGATCGATATCGTGAAGCGACTATTGCTGTCGGGTATGTGGGGGACAGTATATTGAATTCTGTTTCTGATGTGATAATGATGTCACTCGGCTTTTTGATTGCTCGTCTGACCAAGGTGTGGGTGGTAATCGTACTCATCGTGGTATTCGAACTCGGTTGTCTCTGGTGGGTTCGTGATAATCTAACACTCAACGTGATCATGCTTGTTCATCCAAGTGAAAGTATTAAGACGTGGCAGGGGGAGGTGGCACCAAAAGTTGACTAACCACCACAAAACGTGTCATTTTGGGCTGAATGTGTTAGACTCTTTTCACAATGGCTTTCATAGATGAAATAACAATACATGCAAAGGCTGGTTCTGGAGGCGACGGTGTCGTGCTTTGGAGACATGAGCGCGCAAAAGAATTTTCTGGAGCTGCCGGCGGTAACGGTGGTAATGGTGGCGACGTATTCATACGAGCTGTTCGCGATCTTTCTATTCTCAATCGATATCGCAATACCAAAGACTTCGAGGGAGGACGTGGTGGTGATGGTATGAGAAATAGCATGCACGGTGCGGATGGAACAGACATTACTATTGATCTTCCGATTGGTTCTATTGTGAAAGATATGCGCACAGGACGTATTGTGCAGCTTATTACTGATGGTGAAATTGTGCGAATTTTGAAAGGAGGACGAGGGGGACTTGGTAATGAACATTTCAAAGCTTCAACCAATGTTACTCCAATGCAATGTACTCCCGGTAAGCTTGGAGAAGAGGCTGATTTTCATATTGAACTCGAGCTTGTGGCAGATGGAGGTCTTATTGGTCTGCCAAATGCCGGTAAGTCATCACTCTTGAATGAACTTACGAATGCTGATGCCAAAGTCGGCAGTTATCAATTCACAACACTTGAGCCAAACCTTGGTGCATTGCCTGGCGGTTTCATCCTTGCGGATATTCCAGGTCTTATCGAAGGAGCTTCAGAGGGACGAGGTCTCGGTATCAAATTCCTTCGTCATGTGAAGCGTACTCGTATGCTTTTTCACCTTGTTTCACTTGAATCTGTAGTCGTGACTATGCCTGCTGTCAAAAAAGTTGCAACAAAGACCGCAAAAAGTGCGAAGGCAAAAAAGGGTGTAAAAACTGTTGCACAGACTGCTGCTACAAAAGCTATTCCAAAAATTAATGTAGATGCTCTCATTGAAGCATACGAAACCGTTCGTACTGAGCTCAATAAATACAGTGAAACAGCGGCAATTGCTGCACAGGAAGTTGGCTATGGTCAAACACCAAGCACCGTTCTCAATCTTAATGAAAAGCCTGAGACGATTATTCTCACAAAGACGGATGTTTTTAATGCTGATGTGAAACTCACCAAGCTCGTAATTGCTGAAGTGAAAAAAGCTCTTATCAAAGCCGCTGGCAAAAAATCTCCTCTCAAAGAAAAAGATATTCTTTCAGTTACTATTCTTGATGATGATTCAATGAAGGATTTGAAAGATGAAATGGTGAAGCGGCTTCGAGCATAACAGGCTCTTTTTTATTTGGCGATTTTGAAGTACACTTGGCATTATGAATCCTGCACCAAAATATGTCGCGACTATCGGTCTCGAAGTCCACGCTGAGCTTGCCACCAAGAGCAAGATGTTTTGTGCTTGTAAGAATAATCCCGATGAAGAGAAGCCTAATGTGAGTATTTGTCCGGTATGTATGGCGCATCCAGGGACTTTGCCGGTGCTCAACCATGAAGCAATCAAGCATGTATTGAAAGTGGGGCATGCGGTCAAGGGGAACATTGCTGATTTCACCGAATGGGATCGTAAGCAATATTTCTATCCGGACATTCCAAAAGGCTATCAAATCAGTCAATACAAATATCCGCTCATATCTGGTGGTGAACTTGCTGGTGTTGCACTCACTCGTATTCATCTCGAAGAAGACACAGCACAATCTACGCACGATACTACCGGCGCACTTGTTGGGGGTACTGGACGAAGTGTTACCGATAAGTCGCTCGTGAATTACAATCGTGCAGGTGTGCCACTTATGGAGCTTGTAACTGAGCCAGTTATTCATGATGCGGAAACGGCAGTGCGTTTTGCAAAAGAGTTGCAATTGCTTCTGCGATATCTCGGAGCAGGTGAAGCAAATCTCGAGAAGGGTGAAATGCGTGTCGAAGCAAATATCTCGATCGCGACTCCAGAGGATACTGCTGCACGTAAATTCGGTACCAAGACTGAGGTGAAGAACCTCAATTCATTCCGTGCGGTAGAGCGAGCAATTGCATATGAAATAGCGCGACATACCAAGATTCTCGATAAGAATGCTACCGGCGATCTTTCAGAAAAAATTGTGCAAGAAACTCGTGGTTGGGATGAATCATCACAGAAGACATTCAGCCAGCGCAAAAAGGAGAGCGCTCACGATTATCGATATTTCCCAGACCCTGATATTCCGAAGCTTCGATTGAGTGAAATCAGCGACTTTTCAGAAGCTGCGATTACGAAGGAGATGCCCGAGCTTCCATGGGAAAAGCGAATTCGCTACAAGACCGCATATGAACTCACCGATAAGGAGGTGGCGGTTTTCATTGAGAATGAACAGCTTTCAACTTATTTTGAAGAAATACTCACCGCTCTTGGAAGCGGCAAAAACGAAAGTGATAAAAAGAAGATTCGCCTCACAGTGAACTATCTTCTTACTGATTATGCTGGTCTTTTGAAAAAAGAATTTGGAGAAGGGGATTTTATTTCACATATTGTAGCTATAACTCCACAGCAATTTGCGAAATTGATTGAACTTATCGCGAGCGGTAAGGTAAATTCTCGTGGCGGAAAAGATACGCTTGCACTCATGTATGCAGAAGCAAAGATTGGGCAAGTTACTGATCCGGAGGTTATTGCTGAAAAGAACGGTTTCATTCAGAAGAATGATGAAGGTGAAATTCGCAAAATTGCTGAAAGTATCGTAGCGGCAAATCCACAAGTGGTCGCTGATTACAAAGCGGGTAAGGCCGTAGCGCTTCAATTCTTTGTTGGACAGGGAATGAAAGCAACAAAAGGTAGCGCAAATCCAGAACTGTTGAAAGTGATTTTCGTGTCGCTTTTGGGATAAAAAAGCTGGCTTGGGGGGAGGTGATATGGGTTTAGTAAAAATTCGGACAACTGAAAGTTAGGCTCAAAAGGAATTCAGTTGTCCGAATTTTTGATAGGAGCGCTTTCGCAGCTTCATCTTGTTGTTGTGCACCAAAACTTGACCTTACCCACATACTAGGGTACCATTCACCGCAAGTAAGTTTCTCAGTCGCTTACGAAAATAATCAATAAAAGACGAGGTAAATAAGAAAGAAAATGGCAAAGAAGCTATACGTAGGAGGTATTTCATACGGCACAAGCGAAGACACTCTCAAGTCACACTTCGCTCAAGCTGGAAACGTTGAGTCAGCAAGCATCATCATGGACAAGATGACAGGCCGATCAAAAGGTTTTGGATTCGTTCAGATGAGCACTGACGCTGAAGCAGATGCTGCTATCAACATGTTCAACGGTAAAGAGCTTGAAGGCCGAACTCTTACGGTTAACGAAGCACGACCAATGGAGCCACGAGCACCACGACGTGATTTCAACCGCGGAGGAAACGACGCTGGTCGAGGCAACTGGTAATACCTTTCGTCTCACAGAGCACACCTTGTGCCTTGTACAAAAAAGACGCCACTGGCGTCTTTTTTGTATATGGTATAATAACTCCATTACAAATCGTTATTTATATATATGTCAAAAATCACGTCTCAGGTAAAAATACTTGTTCTCGCTCTAGCACTCGCTGTGGGTATTTCATACGTCTCAGCTGCAAGCACATGGACTGGACCATCAACCCTTCCTCCAGGAAACAACGTCGATACTCCAATCAATGTTGGCAGCAATGCTCAAACAAAAAGTGGTGACCTCGGTGTGAATGCATTCGTCGCTTCTCTTGGAGCATTCTTCGGTGGCAATGTCACTATCGGTACAACATCTGCTCCTGCTCGTTTTACTCTTGTTGATGGAACACAGGGTGCAAATAAGGTTCTTGTTTCTGATGCAAGTGGAAATGCGAGCTGGGGAACTGTGCCTTCTACCGCAGAAAATCCAACAACAATTTTTAACAATTTTAGTGTAAGTACTGGAAATAATAACTCGTCATTTAAGATCATTGGTGTATTGAAGCCTGGTACATATACACTGTTTGGTCGTGTAACTACGACAAATGACGGAGGTGGGGGAGCCGCTTCAGTTTTCATGGCTACTAGTAGTAGTTTAACAAGTGGTCAGGCATACGACATGCTCATCTGTGATGGTGGTGTGACTGGCCAAACTGGTGCCTCATACAAAATGTACTACAATACTGACGATTCAGATGTCTTCTTCTGCTTGAAGAGAAATGGTAATAATGATGATACATTCACAATACCAAGCACTACTGTTACTTTGACCGAAACAAAATACTTGTACATCATTGGTAGTCAGGTAAAGATTTCGGGATTCATAGCGAATTAATATGGGTTTTTTGACGATAGTCATTGTTGCTACGATATTCCTGCTTCCTGGCATCGTCATGGCATTAGTCCCGGGTCTACCGGGGCTTTTGTATATGTTTATAATTGCGTGCATATTCGGTCTCGTGAATAGCTTCGTGAATCTTTCAGGTACTGAAGTCGGTATACTTGCCGCTATTGTAGGTATTGCAATGCTTATTGATATGTTTTCTGGAGTTGTTGGAGCAAAATGGGGAGGTGCTCATTGGAGTTCACTGTTTTCAGGTATTATCGGACTTGTCGTGGGCACATTCATAATACCGATACCAATACTTGGTTCGCTCATCGGATTATTCCTCGGAGTCTTGATTTCGGAATGGTATATCACACGCGATATGCGCAAAGCACAAAAAGCCGCTCTCGGCAGCCTCGCAGGATCAGCAGTTGGTATTACTGCAAATGTGATTGCGGCAATACTATTTGTGAGTCTATTTCTGTTTTTTGTACTACGTTAATTGCGTGCACAGCGCATGCGCGACCATTAGTCGAGCATTTCCCACCATTTTGAAACTGGTGCGTGTTTCACAATATTCACAATCTTATCGATATCTTCAGTGATGATGAAAAGAGATTCGTCACCAACAGAAATTGTGTGATGCACATCGAGCATTTCATGCTTTATGAAATGAGCGAGAGGTTTCCAAAAATCATCTCCAACAAGGATCACTGGTACGCGAGGGATTTTGCTTGTCTGAATGAGAGTAAGGATGCTGAAAAGTTCATCAAATGTACCGAAGCCTCCAGGGAAAAAGATGTATGCTTCTGCAGCGAATGTCATCATTGATTTACGAGTGAAAAAGTAATCAAGGTGGATTTCTTCATCAACAAAACGATTGGTCTGCTGTTCTTGGGGGAGTTTGATGCTAATGCCGAGAGAACTGTTTGGGTGACCCTTCGCTTCATGTGCGCCTTTGTTGCCTGCTTCCATAACTCCAGGACCACCACCGGTGATAATTGAATAACCTAGCTCGCTCACAATGCGTCTCGCTATGGTTTCTGCCGCTTGATAATGAGGACTCTTCGGTGTGGTACGAGCCGAACCGAATATGGTTACGGATTTCGGGTGTTTTTTCAAAAATTCAAATCCTGTACGAAATTCATTGCTAATAGCAGTAATGTGCTGCTCGATATTCTCATGGATCGCTTTCGCGGTAAGCTGTTCTGGTTTCATGTCCAAAAGTATACCATATGGTATGATGGCCGAATGTCATTAGATGCATCGAGTGGAAAATCAAAGAAGTTCGCTTACTCTATCGAAAAAAAGCTCACACGACCTGATGGGAGCGTGTCTCTTGGTCGTGCGGGCAAAATTGAGACACCACATGGTGTGGTGCTCACGCCGGCATTCATAACGGTGGGCACAAAAGCCACGGTGAAAGCACTCACGTCAGAGCAGGTGGGTGGTGTCGGTGGTTCTGCGACAGCAAGTGTTGGTGCTCAAGCGGTTCTTGCGAATACGTATCACTTGTATCTTCAACCAGGGCATGAATTATTGGAAAAAGCTGGAGGACTTGGCAAATTCATGGATTGGAATGGGCCGACATTTACTGATTCAGGGGGTTTTCAAGTGTTTTCTCTTGGAGCAGCGTTTTCGGGCTTCGATCATATAGAAGGGGCGAGTGGCAAAGCAGGTGATGCTATGGGTGTTGCTGGGGCACCAAAAATGAAAAATCGCGCAGGTATGAGCAAGATTAGCGTGCGCGGGGCCGACGCTCAGTCGGGCGACCCTGTCGGCCCTGATGGAGCGGCCCCGCGAGATACCTTCGCGAAAATTGATGAAGAGGGAGTTACGTTTCGCTCAGTAATTGACGGAAGCGATCATCGTTTCACTCCAGAACGTTCGATTGCGATACAGCATGCCATCGGTGCAGATATTATGTTTGCTTTTGATGAATGCACATCGCCGCTTGCTTCACGCGAATATCAGCTAGCGGCGATGGACCGTACTCATCGTTGGGCACAGCGTTGTATTGATGAACATGATCGCGCGGGACGCATAAGTTCCGCAACTGGTACACAACAGGCCCTTTTTGGTGTGGTGCAAGGAGGACGTTTTGAAGACTTGAGAAAAGAGAGCGCA
This sequence comes from Candidatus Parcubacteria bacterium, assembly GCA_041158765.1. Taxonomy (GTDB): domain Bacteria; phylum Patescibacteriota; class Minisyncoccia; order Phycocordibacterales; family PALSA-1337; genus JAQBRD01. Next base: position 1,451 of record JBEBAU010000006.1, on the reverse strand, counting down.
CGCATCATTGGCTCAATGAAGGGCACAATACAGAATCCAGATGGAACCACGACAGAATCAGAAGGTTTTGATGGTTTTGGTATTGGAGGTTCATTTGAAAAAGAAGATATTTATACTGCTGTAGGTTGGGTGAATGAAATTTTGCCAGAAAATAAACCAAGACATTTGCTCGGCATCGGTGAACCCGAAGATCTTTTTGGTGGGGTAGAGCATGGTGCAGATACATTCGATTGTGTTGCTCCAACACGTATTGCTCGTCACGGCACACTCTATACAACACGAGGTAAGATTCACATAAAGAATGAAAAGTATGAAAACTTACTTGGGCCTTTTGATGCAGATGAGACAGGCAAGAGCCTCTGTGATTGCTATACATGTACACATCATACGGCTGCATATCTCGCGCATCTTTTCAAAGCACATGAAATGCTTGCGGGCACTCTCGCTTCAATTCACAATCTCCACTTCATTACAAAATTAGTTGCTGATATTCGAGCGTCAATTATTTCAGATACTTTTTTTGATTTCAAAAAAGCTTTTCTCGAAAAATATCTCAGTACAAAGCAATAGGTGTACATAAAAAATATAAGCTTGTGTTTTGTGAAAAGCCCTAGCTTTCTGGTGTTTGATATGAAAAGGAAATTTTCGGACAACTGAAATTGGTGCACTTTGCGGCCAAACCAGTTGTCCGAAAATTTCCTTTTCGTGAATATGACTCTGCTGCTAGATTTCGTATGTAGTTACTAGATGCATGTTTCTACTAGAGTTCGTATATCGTCACTAGACGCACATCGTTACTAGAGTTCCGCGCGTCGCGATTAGAGCTCGCGTGGTTTGTACAATGCTGGAGCGTATTTCAACAAATCCTCTATCTGTTCACGAGAGAGAAGTCCCTCTTGTGCGCCAATGAATTGAACAACTGACATTGGATTGACGGGTGCCCATGTAAGAGCCTCGAGTGGTGTATGTCCGAGTATGAGTGCACTGACGAATGTAGAAGCAAAAGCATCTCCGCAGCCCGTGCGTTCGTATGGAGTTTTGGGATCAGGATATATTGGCATGAAATAAGTGCGGTCACCATCGTACATGTACGCACCTTTTGGTCCGTCAGTAATAAGCACGATTCTTGGACCAAGAGCGTGAATTGCGCTGAGTAGGGATTTTATTTCGCCATTCCAAGCATCACTAGTCGCACTGGATCCTTTTTCTTCATGACCAAGAATACGTTGCACCTCTTCAACATTTGCAATGAAGACTTCAGTCGCCGCATATATTTCACGCAACTTCTCTATACCAAATTTCATCTGATATGTTCCAGGTTGAAAAGCAAGCTTCACTTGTGGATGCTGTTTCAGATACGCTGCAATTTCAGCGTGATATTCATATGAAGATGCACCCATTGAACTTAGATATATCCAGCGGGGAGGAGTGCTTTTTTTGAAAGCTTTTGG
>JBEBAU010000005.1:0-5209 GCA_041158765.1 Candidatus Parcubacteria bacterium | reverse complement strand
TATCAACATGGGTGATGATAAGAATATCTCCTCTTCGTCCATCAACACCTCGTTCAGTCATTGGCACGCCTTTCCCTTTCACTCGAAGGATTTCACCATGAGTTGTGCCTGCAGGAACCTTCAGCTCAATTGCGCCATCGAGGGTCTCGATAGTGACTGTCTCACCGAGAAGTGCTGAACTCAATTTCACTTTGAGATCCATAACGAGATTGAAACCTTCGCGACGAAATGCCTGATGTTCTTCAATCCAAACACGCACAATGAGATCTCCGGGCGCGCCTCCATTTGCTGTATCCCCCTGTTCACCTTTGCCTGGAATACGAAGACCTTGACCCGCTTCCATTCCTGGAGGGATTTTTACTGAAAACTTTTCTTTTCCTGTTGAAATTTCACGCTCAGTACCAAAAATCGCTTCTTTGAACGTAAGCTGAATATCAATCGTAATATTGCGACCCTTCCGAGGACGACGACCACCTCCGCCAAAAAACTCGCTGAAAATATCTCCAAGATCGAATTCGAATGACTGACCGTTTCCCCCACCGAATCCTCCCTGTTGAGCCTGTCGAGCAAATCCTGAGAAGTCAAAACCACCAAATCCTCCAGCACCTCCGAAGCCAGCGCCGCCATATCCTCCCTGACCACCACCAAAACCCGGTCCCGCAGAACCATATGTATCATATTGCTGTCGCTTCGCATCATCAGAAAGAACCGAGTACGCTTCGCTCGCTTCCTTGAACTTCTCAGCTGCGGCAGCATTACCCTTATTCTTATCGGGGTGATGTTCGTGCGCGAGTTTTCTAAACGCCTTTTTTATGTCGTCTTTCGATGCGTTTTTTTCGACCCCGAGGGTTTTGTAGTAATCTTTTCCGTTCATTTTCGTGATTTAGGTTGACATTGACTATTAATTTAACACATGTTATTGTTTTTTTCAAAGTGAAGCAAAATTTTTAGCTTCGAAACCGCTCTCCCAAACAAACCAGTTCAAGAGGTTATGAACATAACAATACAGTATCTATTCAAAAGACCCGCTGGATCCATCTATAAACCTGTAGCGGACGGGCTAATGAGATGGCATCTTCACAAGTCACAATCATTTGTTGACGCACAGGTGCTATCCTTCGCTATTACCGACTCAGCTGAAATTGCTGCTGAGGCTGCCGAGACAACCAGTGCGGTGGTGCTTATCAGCGAAATTGCACAAACTGTTCGCAAGAACGTAATCATCGTTAACCGTGCTTCTGTAGAACATGGAGTTTTTGAAGCACTGCTTTATATTTCAGAGCAGAATCAAGGCCCCCGATAATTCCCCCGAGCACTGCTCAGAGGAACTACGGAGGTCTTTTTATTTTTCAATAATTATAGTTATTTCTTCTCCTTGAATTCAGCATCCTTCACGTCACCTTGAGCACCAGTATCTGATCCTGTCTGTCCTGCGCCTTGTGCACCGGCTGCTCCGCTAGCTGCACCCGCTGCAGCTTGAGCCTTGCTCATTGCTTCGCCAATCTTCGAAAGCTCAGCACCGAGAGCATCAGTTGCAGCTTTTACAGCAGCAACATCGAATGATGCAGCATCTTTATCTTTTGCAGTCTTGAGAGCAGCGATTTTTTCCTCTACAGACTTTTTGAGATCATCACTCACAGCACTTGGGGCACCATCTTTGCCCGCAGCATCCTTAAGCGACTTTTCGCTTGTATAGATGAGCTGTTCTGCATGATTTTTTGCTTCAGCAATATCACGCTTCTTGGCATCGTCTGCCGCATGAGCTTCTGCATCTTTTTGCATCTTTTCAACTTCTTCTTTTGAAAGTCCACTTGATGCAGTGATCTTAATTGAGTTTGACTTGCCAGTAGCCTTGTCCTTTGCAGTCACATTGAGAATACCGTTGGCATCAATGTCGAATGTAACTTCAACTTGTGGCATACCACGTGGAGCTGGTGGAATACCATCGAGGATGAAACGACCAAGAGATTTGTTATCTGGTGCCATTGCGCGCTCACCCTGCACAATATGAATTTCTACTGAAGTCTGATTATCAGCTGCAGTTGGGAATACTTGTGAACGAGATGTCGGAATTGTTGTGTTCTTTTCAATCAACTTAGTTGCAACATTTCCCATAGTTTCAATACCGAATGAAAGTGGAATCACATCGAGCAAAAGCACGTCTTTCACATCTCCCTGGAGAATTCCTCCTTGGATAGCTGCACCAACCGCAACCACTTCATCAGGATTCACACCCATGTGTGGCTCCTTATTGAAGAACTTCTGAACTGCTGCCTGCATCGCAGGCATTCGAGTCTGACCTCCGACGAGGATAACTTCATTCATTTCAGCAATCTTAAATGGTGAAGCATCCATTGCACGCTTCGTAATCATCATTGCGCGATCAATGAATTCCTGTGTAAGTTCCTCGAGCTTTGCGCGAGTCATAGTCACGAGCAAGTGTTGTGGTCCATCAGCACCAGATGTGATGAATGGAATGTTCACTTCGGTTGAAACAGCAGTTGAAAGTTCGATCTTCGCCTTTTCTGCAGCTTCATCGAGTCGCTGAAGAGCGAGTGTGTCCTTTCGAACATCAATACCGCTTGTCTTCTTGAATTCCTCTGCGAGCCAATTGATAATTTTCTGATCAATATCCTTTCCTCCGAGGTGTGAGTCACCGTCAGTAGACTTCACTTCAACAACTCCATCACCCACTTCGAGAACTGAAATATCGAATGTTCCTCCACCGAAGTCGAAGACAACGATTTTTTCATTCTTATTCTTGTTGAAACCGTATGCAAGCGCTGCCGCTGTCGGTTCATTGATGATACGCATGACTTCAAGACCAGCAATCTTTCCAGCATCCTTCGTAGCTTGTCGCTGAGCATCGTTGAAGTATGCAGGTACGGTGATGACCGCCTGAGTTACCGGTTCACCAAGTCGAGCTTCAGCATCAGCCTTCAACTTCTGAAGGATCATTGCTGAAATCTCTTCTGGTCGATACCATTTGTCACCCATTTTCACTTCGATACCTCCGGTAGCAGACTTTTGCATTTCAAACGGCACTGCGCCACGATCTTTCTGCACATCAGCATCGTCAAAGTTGTGTCCAATGAAACGCTTAATCTGATATATGGTGTTCTTTGGATTTGTAACAGCTTGACGCTTCGCGAGAAGTCCAACCGAACGATCGCCAGTCTTGCTGAGTGCAAGAATAGACGGGGTGGTTCGTGCGCCTTCTGCATTCTCGAGGATTTTTGGAACCCCGGCTTCCATAACTGCAATAGCGGAATTTGTTGTTCCGAGATCGATTCCGATTATTTTAGACATAGTTTTTAATGAGAATAATTAATAATGAAACAAACACAATATAGATTTCGAATAGAACAAAATACGTAAAAGCTGTGCATAGTGATGCAGCTTTTATTTTGGGAAAATTAAGCTCGAGATGGTGCCCGTGTTGGTTGGCTTATGAAAAAAGCGAAGTCAGTAGTGAATGGAGAAACGATATTGCGAACACGTGTTGAAAGAGTTGCAATGATTGCAGGTGAAATTTGTGTGAGTGAAAGAAGTGGCGCGGTTGTTCGAGTAGAAGCGGTAGCCGAAGTACTCTGTTTTGAATCATTAATTGCCTCAACTTTGAGTACGCGAACTTGAATTCCTGTTTCACTTTCAACAATGAGAAAATGCACAAGCGCTCGCTCGCCCGTCTGAGACGTCATGACTTTCGTTATGATTTTTGAACGTGAATTCAGAAGATTCATATATATGTAGGGCTATTTTACCACAATTGTGAATCTCTAATACTTGACATTATGGCATATGTTATGCTTTAATAATATAAGTGTGGCATACAGTTTGCCGCAAAACCAAACGAAAGGCTCTTTGTGAGAGAATTACAAATGTGGGGCTGGAATCAAGCCAGCATTGCCTCTTTGGGAACTCTGATTTTGGGAGTCATCGGCGCATACGGACAATACCGACAAGCGAAGCTTATATGGCAACGCAAATCGGCTCAATCTGTTTCGAATCTGTGGACGATTACCTTCTTCTGCATGTTTATCGCCTATTTTATTCAAGGACTCTCAACAAACAAAGTTGTCATGGAAGCTCAAGGTGTCATCAGGGTATTTTGTTATATTCCGATTATCATTGGCATCGTAAAATTTTCAAATTTTAGTGTCATTGAAAAACGCATATGGTTTACCATGGGATTATTGCTAATACTGATGATTTCACCGAAATTAACTAGCAACATCTTCGTCCTATTCGGGTATCTTGGTGTCGGTGCAGCTACGCACCAACCCTGGACTATCTGGAAAAAACGTGATGCAGGCGCGGTATCAATTGCACTAATAACCATCTACACGATTTCAATCCTATTCTGGATGTGGTATGCAATAGTGTTTCGCGACATGAAACTCTTCTGGGTATCGCTTGCCTTCTGCATCGTGTATGTAATTACTATCGGATTATGGATAGCATACCGTCCCTCAAAAATCGCTCGTTGTAAAAAATGAGCGATTTTTTTTACACATAATTAATTTATCAGGATTTCATTTTAATTCGCTAGACTTAGTAAAGTTTTTAGAATAATATTAACGTATCGACTGGCAAGGAGATGCTGAGACCAAATGGTACATCAGCTGGTGGACGTGAAAATCTATCGGTAACATAAAGCCCCTGAGGGGGCTTTTGTGTTTTTATGCCAGTTTTATTTCTTAGCTTGCTTAATTGCTGCTTTCACAAACTCAGTGAAAAGTGGGTGCGGTCGTAATGGTCGTGCGAGAAATTCTGGGTGAAATTGGGCGCCGAGGAAAAATGGGTGGATTTTGCGAGGAAGTTCGGCGATTTCCATTAGAGTTTTGTCGGGAGATGTTCCAGAAAATACGAGACCGGCAACAGCTGGCTTTCCCGCTGTCGCTGCAATTCCTTTTTCAATCTGTTCGATATATGCAGGATTCACTTCATAACGATGTCGGTGACGTTCGATGATAGTTTCAGTGCCATATGCTTCGTGAGCAATACTTCCCTTTTTGAGCTCAGCAGGATATGAACCGAGACGCATAGAGCCACCATAATTACCTTCGGCTAATTTCTTTTTTTGATCAGGCATAATATCAATTACCGGATGCGCCGCAGCTGGATCAATTTCAGCTGTAGTTGCATCAGTGAGACCGAGAACAGTGCGAGCATATTCAATAACCATAAGTTGCATTCCATAACAAAG
>JBEBAU010000004.1:0-8460 GCA_041158765.1 Candidatus Parcubacteria bacterium | reverse complement strand
CTGTCGACAATGTGAAAGGTGAAGGAATGATCTTCGAAGATCCACAAGCCGCAGTTACAGCTCACAGCTTCGGTGCATTGAATCTTCGTGCGAAGGTCAAGGTTATGCCACCTACAGATGAAGCAAACACTGCAAAGTATGCTCAGTTTGATGGTAAGTTGTTTGAAACAACTGTCGGCCGAATTCTTTTCAACGAAATTCTTCCTGCACAGTATCCTTTCATCAACAAAGAGGTTGATCGAAAGAAACTCGCTTCTATTATTGACGACATGATTGGCATTTATGGAGCAAATAAAATCGCTCCTGTGCTCGACAGCATCAAGGCTTTCGGTTTCAAGTACACAACATACTCTGGAACAACATGGGGTATTGATGACGTTGTTATTCCTCAAGGTAAGACAGAAGTTATTAGTAAAGCGAAGACACATTCAGATCTCGTTATGCACCAGTTCAATGAAGGTCTTCTTACAGAAGAAGAGCGACTTCGAAAGAACGTTGAAATTTGGCACAAAGCAAAGTCTGATGTTGAAAAGCTTATTCCAGCATCACTTAGTCGAATGGGATCAGTGTATGACATGGTGAACTCTGGAGCTCGAGGTTCGTACTCTCAGATTACACAGATGGCGGGTATGAAGGGACTTATTTCATCTACTTCAGGTGAAACAATCGAATTCCCAATTCTCTCATGTTCTAAGGAGGGTCTTACACCGATTGAATACTTCATTACTACACACGGTTCTCGAAAGGGTCTTACTGACACAGCACTTAACACTGCAAAGGCCGGATACCTCACTCGAAAGCTCTTCGTGGTGGCACAGGATGTGATGGTTACCGAAGACGATTGTGGTACAAAAGAATCAATCACTATCAAAAAGCAGACGGCTTCAGGAATTGATATCCCAATTTCAAAGAACATTCGTGGACGCGTACTTGCAGCAGACGTTACTGATGCGAGCGGAGCAGTTCTCTACAAAAAGGGCCATCTCCTCACTAAGGGTGAAGCACTCAAGATTGAAGAAGCTGGTATCACTGCAGTTGCAGTTCGATCACCACTTGCATGTCGAAGTGTGAAGGGTGTTTGTGTTCAGTGTTACGGTATTGATCTCGGAAAGAACCGCCTCGTTGATCTCGGAGAAGCAGTTGGTACAGTTGCTGCTCAAGCGATCGGAGAGCCTGGTACACAGCTCACAATGCGTACATTCCATGCCGGAGGTACAGCGTCAGTTGGTGGAGACATTACACAAGGTCTTCCTCGAGTTGAAGAAGTCTTCGAGAAGCGCCGACCAAAGAATCCTGCAGTTGTTGCTACCGTTGACGGTACCATCACTGAGGTGAGCGATCTTGGAAAGGAGAAGGTTATCAAGCTTCTTGCAGATGCAGAAGATCGACCAAAGACCACTAAGACTGGTAAGGGTCAGGTTGCAGAAGTTGAATACACATTCACATACAAGCGTGTTCCGCTCGTGAAGGCAGGGGACAAGGTGAAGAAGGGAGATCTTCTCACTGACGGTTCTGCTGATATCGAAGAAATATTCAAGTATGCAGGTGTTGAAAAGGCGAAGGAGTATGTTATTACCGAAATCGGAAAGATTTACGAACTTCAGGGTGAAACAGTGTCTCGAAAGCACATTGAAATCATCGTGAAGCAGATGTTCTCACGACGAGAAGTTGTGAGCGGTGGAGGTACAAATCTCGCAGAAGGTGAAATTACTGATGAAGCGCTCTTCCAAGAAGAGAATGCCAAAGCAAAGGAGGCTGGAGCTGAAGTAGCAAAGGCAGATCCTGTAGCGATGGGAATTACTGAAGTTTCACTTTCACGAAAGAGTTTCCTTTCAGCAGCATCATTCCAGCACACAACACGAATCCTCATCAACAATGCAGTTCGAGGTAGCAAGGATACACTCCAAGGCCTCATGGAAAACGTCATCATCGGACGACTCATTCCTGCAGGTACCGGTTTCCCTGGCTCACCAAAGAATCTCATGGTTGCAACAGCACACGATGCTGTGCCAACAGAGATTGAAGGGTAAGTAAGTTAGTTGCGCGAAGCACACAAGGTGCGCGGCAAAAAGAAAACAGAAACGGCTCTATTGAGGGCCGTTTTTGTTTTGCGTGGTGGTTTGGTTACTGGCATTGTGTGTAGGTGTAATTACATTGACATTTCGCATTATAAATGCTATAATACCGGCTAATTCAGGACATTGAAAAATATTTGAAATGGGCTCAAAGAGTGTGTTTTTGAGGCATTTTTTATGCTTTTCACGTCGCATTTTTTGAGTCCTTTTCAAATCAATACATCACATCAAAAAAACCAAAACTCTGAACCGAAACAAAAGTTACATTATGAAACTTATCAAAAAACTCCTGTCGGTTATGATCGGCATCGCGATTCTATTTGCTCTTGCCTTGTATCTTACATACTCGGCGAAATCCGAAGAAATCTCGCGGGCACTCACGTCAGCCGTGCCGGCAGTTGTATCTGCTCCTGCAGCACCGGCCGCGCCAGCCATTGCCGATGAAATCCCGAAGGTTGTGATCAACGGCACCACCTACTCACTCAGCACCAATCAGGTGGTCGCGAGTATGGTGGATGGCGAAGGTAATAAAAACTTCGGCGTGACGGTGCGTGGCAATGTGCCATTTGGCTTCAGTGTGCATGGGTATGGAAACGGATTTCCGACCTATGGCATCATTGCAGAAACTGCAAGTGGTGGGGTGGACGGTGCATTTAATATCCAACTGTATTTCAACGACAGTTACTTGTCGGCAGATGGAGACAAGCCGCGAGTGTATTCTGGACACCTACCGATTCATATCTATCAGGGAAGCGAAACTGGTTTTGATACCAATTTCCTTTACCTGAAGGTTGTGCTTACGGTATACCCGGCAAAATCACCTGCACCCGTGCCACCACCAGCTTCGAAATAGTGCTTGGCACTAATTCTTGAACTTCAAGACCCTCTTTCACTAGAGGGTTATTTTTATTAAAAATTCATAATTTCTTTAGAGAAATTTCATTTCAATTTGGTAAGCTTGGCGTATTAACAGATAATACAATATATTATATATACACATGAGTCCTATTGAACCAGACATTATCAAATATATTGATAAAACTGTTGAGCGCGCAGTGGACCTTGCGGTGGATTGTGCAGTCGATCGTGCGGTGAAAAAATCCATGAAGGAAGTTCGCAAGGAAAACATGGAGTTTCGTGTTGAGATACGAGGGTTGCTTCGAGAATTTCAAGAAGAAAATATGAGACATATGACTGCTCTCCGAGAAGGTTTCCGTGACGACCTTCGTATTGTAATAGATTCGGTCAAATCAAGAACTACTCATGAAGAAGTGATGGAGATGATTCGAACAGAAAATATGCACCGCGCTGCCGAGACTCAGCTTTTCTTCGAGGAGATGCGTGCATTACGAAATGTGAGCACTAATCACGAGAAGCGAATTGTGAAACTAGAGCATAAGACTGTCTAATACGTATACGCGGTCTGAGTTCAGTTAGAGGATTGAGTTTCTTGGTCTTAGTCTATATACTGAGATTACGTATATGTACGATTTTAGTTTATTACATTTCATTTTGAAAATCAGGAATGCTGTAATGCATTTGCTGTACCGGTTTGTGATGAAACCTATCTTTTTTCAATTTGATCCTGAGGATGTGCACGATCGAACGATTGCATTGGGCAAAAAACTCGGTGAGTGGAAAATCGGACAGTTGCTCGTTCGAGCACTTTTTGGTGGATATGAGAGCGCTGCGCTGCATCAGGATGTGTTGGGTATCCATTTCAAAAATCCAATTGGCCTTGCTGCAGGTTTCGACAAAGACGCTGAATTGACCGATGTTTTGCCACATCTAGGTTTCGGCTTCGAAGAAGTTGGTTCGATTACCGGATATCCGTGCGCTGGTAATCCCAAACCTCGTCTCTGGCGCCTCAAAAAATCAAAAGGTCTAATCGTGTGGTATGGTCTAAAGAATAAGGGCGCAGATGTGATTGCAGCCAAGCTTTCAGGACAAAAATTCATCTATCCAGTCGGCACAAGTGTTGCTATGACGAACTGTAGAGAGAATCTCGATATGCAGGCAGCAATTGACGATTATGCCAAAGCCTTCACTGCTTTCACCGACATTGGCGCGTATTTCACAATCAATATTAGCTGTCCGAACGCTGAGGGTGGGCAGCCGTTTTTGCGACCTTTGTGGCTTGAGGAATTGCTGAAAAAGATTGATACAATTTCAACTAATAAACCTGTTTTCATAAAAATTTCTCCAGATATATCACGTGAACAAATTGATGAAATGCTCGGTATCGTTAAGCGACATAGAATTCACGGTATTGTTGTTTCAAATCTCACCAAGAAGCGTGATGAAAAAAAGATGCTCGACACTGCGGTAGATGTGAAAGTTGGTGGCATTAGTGGCAAGCCGGTCCAAGATATTTCAGATGCTTTGCTTGCATATTTATATGAAAAAGAAGGGAAGCGCCTAGTTCTTGTTGGTTGTGGGGGAGTTTTCACAGCTCACGACGCATATCGCAAAATACGCATGGGTGCATCGCTTATTCAGATGATAACGGGGATGATATTCGAAGGGCCGCAAGTTGTGAACGAAATACAGCAAGGTTTGGCGGAGCTTCTGAAGCGAGATGGTTTCAAAAACATTAGTGAAGCGATAGGTGTCGATGTTCATTCATCTAATGGTGAAAATTTGCTAAGATAGACTTATGGCTACCCCTGTCGAAAAAATCAAAGAACGCCTCACTATTGAGGAGGTGGTGGGCTCATATGTGAAGCTCGAAAAGGCGGGCAAGAATATGAAAGCGCGTTGCCCATTTCATAATGAAAAAACGCCGTCATTCTACGTGTCTCCTGACCGTGGAAGTTACTATTGTTTTGGCTGTGGGGCGAAGGGGGACATTTTTAGTTTTGTGGAACAATTCGAAGGGTTGGATTTCATGGGGTCACTGAAGTTGCTTGCAGAGAAGGCAGGGATTGATCTTGCTGCAGAGCGGGCGAAAGGCGGCTTCGGAGGTGGTGCGGATGCTCTTGCGAAGAGTGAAAAGGATCGTTTGTATATGGTAATGGAAGCCGCCGCTGCTTTTTTTGAAGGGAATTTGATTGCACCGGATCCACTTGCAGTCGAAGCTCGAGAGTATGTGAAGAAGCGTGGAATTACTGAAGAAACTGCGCGATTATTCAGAATTGGTTTTGCGCCGAATGAATGGCGACTTCTGTATACGTATTTACGTGAAAAAAAGTTTTCAGATAGTGAAATAGAAAAAGCCGGCCTCGCAAAGCGTCCTGATAGTGGCGAGAACAGCGGCGCGGCGGTTGGTGCACATGCAGGAGCTACTACCGGTGTTGCGGGTACATCACAAAAGCAGCCATATGATCGTTTTCGTGACAGGATTATGTTTCCAATTATGGATTCTTCTGGTCGTGTAATTGCGTTTTCGGGTCGTATTATTCACGATGATGGTAAATCCGCAAAATATCTCAATAGTCCCGATACTCCGCTCTACAACAAATCTACCGTTCTTTACGGAATCGACAAAGCAAAGAGTGAAATTCGCACAAAAAATTATGTGATTATGGTTGAAGGGCAAATGGATCTCGTATTGTCACATCAAGCCGGTATCAAGAATACGGTGGCGGTTTCGGGTACAGCGCTTGCAGAACATACCACATCACCAACAGGACCTTCGCGAGAACAGATTGTGAATAATCTTGGGATTGTGCGCCGCCTTTCGCCGAATGTGATCTTGGCTTTTGACTCTGACTCGGCGGGGCGAAAGGCGGCTATGCGCTCAGCGCAAATCGCTTTTTCTCTCGGAATGGATGTGAAGATTGCAGCTATGCCAGACGGCAAAGATCCAGCTGATATGGTTCTCGAAAATCCTGAAGCATGGAAGAATGTGCTTCGCGCGGCGAAGCCGGTCGTTGAATTTCAGATTGATGGTGTGATGACTGAAGCAAAAGAGAAGAAACTCGATAATCGCAAAATACCACTTCTATTGCGAGAACGAGTATTGCCATTTATTGCTGCAATTTCAGGTGAAATGGAGAAGTCATATTTTGTGAAAATGATTCATGATAGAACACAGCTTTCAGAAGATTCAATTCGAGCTGATTTGAAAGAGGTTGAGCGCAAAATTCAGGCTGAAAAATCTGGCAGCACAACTGGTGCCGCACATGGTGCTAACGCTAGACAATCTGCCCCTCAAGGTGGTATAGTATCGAGCACTGCACAGGAGAGCCGCCTCGACATGATTTCGAGGAAATTATTCGGCCTTCTGGCATATCTCACCCGCGAACAAAGCAATCAGGCAACAGCGAAAGCGACCGCCACTGCTACTATAGATATTGACGGCATTCGTGCCGCTATCAAAAAAATCGCGGGAGACGAACGGTACAACAATTTAATACGTACAATTGAATCAGCCGGAGAAGAAATTGCTTTTGAAGCAGAATTATTCTTTGGTTCTGATGATTCAAAAAAAATACAAAAAAGCATTGATGAACTTCTTGTGAATTTTGAAGAAGACATCGTTCGAACCGATCTCGCAGCCTCTATGGCCGAGCTTATCGCACTCGAAAAAAACAAACCAAAAAATGATGGTGATCGTGTAGTTCAGGAGCATGTAGCGCATGAACTCATGAAAAAATGCCAAGCTCTCGGTATTCGTCTCGCAACACTTACAAATCGTCGTCCCGCATAAGTTTAATTTATTATGGCATCAAAAAAAGTGAAGAAGGTTGTGAAAGCAAAGCAGTCAAAAGCTGTTTCAAAAAAAGGTGCTTCCGCAAAAAAAGCACCAGCACGCAAAAAGGCGGCAGCAGCTACAAAAGGCAAAAGCAAAGCAAAAGAATTTGAAGCAAAAGCCGCAAAGCTTATCGCAAAAGGACGAGAGCGCGGTTTCGTCACATACGATGAGATTTTGAAAGAATTTCCAACAATTGAGACTGACATTGTCTTTCTTGATGAGTTGTATAGCAAATTCGGCACAACAGGAATTGATGTTCTAGAAGGAGGAGGCTTGCTCGAAGTTGAACCAGAAGTTGCTCATCCGAAGAAGTACAGCTATGGATCACGAAGCGATTCTTCATACGATTCGATTCAGATGTATTTGAAAGAAATTGGCCAGTATCCGCTTATTTCTGCAACAATGGAAAAGGATCTCGCGAAGCGAATTCAAGCAGGGGACAATGAAGCAAAAAACTTGCTCGCTCGCGCCAACCTTCGTCTCGTGGTTTCTATTGCGAAGAAGTATGTAGGACGATCACCTGATCTTACATTGCTCGACCTTATTCAAGAGGGAAATCTCGGTCTTTTCAAGGCTGTAGATAAATTCGATTGGACAAAGGGATATAAGTTCTCTACGTATGCTACGTGGTGGATTCGTCAGGCAATCACTCGTGCACTTGCCGATCAATCTCGAACAATTCGAGTTCCAGTGCATATGGTTGAAACAATCGCGAAGTACAAGCAAGTTGTGCGACGCTTGAGTCAGGATCTCGGTCGCGAGCCGCTTGCAGAAGAGATTGCAACTGAAATGGGACTTGATATTGAAAAAGTGTATAACATTGAGAAGATTGATCAGGATGTTGTTTCACTTGAAAGTCCTGTCGGAGATGATTCTGATGATGGCAAATCAACACTTGGGGATTTTCTTTCAGATGACAAAATCTTGTCACCAGATCAAGAGTCATCACGCCGAATTCTTCGCGATCAAGTGAATGAAATTCTCGACGATCTTTCACCAAAAGAGCGCAAAATTCTCGAAATGCGCCATGGATTAATGGATGGCATCACGCACACACTCGAAGAAGTGGGCAAGGAGTTCGCTGTTACTCGTGAACGTATTCGACAAATCGAGGCAAAAGCTCACGAAAAAATCCGCCAGCACGACAAAATCAACCGCCTCCGCAACTACTAACTTCAGCCGCTGCAAACAAGCAGTAAAAACAGCCACAAAAAACCCGCCAAATCACGGCGGGTTTTTTGTGGCTGTGTGGTCATTGGGTAAAATTCGGACAACTGAATTTATTGAAATTTTATTGATTAGGATTTTATTTATTCTAACTTTATTTATTCTGATTTTATTGGAGTGTGCGATATTTATTCGTAATGAATACATTAAGTTCGTGCATTATGATTGACGGCCTGAAAATAAGAAAAATACAGTGGGGGAAAGACCGTGTGTGGTACTTTTCAGTTGTGGATATAGTCAGGGTGGTGATAGATACAAAAAGACCACGCAAGTATTGGAATGATTTTGTAAAATATAATCTGGGAGATGGTCAGACGTGGAAATTTCAGTTGTCCGAAAAATTACATATGATACAAATGCCTTCGCGGGACGGCAAAAAATATAATACATGGGCAACCGATGCAGTTACGGCTGCGCAATTAGTGCGTTTATTGTGGATATCGCACTATTTTAGTGTTACGA
>JBEBAU010000003.1:0-9610 GCA_041158765.1 Candidatus Parcubacteria bacterium | reverse complement strand
AAGAAGGCCGTTGCCAAGCACTCATCGCTACTGACGTTGCTGCACGAGGACTCGATATTAGTGGTGTATCACATGTAATCAACTACGATATTCCTGCTACATACGATGACTATGTTCACCGAATTGGCCGAACAGGTCGTGCAGGTAAGGTAGGAAAGGCAGTGACATTCGTCTAAAAGACTTTTCTTATTTTTGTTGAGCGTCGTTCTATTTGATCGTGAAAACAGAATCACTGGTGTCGCAATCATCAGTGGTTTTTGTTTTACAAATACGTACAAGGTATTCACCGGGCGGTATTGAATTGTTCTTTTCATCAGTTCCTACAATCCAGTCGTACTTCGCGGTAACAGGAATGTTCTTGTCGAGAACTATTTGTACAGAAGAACGACATTGGTACGATATGCTGCTACCCAGAGGTCTTGGCGGACAGGGTTGTGAGTCATTTTGGAGATAGAGATCAATTGCTGTGGTGCCTGTCGCAGCAATCCATGTGATGAGGTGTGCTGATTTTGCTGGCCATATTTCATTGCCGTTGGGAGAAGTAACAGTAATTGTTTGAGGCGTTTGGGCGGCTACAATTTCAATTATTTTATCAGTTGTATCACAGATGTTTGTACCAGCTTCACAGATTTGAATAGTGTATTCTCCTGGTCGAATTGTAGAAGTTGGAGGAGTACATTTGCTATCAAGAGATGCTGTGCATGCATATCCGTGATAATTTTCAAATATATCTCGTGTATTCCACGAATATGCGTATTGATTGGCAGGTACATACATAGCAATCACTTGAGGAGTGTATGCAATAGCAGGGCAGACTTTTGTACCGGTGCAATTATAATTAGCGAGGATAGCAATATCGACATACGTAGCTCGTATGTACTGGGGAGCATTCCAATGTATCACATGAGGCACTCCTATTTCCCAACGCTCACCACCGTTTGGTGAAATAATTGTGAGAGGTCCTGTTTTGTCGGTGTCAGTATTATTTGAACTATGGATTTTGGCGATCGTAAGTGGTCCGACATAACCAGTTGATGGAAGACTGTTAGCGGTTTGGTATGCCATTACTGCAGCTTTTGTTTGTGAGCCAAAATAACCCTTTGCACCAGATCCCGATTCGATTGCTGGTATATGATACTTGTGTGCTATTAGGAAATCCTGAAGGGCAATAACATCTGCGCCAGTTGCACCCACAGAGAGATTCTTTTTGAAAATATAAGTTGCTCCGTAGCTCGTAACGGGGATAAATAGGGTGAGCACGATTGCAATAACTGTAAGTTGTATGTATTTCATAATATTGAAAGTATATCACGCACTATACGAAGCGGCGTTTTAGTCCGGTCACCGTGTTTTTGAGGTTGTCATGCTCGGACTGGTCGGCTTTTTTGCGCAAGCGAATATCAAGTGCTGTGATCTGTTCCGAGACTTTTGCAATTTGTTCCTCGTGAGAGTCAAAACGATAATCCATTTCAGTCTTGAGTACGTCAAAACGTCGGTTCATCTCGGTTTCAAGCACGCTAAAGCGTTGATCTATCTCAGTCTTGAGTACTTCAAAACGACGGTTCATTTCAGTCTCAAGCGAATTAAGTCTCACTTCTAATACATTGAGGCGTTTTTCTAGAGATTCAAGGTGCTTTTCGAGTGAGTCAAAACGCTTGTCGATGTTGTCGAACTTTGTGAGAAGGAAATTTTTGAATTCGGTGAAATAGAGTGGCTCTTTTTCCATAGATATATTTTTGCAAAATCAGCTGTTACTAGCAATAGCAAAAATGATGAAAATTTCATACAGATTTTATTTCATGGGGAAAACTTCCTCTGTTATATTCCTCTTTCGCACTACTATTCTGTATCCATTGAATGACTGTATGAAATAGGGCATACTAGATGTACTACATATATATGACACAAAAAATCCAAAAAATAGCACCAGTAATACTTGATGCGATTACAAAAGCACACAATATATTGTTGCATTGCCACCCATCTCCTGATCCAGACAGTATTGGTTCTTCACTTGCAATGAAGGGAGTCCTAGAGAATATGGGTAAAAAGGTGACGTTAATTGCTGGAGACTCGACGATAAAAGAAGCATTTTCACTTTTTCCTGGAGTAGAGACAATTGTACCGATGTCTTTCAGTCAGGTGAATATCTCTAATTTTGACCTTTTCATTATTCAAGATAGTGCAAGTCTTGATCGAATATCAGCTCTTGTTCCACCGGTATTTCCGCCATCATTGATGACTGTGAATATTGATCACCACAGGACGAATCCTGAATTCGGCACGATTAATTTGGTCGAAGCGAGTTATCCTGCAACAGCGGCAATTCTCTATGATCTGTTCACCTGTTGGAATATTGCGCTCACTCCTCCAATAGCCACTAACTTACTTATCGGTATATACACTGATACTGGAGGTTTCAAACATCCTGGTACGACAGTAGAAACATTTGCTATTGCAGCCGAGCTTATCAAACTCGCTCCGGACTTCTGGAAGATTATGGCAAAAATGGATACGAGCGGTTCTCGAGACCAGATTATCTATCAAGGAATGGCACTTAATAGTATTGAAACCTATTGCAATGATCATGTAGTGATTGCCGCGGTTTCATATGATATGCTCGCAGCCAAAAAACTCGATGTCGATAAGATAAGCGTGAATTCGATTTCAACACTCATGAAATCGGTGCAAGGTTGGCGTATTGCGGTTTCAATGGTTGAAAAGGAACCAGGCAAAATCAAAATGAGTTTCAGAAGTCAGGATGGGGAGAAGTACGATGTTGCTATGATTGCTGCGAGTTTTGGTGGAGGAGGGCATAAAGCAGCCGCAGGTGCTACACTTACAGGAACGCTTGCTGAAGCAAAGAAAATTGTTGTTGATGCGATTTCTTCAGTAATGGTAGAATAGGGGGGTGATATTATTCATGTTCTTAACACACCCTATTATGGTATTTGAACTTGTTGCAGTTGTAGTTGGTATTATCGTGCTCGTTTCTCAGAGTAGACGCATCTCAAAACTCGAAGAAATTATTCAAGGGAAAGTTACGCCAGCTGCAACACCTGCAACATCGGCACAACCACAACCTATTTCAGTCGAGGCTATTGCTTCGCGGGCAAATTCCATTCCAACATCTGCACCAGTACAAGCTTCGGTAGCTGCTCCGGTATCAAAGGCAACAAAAGAGGAAGCATCTGGTCGTCTGCTTGGTAAAATTGGTATAGCCGCAGTACTCATTGGCGTCGCATTCTTCCTCAAATACGCATTTGATAGTAATTGGATTGGTCCAGCTGGTAGAGTAATGATTGGGGTTGTAATTGGCTTTGGTTTTGTTGGAGTAGGACAGTATCTTCGAAAGAACTATCTTAAATACTCAGATCTTCTTATTGGGGGAGGTATTGCAATACTCTATCTTTCAGTATTTGCGGGGTATTCATTCTATGACCTATTCAGTTCATTTACCGCGGGAGTATTCATGTTCATTGTGACAGCACTTTCATTTGCAATAAGCATTGTGAATGCAACACAGACGCTCGCTCTTGTTGGCGTCATTGGTGGATTTGCTACGCCATTCCTTGTTGGTTCGAATGAAAATGCAATGATGCAGCTCTTCGGATACCTCACGATTTTGAATGTCGGTATTCTTGCTATTTCTTTTTTCAAAAAATGGCCACGTCTCAATGTTGCTGGTTTCATTGGTACAGCAATTAATTTTGGCTCATGGTTCATGTACTTCTATACTCAAGCTGATCTCGCTCCGACGCTCATATTCGTATTCATTACATTCGGTATATTCTTGATTGCAAGTGTTGCGCGCACTATTATTTCTGGTACTTCAGCTCAAAAAATTAAGGCAGAACAAACAGACTATCTACTTCTCGGTGCCAACGCTCTTTGGATTGCATTATTTGGATACATCATGCTCGAACCACAGTACAGTGGCATACTTGGGTTCGCTGCTGTGTTTCTTGCTGTGGTCTACTGCGTCGTTGCATATATCGCGAACAAATATAATAGTGAGGATGTAGCGCTCAATATTTTTCTTCCTGGACTTGCGGTGGTTTTCCTTTCAATTGCAATACCAATGCAATTCGATGGAGCTTGGATTGCAGTTGGTTGGCTTGTGGAGGCGGTTGCGCTCTATGGTATTGCATCGATCATCAATAATAGAGGATTCCAAGTTATGGGTGTGATTGTATATATTCTTGGTATCATCAGTATGCTCTCATGGATCAGTGAACAGTATGTTACTGAAAAGTTTGTACCGATATTCAATGGTTCATTTGCATTACTCGTGATTGCTACAGCAGTTGCATATGCTATTGCATACATGTATCACCGATTTGGTAGTAGAACGGTTGATATACAGAAGAGGGGCATTATGGTTTTTGTGGTTGTCGCACAAATACTCACTCTCAGTGCATTGAGTACGCAGATTACTTCGTATCATTCAGCACAACAAATTGTGCTTACAAAAACATACAACGTCGCAATGACTCAGAATGAACGTATTAATACTGGCTACAATACGAACGGTCTCAGAAACGAAGCGTACGAAAAGTACCATACAGAAACACGAAGTATCCGAAATCAATCTAATACACTTGTTTCAATACTTTGGGCACTTTATGCAGCAGTGCTTACTGCTATAGGATTTATTCGTCGAGTTGCAGTGATACGACGTCTCGGTCTCATCCTATTCGTTATTACTGGCTTGAAGGTCTTGATTGATGTGTGGAGTCTTGGTCAACTCTATCGAATTATTTCATTCATAGCATTTGGTTTGATTACACTCATTGCTTCATTTGCATATGCAAAATACAAAGATCGATTAAAAGACAGCATATAACAATCAATATTCACATGAAACAAACATTTAGCGCCATTCTTCTTTCAGCCTCTATTTTTGCTCTTGCGGGTGTAGCACATGCAGCTTTTTCTGAAACAGATTGGCAATATATTCGAAGTATTTCTGCGGGAGGTTCCGGTTCTTTTGGAAAAATTATATTGCCAGCAGATATTTCTCGATCTGCAAATAACTTTTCTGATGTAAGAATTGTAAATCAGAATGGAATTGAAACACCGTATCTTATTACAAAAAACATTCAAGAAACTGGAGCACGAACCTCAGCACGCCTTGTGAATGTATCGAGTCGTGCTGGAGAAACGGTATTCGTTGCGGATGCAGGACAGAACGGCACTATTCATACAGGTATTGATATTGCCATAACATCTGCAAGCTTCCGTCGCCAAGTAACAATATATACTGCATCTTCACTGCTGGATATTGAAAGTAATCAATGGGCATTTGTTACCAACAAAGCATATATATTTAAGTTTACTGATCCACAAGCTGGTTTTGTTTCAGGCAAATCAACTGTGAGTTTCGGACCATCATCAGCTCGATACATTAAGGTTGTGATTGGTGCAGGAGAGGAGGGACCTGTATCGGTAAGCGGAGCGACTTTGTATGGCGATACTCGTATTGAAATACCAGTGAATTATCAGACGGTTACTACTTCTGTTTTCAATAATCCCAAGAAGCGTACTTCAGAAATTACTCTCGATCTTGGTCGAAGTGGAATACTTACAAATGCGGTAACTCTTACGATTGGTGATCAGAATTATAATCGACGTGTTCTTGTCGAAGCTTCTGATAGCGATACTGCATCATCAACATGGATGTACGTGGGAGCTGGTTCTATTTCAAATATTTCAACAGGATTATTCACAGGAACCTCCAATCGCATTGCATTTAGTGAACAAAAAAAGCGATACCTACGTCTTTCAATTGTGAATGATGATAATAGAGTGTTGTCAGTAGGAAATGGAGCGACCGTTGAGAGTCCAGTTATCTCAGCTGTATTCGAGAAGCGACAAGGTGAAACCTATAGCCTCTATTATGGGAATCCTCAAGCAATTACTCCTACCTATGATATCAATGCAATTTCTTCATATATTCAATTGAAAGAAATTAGCGTATCAACCCTTGACGATGAAAGGGTAAACCCTTCATACGTTGCTCCAGCAGGTCCTGTTATTCCATTTACCGAAGCGAATAAGTGGCTACTCAATGGGGTACTGGTTGTTGTTGTGCTTATTTTTGGTGCTGGTATTATGTGGTACTTGCGTACGTACATAAAGAAGTCGTAATATACGGATATTCGTTATGAATACAAAAATTATTATTCGAGGTGTTGTTGCCGCTGTCGTTCTTGGTGCGATAATTGGCATTGCAAAAATATCAGCTTCACCATTACATAATCTTATGAATACTGTCACTATAACTACAAACAAAGGCACGATTGTTTTTCAAACATATGATGCAGACGCACCCCTTGCTTCAGCAAATTTTGTGAAACTCGCTCAGAGCGGTTTTTATGATGGCGTTATTTTCCACCGTGTTATCAAGGACTTCATGATTCAAGGAGGAGATCCTACTGGAACAGGCACTGGCGGTCCTGGATACAAATTCGCAGATGAGCTCAGTTCGGGTACTCCTTCAGCAAAAGAGGGCTATGTTCGAGGTGTTGTTGCTATGGCAAATGCTGGTCCGAATACCAATGGTAGTCAGTTTTTCATTATGCATGCTGATTATCCATTGCCACACAAATACACGATTTTTGGTAAGGTAATATCTGGACTTGATGTTGTTGATGCTATTGCAAACACCCCAACAGGTGCTAACGATAAGCCAATTGAGCCGGTGGTGATGAAGAGCGTCGTTGTGACCCCAAACAAATAGCAGGGCAAAATATTGATTTTGAGCCAGAAATACTGTATAGTGTTCGGGCTGTGCTTCTCTATGCGCCAGCGCTTTTTTATTCATTATTTTAGATAATTCATTACTATGCACCTCGGAAAGAAGACAAAGATTGTTTGTACTATTGGGCCCGCAACAGAAACCGTTCCTCAGCTCACTGCACTCGTGAACGCTGGTATGGACGTTATGCGTTTGAACTTTTCACATGGTGATTTCACTGAACACCAGACACGTGTGAACAATCTTCGTAAAGTAATGAAGGATACTGGTCGCACTATTGCTATCATGCAAGACCTCGGTGGTCCCAAGATCCGTATCGGTGAATTTGAAGGTGGCGTAACTGTGCTCAAGGAAGGTCAAACATTTACTCTCACAACCAAGAAGGTGATGGGGAACAATGAGATTGTTTCAATCAACTACCCACTTCTTCCTAAGGAGGTTAAGGTTGGTGGAATCATTATGCTCCACGATGGTAAGAAGAAGCTCGAAATTACCAAGATCAAAGGTGATGAGGTCATTACCAAGGTCATCGTCGGTGGTGAAATCAAGAATCGCCGAGGTGTGAATCTTCCTGGCGCATATCTTTCTATTAGTTCAATTACTGAGAAGGATCGCACTGATCTCGAGTTTGGTTTGAAGAATAAGGTTGATTTTATTGCGCTTTCATTCGTTCGACGCGCTGCTGATATTCAGGAATTAAAAGATATTCTTGCGAAGGCTAAGTCAAATGCAAAAATCATTGCAAAGATTGAAACTCCAGAGGCTCTCGAGAATATTGATGAAATTTTGAAACTCACTGATGCAATTATGGTTGCTCGAGGAGATCTTGCTATTGAAATTCCTGCAGAAGAAGTTCCAAGTGCACAAAAGATGCTTATTCATAAGTGTAATGCACTCGGCAAGCCAGTTATTACCGCAACACAGATGCTTGAGTCTATGATCAAGAGCCCAGTTCCTACACGAGCTGAAGTTTCAGACGTTGCAAATGCAATTATCGATGGTACTGATGCAATCATGCTTTCAGAAGAGACAACACTCGGAGAATTCCCAGTTGAAGCTGTTACCATGATGACACGTATTGCACTTCGAACAGAGAAGGACGCTTTCACTTGTGATACTATTTCTAAGTTCGATCCTGCACACGGCACGACAGATATCATATCTCAGGCAGCAGTACGAACTGCACACAAGGTTGGTGCTAAGTTCATTGTTGCAGTAAGCGAATCAGGACGTACTGCTCGTATGGTTGCTCGATACCGACCATCAGAGCGTGTTATCGTGCTTAGTTCAAATGCCGTTACCGCTCCTAAGCTCGCGCTTTCATTCGGTTGTTATCCAGTAATTGTGCCGAAGATGAAGGATATTGATGAAGCAATGACTGTTGTACGAAAGCTTGCTATTGCGAATAAGCTCGCAGTGAAGGGTGATAAGGTAGTTCTTATCGGTGCAGTGCCTTTTGGAAAGGTGAAAGAGACAAATCTCGTTCTTGTCGAGACAATCTAGATATAAAAAAGAAAACCGCCTTTTGTTCGGGGCTATCTGTGAAAGCCCCACAAAAGGCGGTTTTCTTTTAGTTGTCCACATAAGATAAATTTTTGATAAAATTTTTGATGTATTTTGTGTTGTAAAAAGATATGCGTATTTTATAATTGTTGTATGAAATCATATAGCATTATAGATACGGACAAATTACTCGATTATGTGGTCGAGCAGAATATATACACACAATCAGGTGTGGGTAGTACTGCACAGGGTATTCGACAATATCCTCTCAAGATTCATGATCTTCCAGAAGAAGGTCGTCCTCGTGAGAAGCTTATCAAGCAAGGCCCAGAGGCATTGTCACTTCCAGAGTTACTTGCAGTAGTTCTCGGTACGGGGACTACTAAGGAGTCATTACTTACAATGACGCAGCGCATTATTCGTGAATACGGTGAACAAGCTATCATCTCTGAGCGAGACGTACACAAGCTCACGACTGATCTTGATATCCCAGAAGGGAAGGCTTGTCAGATTATTGCGTGTGGTGAGCTTGGTAGACGTTTTTATCAGAAGAATAGCGCTGGCTTCACGGTGATTCGTAGTGCTCAAGACGTCTATGACTATCTTGGTGATATGAGGAATTTACCCAAGGAGCATCTCCGTGGTCTCTATCTCAATAGTCACAATCGCATCATTCATGATGAGGTGATTTCTATTGGCACTATCAATGCCAATCTCGTTCATCCACGCGAGGTCTTCCGTCCTGCGGTCGAATACAGTGCAGCTGCTATTGTCCTCGCACACAATCATCCATCAGGAGTTCTCACTCCATCTCCACAGGACACTGAGATTACCAATCAACTCATTGCTGCAGGTAAGGTCATTGGTATACACATTCTCGACCACGTCATTATTACTAAGGACACCTTCAAGAGCGTCCAAGCCAATTATCAATAATTATTTTCATTGTGTTCATGCACAATAGTAACCACATGACTCATACTGGATATACAATCACATCACCTTCGATTGGAGCTATCATTTCTGATGATGTATTGTATTTCGAAGGTATTAAGCGGCCGCTCATAGCATACTCGGTACGAGAAGATATGGAGCGGCCGCACCCAGATTCACAAGAGCATGCAGTTATTCTTGAGCGATATTTCGGAGATATTTATAGTCTTTTTTTGAAGAAGCTCGCTGTCTTCTCGGGGGAGGAGATTGTATCAGACGAATCCACCACTAAGCTCCAAGCCCTCCTCCAAGAGATGATTAAGGTCAAAGGTCTCATTAGAGCTGCGAATGAAGCCTCAGGTTCTGTTAGTGGAACGGAATATACCAAGAGAGGGCTTTAAATAAGGGTATTTT
>JBEBAU010000002.1:0-50411 GCA_041158765.1 Candidatus Parcubacteria bacterium | reverse complement strand
TCTTTATAGACTTTCTGAGCGATTTTCCTGATATTCACATTCGCTTTTGTGGTGAGCTCTCCGGTGACTGTGATGACACCGTGTCCTCCCAATACTTCTATCGCAACTCGTGAATGTGGATCTTGTTCGAGACATGCATCGAGAACTGCATCTGAAATTTGATCGCACACCTTGTCTGGGTGTGAAATAGAAACTGATTCTGCTGTTTTTATCATATATATACTTAAGTGTCGTTAACAAATTAATAAAAACTCCTTCCGTTCAGGAAAGAGTCTTTATATGTGAGACTTTTATCTTTCCCTTTCGGGATTGGATGGAGCACCTTTTTGATTTTCACCTTTTCAGATGACTTTTCAAACGGTTGCTGGATAGATCGTCGAGCCAATACTCTTCCTATCACTCTTGATAAACGTATGGAGTTGTAGACACATATTACTACTGGGTGAAAGAAAAGGCAATAAATAAAAAGCCTCAATTCTTTCGAATCGAGGTTGTGCACTGCGCACTGCAGTGAAGCTATTATTTATGCTGGAGACGATAGAAACCCGCAGCGTTCGTGGGAGAATACACCACGTATGCCACAGTATCGACATACGTAATCGGTATCGTATTCGTTACCCAAGAGCCGACCAAAAGATTGGTGCGTGTGAGCAGATACCAATTATCCTTGGTATATGGAATTGTGTTCCATGCCACCAAGACATACGGTCCAGCCTCGACGATTTGAAAATCATCTTTGACTGGCATTGGGGTTTCAACGGGACACCATGAGACCACATCTATGCGGACAGTCGGTCCACCTCTAGTAAGCGAACCTCCTTTGTAAAGAGTAGCTTGGAAGCACGAATTACTGATATACGGACTGGCAGCAACCGGTAACGTCACTCTTCTCCACACCGACGAAGATGGAGGAAGGTTCGTGTATTCATTACCAATTTGATGAGAATTGAGATTTGCAATACCGACCAAAGCAGCTTCAGACATATACACATACGACAGTGTGTATTGATACCAAAAACTGATGGTATGCGCCGCTGGGTCACCATATTGATCGTAATGATTTGGCAGAGTTACCCAGACTGACGACTGAACTTGCCCAGTAGGATAATTTGCCGAAACATACGACACATACGAAGGTGCATTCGTTGGCGTCACCGAATTACCGGGATTAAGGTCAAGCCACCAAGCATATCCCGAAGGTGAACTGAATGTGTGCCACGCGGCATTGGTGAACGGCGGTAGATTATACGATGTATAAAGATCTGAGCCGCACGCACCCACTGCAGCATTTTTTTGAAACTTCGGCAGAACAGAATTAAGTAATACAACTTGAACCTGTGCACTCAAGAGCTTCTCTGCCGACACCTTGCTGGATGTCGCCGATGGCGCCTTCCGCACCACTACAGATGGCGGAGGAGGAGTGATGAGCTTGAGAGTGTCACTCAGGAGCTCACCCCGGGTCTTTGTTGTAGCCGTGGTGGTTTGCTGTGCCTTCAAACAGCAGACGCTCACT
This sequence comes from Candidatus Parcubacteria bacterium, assembly GCA_041158765.1. Taxonomy (GTDB): domain Bacteria; phylum Patescibacteriota; class Minisyncoccia; order Phycocordibacterales; family PALSA-1337; genus JAQBRD01. Next base: position 48,898 of record JBEBAU010000002.1, on the reverse strand, counting down.
GCTACGATTCCGACAATAGCTGTTATTTTCATTAGGTTATTTCCCTTCTGTCATTGTTTTCTATTACTTCACCAAACGCGGTAAAGTTTCAGAAAATAAAATACCATCTTTATTTGATAAAGTCAAAATTTTCAAATATTCCGAAAATATCGAATGTATCCTACTCTTGTATCTGTGACACAAGTATTTTTGAATATAGGTTATTTGATCTCTACAAGCACTTCATTGCGAGTCATCCACGGTGGAGTCCACGGCGCATTGTAGCCAGCATATTGAGGTTCGCCGAGTATAGTGGTGCCGTCTTTTTTCAAAATATCAAGAAGTTGTTGCTTTTTTGCTTGTACACGCGCATCCGTTCGAAACCAAGAGAAACGCATGACCGCCATTTTCTTTTCAGGAATTGTAACTATCTCGATTCGTGAATCATTAGGTGTTGGAAGTGTATCGAGTGTGTATGATTTTGGCATACCGAATGCAATAGTGTGTGATTCCCCGTCAATCGTTGCAATAACGGGTGTGGTCATGGCGATAGATTCGGATGTTGATGCGGATACTTCGCCTGATTTCTTTTCAATAACAGGAGTAGTCATTGCAATGCTCTGTTTCTTCGTATTACCACCGAAGATATACCCTGCAATAATACTGAAACCTTCATTGAGCGCTTCCCCATACGCACCTTTCACTGTTGTCTGTGCAACAATGTGAGCCGGATACAAACGCACTTCATACGCCTGTTTCGACTCAATCACCGAATACTCCACACTTTCAACCCTTGATGAAAAGTATCCCCAAGCCGACCAAACTAAGACAATTACGATAAAAGTATATATGTAGGTCATGGGTATAGTGTAGCACTTTTTGAGCACTACTTAATACCAGAAGCCACAATATCTCGCTCATTCCGCATAACTATTGTAATATCCTTGAAATCTAGCTTTCTAAGCGAATCTTTGAACTCCCTTTCATGCCAAACATACGGTTGTTTTGAATCTCTAATCTCGTGGGCAAGCATTTCATTCTTTTGTTCTGATTTTCCAATGGTATCCAAACCATTTAATCGTTCAGTATGTATCCCCCAAAGTCTCTCAACTTCTGCTTGATTATCAGGCAGGATTTTATCAAAAATCACAAACAATCCTCCACTTCTCAGAATCCTCGCAACTTCAAATAAAAACTGTTCCCTCTGATCTTGGGGAAAATTATGAATTACCCAAGAGGCTGTGAAAACATCGTAAGTATTGGATGGCTGACTTTTGATCCAACTCGTCGCATCTTCATTAATTGGAATTATTTGCTTTTGAAACTTCTCAAGTTTTGATGAAAGCATATCCAGTGCCACTCTATCTGCTTCCACAAGAGTGACAGTTGAAGGAATATTCTCCAAAATGAGTTCCGTGGTCTCACCATACCCAGGACCTATCTCCAAAATACGTATCTGCCCATTTGGATTATGTTTTGTACTGTATTGTTGTTTCCATTTTTCAATAACTTCCACAATGTACGGGCGACAAGTCACATGACTTGGAAAGTGATCCAACAAAACAGCGTAGTCCTTCAATAAGCTTTCTGGATAATGTGAATTTGTCATGTGTGTAGTATATATCTATCTCGAATTGGGTGCAGTGTAGTACTTTACGTGTAATTCAGGTCATTAGACGAATCTTTGAAATATTTTCGTAAATTTTCATCTACGATATATACATAAGTTCCATAAATACCTCTCGTTAACAACGTTTTGTATATATTGATTATGTATCTTAGAAGTTCCTTTGGGTCTGTAATCGATTTTTTTCCGTTAATATCCTTATACTTTTCCTGATCAATAACGAGTTCATTTTTAATTGGATCATATGAAATTTCTGGACCAATAATCACACCTGTGTAATTTAAATCATAGCCCTGAATTGTGTGAATACAACCAACCTCATTTATTGAATTAGCTGAGTTAACCCAATCACTTATTGTTGAGTTCCAAATCATTTTCAGACCGTCAATCTCTATGTCGTACTCGCCACCATCCTTAGTTTTCCACGGCCATGCATATCCTGCGACTATTCTTGAAAGACCGTATTCTTTATCCTTTTCTTTAATCTGACTTACCATATCTTTGATATCATCAAAAATTTTAAAGTCGTACTGTTCAAAATTACATTCTGATGGCATTAAATCAAGTAAATTTGAAATATATTCAATATACTTATCTCCACCCTTTACTCGAATTTGTTTTTTCAATTCCAGTCTGATTGCATCTAGTTTGGCAATTCTACTTTCATCTATATCAGCGGGTCGCACACTTTGATTTTTGTCATAAAGAAAAATCTGATGTAGTGATGATCTCAAAACCCAATCTAATTCTGTTCCACTATTATCTAGATCAAGTTTTTTATTTACATTGTCATAAGATGCATAGTTCGTAATGTTTCTTCTTTGTCTCAAGCGATGAGATTCATCAACTATCAATACATCATATTTTTCCTTTACGACATCATTGGGACCAATAACCATAGAAGATTTCAGACCTTTAACGTGAGAAAAAACGCTTTTGAGTGTATTTCTCAGTGAAGTCATCGGAACAACGAGCCCTATTTTTTTATTCTTAAGAATATCATCTTCCAAAAGATTTTTTACCATGAAGGTAGCGAGAACGGTTTTACCTGTACCTGGACCACCATTTATGATGATACTTCTGGCTACTTCACTTTTTAGAATACTTTTAACCTTATCAACTATTTCAATCTGATCCTCAGTTAGCACCTTATAAGGGGAAAGCTTGAAAATTTGGCTATTTCTTATCTCCAAGAGACTCTTCTGAGCTAGCTGTTTTTTTATCAAATCGTCCCACAAGACCTCGAATTTCGCCTTGTATTTTTCACGATCAAAATAGTTGTGACCACTCAAGCCACCATTTCCATTTTGAACAACAAACTTCTCATCAGCAATAACATGCTCTATGAGCATCGATTCAATATCTAGGGTTGCGGATTTATTGTATTCACTGTCAGTAATTATGTGAATGTTCTTTAATTTTACTCTTTCAGGATTATCGAAATGTTGTTTACTTCTATTATAGACATTAGTTGATTCTCCGATATAGATCTCTTCTCCATTTTCGAGTAAATAAACAACAGGCCAATTTTTTCCAAAATGATACGCTCCTATTTCATCAAATGCATCTTTTTGAAACAAAAAAGATTTTATATCTGAGGATTTCATAGTTTATTATATTTTGTATGCTTTCCCTTTGCTTTTTCAACCGGATATTTACTTTCATTTTTTGATATTTTCTCATCGAGAGCCTTCAATATATCTATCGACATATCATTACTCATAAGAAGCACCCAGTACAAAACATCAGCAAGTTCATCAGCGATATCAGACTTATTTGTCTTCAAATACTGATCCATCTCATCAGCATTTTTCCATTGAAAATGCTCCATAACCTCAGTAGCCTCTAATACCAGAGATAGGGCTGTATCCTTAGGATTATGAAACTGCTTCCAGTTTCTAGCGTCTCTAAAGGCAATTATCCTCTTGGTTAGATCTTCAATATTACTCATATTCTTATTATAGAATACTTTGGTTAAATCACTAAGTGACATACTTGTACTCGACTTGATTGGTTATGTTAAGTTAAGTTGGAATCAAATATTAATATCCTACTTGATTTTAACTGATTCAAGTTGTTTGATTAGATTTTTTGTGTAATATATAAAATTATTTAATATCTTGAAAATACTTCAATCTTTCGTGAAAATATTTATCTTGTCTGACTTGCTCCTGCTTCGCTTCAAGGGATAGCTCTGCCAAATATTTCCCCATTGATTCAAATACAGTTGCCTCTGTCTTCCCGGTTAATTCGTCAATAAGCGTAAGCTGCATATAGTGTCCTGCTGCTATTTCTGAAGAAAACGTCATGCAAGTATTCGCCACCGAACTATAAAATCCTTCTACTGAAATAATGTGGCCTAGTAGTTCTGCTTCTTTATTTGCCTGCAATTGACGCTTTTGAGTGTGGGCTGAACAACGCTCCTTGTTGGCAAAAAGTTCAGCAGTATTATTCTTTGAGAATATCAACCAAAACCCTCCTCCCACTAGAATCCCGCCAATTAATATTCCTATAGTGAATGATTTTATGTTCATAATATTATTTGCTGTTATAAATAATTACGTTCTCCGGTCTAGCCTTGATACTACACCGACTTGTGCTGGCTGACTCAAGCTACGACCATGGTCAGTCAAACCCAGATTGGCGGATTTAAGTGGTTTTAGTTTACCACATCGACGCGACTTGAGCGGTGCTTATTCTGATTTACTGTACTAGCTGAATTTAAGATATTTATACAAGTAAAAAATATCATCATTGCCAAAGTTCATACAACATCACAGCAACAACGAACCATAGTATCAGTAAGGCATAAGCTGGCATTTGAGAAGCTAATCGGTTGAAAAGATCACCACCAATCTTCTTTCCTTTAATCTTTCCCGTAAAAAGATATGTTAATGATTCTATGAAATTAAGTGCAGAATCGTCATACGCATCATTACCTAATGCTTTACCAAATTCTTTCTTTGCCATAACTAGTAATTTACTATTCTCTGAAAAATAAAACTGTAAAGAGATCATCATCAATAAAAGCAAAATGGTTGCAATATGCTTTATATTTGAATTTGGCATAAAAAAACCACTAGCAGACCCAACAGCTAGTAAAGCTACCATTATTCCTGATAATAATGGTAAAAAGGAAAATTTATCCTTTGTCGCATCATATATAATTTGATGTAATAATTCTAAATGCTTTTTCTTGTCTTCATCCATATTTTTACTGATCAACTCAAAGCATGAACATGGGTGGCCAAGTTCAGATTAGTTGATGTATAGTTTTAGTCTACCATATTGACGCGACTTGAGCGCTCGACTTGGCTGACCTTTTCGGTCTCGTAAATTCACCCATCAAGCCACACAAGACCTTTTCGATTACTTTTATTCTACCATTTTGAGGCTCCTCGGAACATCTAAATAGACTTATTTAAATACTTCAAAAGCAAACCTATTTGGTAAATTAAGAACTCGTTTTCTAAATCATCAATATCTCCGTCATTATGCTTACTGTTATCATTAAAATATTGATCGAGATAAGAAAAAATTAAATGGACTATATTTCTCACCTGCGCATCTTTTTTATCAGACTTTAGTTTCAGCTGCAATTCTGTAATATTTGCATTTAATCCTTTCGAGTTTTTCAGCTTAAACCTCAAAAATTCTTCGAGGGAACGCCTTAGACTCTCAGCTGATTTTATATGTTTTTTTGACTGATAAAATTGTAATGCCTGAATAAAGTGTTCGGCGCTCTCCTTATTAAGGAAAGACAGTGGCGAATCAACCAATTCTTCGTCTAGTATTTTCTCGCCTTTCGGATAGAGTATTATTTCTCCGTCCGAGGCAGTAATTGACACATTCACATCTGATAATTCAACTGCCTTCTGAACGGAATGGAAAAGAATATCTTTACTATATGTACATTCATAACCACGGTATCCTATCGTTGATTCTATATCTAGAGAAAAAAGAAGCTCTATGAGTCTATAGAATTCTTTTTCATCACTCTCCTGACTCAACCTACCCATTATGTTTGTACTCCAAGAACGCTCTCCATACGCTTGCGTATGCCAAATCTCCTCGATGCCATAATACTGACAAAAAGCGGTGATGCTTTCATTTGTTACATGACCATCGATATCTTTAAAAATGTTCAGAATTCTAGTTTTAAATTTTCTAAAAGCAACCTCGTATGAATCTACTGAGGTTATGCTCCATCTTTTATTAAATTTTTGCATCCTAGATTTCAGGTTCATTTTATGGATTTAAGGAATCTCGGAGTCCGAAACTATCTCAAACTGGCTGCGGGACTAGGACTCGAACCTAGATAACCAGGACCAAAACCTGATGTCCTACCATTAGACGATCCCGCAATATACCTCTCTACTACAATTGTCACATATTAACGTGCAACACCCTCTCCCGCAAGTTTGATGACCGCAAGCTCAAGCGGAAGTTGATCGATGTGGGTGCGACCGGTCATATCATAGGCTTTGAGAAGTTCGAGTAATGTTGTCGAACTGAGCTTCGAACCGCCGGTCGCGACGCCAGCAGCGCTCGCTGTAGCGCCACTAGCCCCAGCCACCAACTTCTCGAGATCTCCCCAATCGTCTTCAGAGACATGATCTTTGAAACGTGCTGCGGCTTTTGGGGCGATTTTGAGTAAGAGCATAATGCGGAACTTTTCAATTGAAAGCGTTGCAAAGGTCTTCATTGAGACCCCTGCTTCCCCCGCTGTGGTAAGCGCTGCGAGAGATTTCTCTGTATCTGTTTCAATAATTCCCTGAATGAATTGGGTGATAAGACTTCCCCGAGGAGCACCGGTGATACGTTCAGCTTCGGCAATGGCGATTTTTTTGCCCTCTGCTGAACCAATGACCTTCTGCAGAGTGCCGAGCGTATCACGGAATGATCCATCACCGAGAAGTGCGATGAGCTCTGCTGCGCCACTTTCCAGACTATATCCCTCCTTCTTCGCAACTCCAATTACCAAGTTTTTCAATAATTCTCGTGAAGGTTTCTTGAAAGCAAAAACCTGACATCGAGAGATGATAGTATCAGGGATCTTTTCGAGTTCAGTTGTTGCAAGAACGAAGATCACATGTGCTGGTGGCTCCTCGAGTGTTTTCAAGAGCGCATTCCATGCTTCCTTCGTGAGCATATGCACTTCATCAACAATATACATCTTGTATGGAGATTCGAATGGATGCACATTCACGCCATCACGAATTTCACGAATATCATCAATACCGCGATTTGAAGCGGCATCAATTTCATATACATCATTATCTGAAATCTTGAGCGCCCGAGCAAAAATCCTCGCAAATGTTGTCTTACCCGTACCTCGTGTCCCAGCGAAGATATATGCATGCGCAACACGCTTCTGCTCGATAGCACCTTCGAGTGCAGTAATAATATGATCCTGACCGATGGTTTCAGTGAAAAGCTGCGGGCGATATTTGCGATACAGTGCTGTCTGAGAAGTAGTGCCTGACATATATATAGTATAACGTATTTTATTGTTGCGGGGTATTTGCGAGGTGTTTGGTGAGATATGTTGTCACAATAGTTGAAACTTGTTCAGCATTCTCTGTTTCCATAAGCTCAGCACGAAGCTCTTTTGCTCCATCCCAACCGGCAACGTAGGCTTTGAAATGCTTTTTCATGATAGCGAAGCTTTTCACATCCCCGAGGAGTTTGGTGAAAAGCTTCGCGTGCTCCACAAGCACCTCAAGACGCTCGCGTGGACTCGGTGCGGCAATTCGCGCTCGATCAAAAAGCCAAGGATTCCCAAAAATCGCTCGACCAAGCATCACCCCATCAGCACCCGTTGCAGCAACTTTCTGATTTCCATCTACACAATCAACAATGTCCCCATTACCGAATATCAGCGTCTTCACAGCCTGACCAGATTGAATCTTGTCACGAAGAGCCACCACTTCTTTCACGTGTTCCCAACGAGCAGGTACATCTGACATTTCTTTGCGAGTACGAGCATGAATGGTGAGCACTGCAGGATTTTCAGCAAGAACTTCTGGAATCCAACTATCAATTTCAACTTTGTTGTATCCAACACGCGTCTTGACTGAAATCGGAATATTCGGAGCACCCTCTTTTGCTGCGCGGATAATTTCACGTGCAAGCTTCGGGTTTCGCATCATTGCAGCACCAGCGCCTTGCTTTTCAATCGTCTTATCAGGACAACCCATATTAATATCAATACCATCGAAGCCAAGAGACTGCACCAGCGCTGCAGCTTGGCGCATTTTGTCAGGATTTGAACTGAAAAGCTGCGCAACAATTGGGTGCTCAGTCTGCGCATCAAATTCAAGATCTCGAACTAACATCACGCGACCCTTTTCTGAACACAGACCATCTGCCGAAACAAATTCCGTCCATAATACGTCAGGCCCTCCACCTTTTTGACCCATTCTGCTGTATTTGGCAATCATTCGTCTGAAAGCAGCATCGGTGACATTTGCCATTGGTGCAAGCACAAAAATCGCTTCACCGCGTGCATCCGCAGCATCTTTCACCTCTTTCCAAAAACCGAGTTGTACTGAATTTTGTTCGTTCATAATCTTGTCCATTCATATTACGGACGTCCTGTCGCGCCCGTTCTTTCATATCGTAATCCCCGCACTGTATCATCGCGTAGCTGCTTGTTGCAAGAGAGACAATTCATCATAGTCGCGATTCTTACTATTGAGCACAACGACAATATATTGGCGCTTTTTGCCAGCAGCGTCTTTTATTTCAAAAAGTGAAACACCTGTTCGCCCCGCTTCATCCGTATAGCCGTTTTTGCCTCCACGATATGTGCTGAGATTCAAGAAATGTGTGGGATTAACCCATGTATGGACATAGAAACTTCTCACTTTTGTCATGGTGATTTCCAATAAGTCAGGTGCATTTTTTGAAATCCACGCCATAATGAGCGCAACGTCTCGAGCACTTGAAACATTCAACTTCGAAAGCCCCGACGGATCCGCAAAATACGTATTATATGCACCGATAGATGAAGCCCAATCATTCATTGCTCGAATGAACTTTTTGCGACCGACAGGTGATGCTTGTGCAAATGCTTCTGCTGCATCGTTACTTGAAACCATAAGAAGCGGATACAGTAGCTCTTCGGGTTTGATTTTTTCACCCAAACGAAGCCCGCCAGTCGCACCTTCTGTTGCAAGCATAGTCTTCGTAATTGTAATACTCGTATCAGGATCGAGGAGTGAGCGTTCGACGACAGCCGTCACCAGCTTCGTAATAGAAGCAATTGGCAAAGCTCGGCTTGCATCTCGTTGCATCACAATGCGATTCGTAGCTACATCTGTCACCACATATGCCGTCGCACTCACCGCATCAAGCGCCGTCGTGTCCGAATGCGGAAGCCCCTGCTTCGCTTGCTCAATAATGCTCATCGGATCCTCCTCATAATCATTAGTAAGCGATTTAGACTGCACTTTTTTTTCAGTTGTCCGAATTTTTCCACTACCCACCATACCACTCAAATCCCCCGTCACGTTTACATCAGAAGCGCCGACAACGCCAGCGCCGACACCGTTCGTATTCGCCACCGGCACAGTTGTTGTGACAATAAACCACTTGCCTGTTCGAATCACCGCGTAGGCGACAACACAGCCAATAACAAAAGCCGCTAACACGGACACAACATATTTCCAGACATCACTTCGATTATTTCTTGGCATTGGTGCTGGTTGATGACGCTCCTCCTGCTTGTTTATAAAAAACGCTATTACCGTATCGCAAATCTATTTGTGTGAAAACCCCTTTAGCTTTGCCAAGAAAAAGCCCGAGATTTCCGAGTACCATTGCTGCACTATCACCACCTCGAATAAAAAACTGCGTTTCTTGTGATTTTGCTGTGTACGCTTTCAATACAACATCTCCATCGTCATACAAATATATTGTTGAAACAGAAAAGCCGAACTTCTCTATTCCAGCTGCGATTTCAAGATATTTTTGAAAAAGCACCGGATCCATAAATGGCGCGCTCTCTTCGGTTTGAGATGGAGTTTCACCTGCAGGAAGCACGAACTCCGTATATACTTTGCCCGAAAATTCTGGCGCTGGAGCATACGTAATTGCATGCATATCGCTGAAACGACACGCCGATCTCTGAAGATCTGCCCAACATACAACAGCTTCTGGCACGCGCTCACGCACCACCACTTCGAGAATTTCACCATGTCGAGCAAGACGAACTCCATCAATACGAATAAATGAAGCAACAAGATCAAGCACAATATCATCTGCCGGATAAAGAAAAATATTTGTTTTGGGAATAAGACCGAGATAATACGCTCCAATATGTGCCGACACGAGCTCCTTCACCTGTTCTGTCTCTATACCACGATTGCCACTTACTTGTATTGTCGTTATTTGAAATGCATCAATTCGCAATACAAATACAATGAGTGAAAAAAGTGCCGCGACACAAAATACAACAATACCAGCGATTTTCAAAGATCGTTTGCGCTTTTTTGCAATATATTTTTTTGATTGTAGAGAGCGTGGTCGCTGGGCCATACAAATGTACAATTATGAAACAACTCTCGGCGATATACGCCGCGGTTTTTACTTCGCAATAACAGCCTTGCCAAGATATTTCTGGAGAACTTCTGGAATTCGGATTGAGCCGTCTGCTTGTTGGAAATTTTCAATAAGAGAAACAAGAATACGTGGTGTTGGTATCGCCGTACAATTGAGTGAGTGAGCGTAACGGAGCTTGCCTTCAGCATCACGATAACGAGTGTTGAAACGTCGTGTCTGGAAATCGTGGAAATATGAAGCAGATGAAATTTCGCGATATTTACCCTCCTTCGGCACCCAAAGCTCAATGTCATACTTCTTCACCTGACCGAGACCGAGATCACCACCGCAATTGAGTACGGTGTGATATGGAATGCCGAGAGATTCAATGAATTCTTCAGTGTTGCGGTTGATTTCATCATGAAGCTTAACTGAGGTTTCATGGCTCGCTTCACAAAGCACCACCTGCTCCATCTTATAAAATTCATGCACGCGAATGAGACCTTTCACATCCTTGCTATGTGCACCAGCTTCGCGACGATAACATGGAGAAAAACCAAGATACTTAATCGGGAATTGCGCAGCATCGAGTGTTTCATCTGCATGATATCCCATGAGCGGAACTTCGGCAGTGCCGGCAAGTGCATCACCGTCTTGAGTCATATAATAGTCTTCAACATCCCCCGGAAGATGTGCGGTTCCGTAGAGATTAGCCTTGCGAACAATAATAGGAGGAATAACTGGAGTAAATCCTCGTGAACCGAAGAATTCGAGAGCGTAATTCCAAATTGCGAATGAAAGACGTGCGCCATCACCAGTGAGGAAGTACCCGCGGAAACCGTGCACTTTTGATCCTCGCTCAAAATCCACCATCTTGAGTGTTGTCATCAATTCGACATGATCCTTTGGTTCAAAAGCAAACTTAGTAATATCACCCCACACTTTTATCTCTTTGTTTTCAGCATCAGTATCACCATCTGGCACTGACATATCAGGAATGTTTGGCACTTGAAGCATGAGATTTTGCCAATCTTTCATCACATCTTTGAGTGTCTCCTCTTCTTTTTGGAGATCAGCCTTGAGAAGCTTCATGCTTTCAATAATCTTGGTGCGCTCTGCTGGATCGGCTTTTTGAACTTGTTCGCTCACGGTATTCTGTTCAGTTCGCTTCTTTTCGATAGAAGCAAGAAGGTCGCGACGCTTATCATCAATAGCAATGAGCGCATCCACGTCGAATTTGACGTGCTTTTTTGTAGCACCTGCAGCAACAACATCTTTATTTTCACGTATGAATTTGATATCGAGCATATATGTATGTAGGAGATTTTATCTTTTCTTTATAGAGATTTCATTAGCACGAGATATAGTGTAGCTCCAAAATGAATAATTCTCAACTCACACAATCAGAATTCAGGTGTATTTCGGGTGAAAGTATCCCCTATTTATTGCGACAGATTCCTCATCCGCCCAAGCAGCTTTGGGTTGAGGGTGATCTGCCGACATACATGGTCGGGGGCAAGACGCATACGATTACGAGCGAATACGATACGCGCAAGTACCTCTGTGTTATCGGCTCGCGCAAACACTCCTCATATGCCCGTCATGCGTGTGAGAAGCTCATTTCTGGGCTTGCAGGATACAATATATGTATCGTATCAGGGTTGGCACTCGGTATTGATAGCATTGCACACGAAGCCGCGCTAGAAGCGGGACTTGTGACTATTGCATTCCCGGGGTCTGGACTTCACCGGTCGGTATTGTACCCTCCAAGTAAGCATACGCTCGCGCGCCGCATTATTGAGGCTGGCGGCGCGCTTATCTCCGAATTCGATCTCACACAACATTCGCAGATTTGGACATTTCCGCAGCGCAATCGCTTGATGGCAGGAATGTGTCATGCGACGCTCGTTATCGAAGCCACCGAGGATTCGGGGACACTCATTACGGCAGGACTTGCGAGTGATTACAATCGCGAAGTGCTTGCATTACCCGGTGATATATTTACTCAAGGCACCTATGGCCCTCACAAACTTCTCGCTTCTGGTGCACATATTGCGCGCTCAAGCGATGATATTCTCCGCGTATTAGGTATTGAACCACGAGTTTCGAGTGATTCTATCTCGACACTTTCACAGCTCACCAATTTCACCCCATTTCAACAGACCATTTTGAAAACGCTATCCACAGAGAGCCTCACCATAGATGAGCTCTATTATGAAATCACCAAAATTTCTCCAATTGAAATACAGACGCTCACCATTGCCATCACCGAACTTCAACTTCAACAAGCCGTGCTTTGCAAAGATGGCAAAGTGTCCATCTGCTTATAACGATATCCCCGACACTTTTTTCTGTTATTATTTGCCATTTATTTTGTTTCCATGTAATACTTACCCCAACACAACCTCAATATATGAAATTACTTATCGTCGAGTCACCAGCAAAAGCAAAAACAATTTCAAAATATCTTGACGGCAAATATGTCGTGAAAGCCTCTGTTGGGCATGTACGAGACCTCCCAAAAAGCAATAAAGATGCTGTTGATATTCCGGGTGGTTTCATTCCACGATACGTTATTTCTTCTGGCAAAGAATCCGTGCTCGCCGAAATAACCTCTCTTGCCCAGAAGGCCGATGAAGTAATACTCGCAACAGACCCCGACCGAGAAGGAGAAGCTATTGCTTGGCACATTGCCGAAGCTGCACAACTTGATGGCAAACACGGCGCTCCCAAGCCTCAACGTGTTGTTTTCCACGAAATCACGAAGGATGCCATCATGGAAGCGATGAAAGAGCCTCGCGATATTGATCAGAATCTCCGCAAAGCTCAAGAAGCTCGACGAGTTCTCGACCGACTTGTGGGTTACGATCTCTCTGGTCTTATTTGGAAAAAGGTGCGTTACGGCCTTTCAGCTGGACGAGTTCAATCCCCTGCACTACGTATCATCATGGAACGTGAGCGAGAGATACGAGCTTTTATTTCTCACAAATTCTGGGTAATTGAAGCAGATCTTATTGCACAGGATATTTCTTCAAACAAAAAAGTCCCGATCACCTTCACCTGTACCGAAGAGCCAACTGATTTCACTCATGTTGAGAAGATTCTTACTATTGGACGCAAAGAGTCTTGGCAAGTGCTTTCAATTGATGAAACAGAAGTTGCTCGATCACCAAAAGCTCCGTTCATTACTTCAACTCTCCAGCAAGCTGCGAGCTCCCGTCTTGGTTTTGCCCCTTCACGCACCATGGGAGTTGCTCAGCGACTCTATGAAGCAGGTCTCATCACGTATATGCGTACTGATAGCACCAATCTCAGCAAGGTTGCTATTGCTCAAGCAGGAACTGTTATCGAAAAGGAATTCGGAGGGAAATATCACCAATTCCGTACTTTTGCTACCAAGAGCAAGAACGCTCAAGAAGCGCACGAAGCGATTCGACCAACAAATCTCGCATTGAAACATGCGGGCGCAAATGACGAACAGAAGAAGCTCTACCATCTTATTTGGCAGCGCACCCTCGCTTCCCAAATGACCGACGCTCGAACGCTTCGAACAAAAATTGTCGCTAATGTTTCGTCAAAATCGATTCCCGATTTCACTGTGAATGGTTCGCAAGTTATTTTTGACGGATGGCTTGCTGCTGATACTGATGGACGAAGTGATGATATTGATCTTCCGAAGGTTGCTGCCGGCGATACGCTTGCCGTAGCAGCTACTTCTGCTATTTCTGCTGCAGCTGCAACTGGTGAGCCAATTCGTAGCATCGAGAAGGCCACGCAACCACCACCACGATATACCGAAGCAGGACTTGTGAAAGAGCTCGAGAAGCGCGGCATTGGTCGCCCATCAACATATGCTTCTATTATTAAAACCATTGAAGAGCGTGGATATGTTGAAAAAGACGGCAAAGCACTCAAACCAACAGATACCGGTGACGTCGTTTCGACTTTCCTCGAGAATAATTTCATGCAATATATTAGCGATTCTTTCACCGCAGAGATGGAGGATGAGCTTGACGAAATAGCACTCGGCAAGCGCGATTATTCCAAGACACTTGCAGATTTCTATATTCCTTTCAGCCGTGATATCAAAGCAAAAGACAAAGACGCTAAGATTACTAATCTCGGAGATGCACTGTCTGCTACTGGTGTTGATTACAAATGTCCAAAATGTACTTCATCAATGATTGTGAAGCTCGGTCGCGGCGGCAAATTCCTTTCTTGTTCACGATATCCTGATTGTGATGGCGCGCTTATGATGGATGGAACTGAAATTAAGCGCGGGGTTCCAATCGGCACTGACCCAGCGACCGGCCTTCCTATATATGTACTCGTCGGTCGTTTCGGTCCATACGTGCAACTCGGCGAAAAAGCGCCAAAAGCTAGCAGAGCTAGTAAGGCCGCAAAAGGTGCAAAAAAAGTAAAGGTACCAAAAACAAAAGCGCCGAAAAAAGCGAAAACAGAAGCGGGGGCAGAATCAGAAATCACAACCGGAACCGAGACAGATACCGCAGATGGAAAAATTCGGACAACTGAAACTCAGGTAGCGAAGCCAAAGATGGCTTCAATCCCAAAAGGTGTTGATCTCACAAAAGTCACTGTAGAAGACGCACTCAAATACCTCTCACTTCCTCGAACCCTCGGAGAGCATCCGACAAGTGGTAAGCTGATCACTGCATCTGCTGGACGTTTTGGTCCATATATTGTGCATGAAAGTGATTTCCGTTCACTCAAGGGCGCCGACAATGCCTATGATATTTCACTTGCGCGTGCACTTGAAATTCTTGCCGTACCAAAAATCGCCCGCAAAGGTGCACCCGAACGAGTTCGCACTGTCGGCCAACACCCCAAGACGGGCAAGGACATTGTGCTTTTCAAAAAAGCCGGAGCAAGCAACGACACAAAAGCTGGCGGTTTCTTCCTCAAGCGTGGCTTCTCCCAGATTTATATTCCACGCGACGTGAACCCCGACACTCTTACGGTAGAACAGGCTATCGACCTTTTGAAGAAAAGATAGACATTATATTGAAATAGTGTTATAATAGTAAAAATTCGTTTTTCGCATGCGCATATGAGATTTCTAATTAAGTGGTTTCGTAGTCGGCCATACTATCCCCGCGTCTACGTAACTGGTGTGAAGTTGTCTCAATACAGTCTACGCCTGTTCTCATGAACAGGCGTTTTATATTTGTGGCAATTTCTGCGCCAATTAAAGACTGAAATTCTTCATCGAATAGAGATCGTCGCTTTCTTCATCGGCTTTCACTTCTTCGGGTGCTCGATCATCGACAGGTTTTTCATCAGATTGTGGTGAAAGAATTGAGTTATCCGAATTTTTACTCGACGCATCAACAGTAAGTGGCGTCGCATCAGAAATAACGCCAGCTTGTTGTGCACTCGCGCCACCGTTCGCTCCAGCGCTTGTATCCGCGCTCGTAATGACGCCGACAACGCCGTTTTGCTTCGCAATATGTCTATCCATCATTGCATGCGCACCAGCGGCAGGTCCACCACTTGTTACACGATCAAGAATCGCCCGCAAGTCATCAGTAGAGAAGAAATCGATCACGATTTTGCCACCAACAACACCATTACCAGTGTCTTTTTGTTCGATATGCACTCGAGTACCAAGAGATTCATTGAGCTTATTCTCGAGCTCAACCATCACCGGATCAAAAGCCCGCTCCTTCTTGCGAATACGATCAGTAGCAATTTTGCGAGAAATAGCCTCGGCTTCACGCACGCTCATTTTTTTGAAAACAATCTCTTTGAACAATGTCATCTGCTCTTCTGGTCGATCAACAAGCATGAGCAATGGTCGAGTGTGGCCATCAGAAATTTTGCCTTGTGAAAGCGCATCGAGGATTTCTGGAGCGAGCGCAAGAATACGCAAAGTGTTCGAAACATATTCGCGACTCTTGCCGACTTTTTCAGCAATTTGTGCATGTTTCATTCCGAATTCATTCGCAAGCTTCTCGAAGGCACGTGCACGATCCACTGCATTGATATCTTCACGCTGGAGATTTTCGATAATAGCGAGCTCGAGCTTCACCCGAGAATCTTCTTCACCACTACGAATAAGTGCAGGCACCTGTGAAAGCCCTGCAAGCTTCGATGCACGAAGACGTCGCTCTCCAGAAATGAGCTCATATTCAACAACGAGTCCCCCATCTTCCTTCGCCACTTCACGGCGAGTCACCACGAGTGGCTGCAAAATCCCATACATTCGAATAGATTCAGAAAGATCCTTGAGACGTGCTTCATCAAAATCACGTCGAGGTTGATATGGATTCGGATTTATCTTCCCTACTTCAATCCAAAAAACAGAATCTCCATAAAATTTGGTAACTTTTGACTGATCTTCTGGTGAAAGCGGTGTGGGCATAATGGAAATATGATAAAAAAGTATAGAGAAATTATAGCATAGTCATTTGATTTTCAAGCATTTTCTCGATAGACTCTACTCTGTTAGGTATATTGCCGAAGTGGCGGAATGGCAGACGCAATCGACTCAAAATCGATCGGGGTAACCCATGAGAGTTCGAGTCTCTCCTTCGGCACCAATTTCAGACATTTATATGAAGCCCAAAATCCTTGTTATCCTCGGCCCGACCGCTTCCGGCAAAAGCGGCCTAGCGGTTGAACTTGCACTTCGTTTCAATGGCGAGGTGATTTCGGCTGATTCTCGTCAGGTATATACGGGGCTTGATATCGGTACCGGCAAAATCACACAAGCTGAAATGAAAGGCGTGCCCCATCATCTCCTCGACGTAGCTGATCCGAGCACTGAGCGATACACTGTGAGCGATTGGAAAATGGCCGCCGAAAAGGCCGTGCAAGACATTCTATCTCGTGGCACACCAGAACAACCCAAACTGCCGGTTATTTGTGGTGGAACAGGATTTTATATTGACGCACTTCTCTGCAATACTGATTTCCCTGATGTACCTCATAATGAACAGCTTCAGAAATCACTTGAAAAAAAGGAGCCAGCTGAACTAGTTGAAATTCTCGCACAGCTCGATGCGGAACGTGCAGCCAATATTGATCCCAAAAATCGCCGCAGATTGATCCGCGCAATCGAAATCGCAACAGCACTCGGTAAAGTCCCCGAGGTGACACTCAAAGAGCGTACAGATTGGGATATACTGAAGATCGCAATTGATACACCCACAGAAGTCCTCAGGAAAAAGATCACTGATCGCCTCATTGCGCGTATTGACGCTGGTATGATTGAAGAAGGAATTCGACTTCATACTGGCACAAACACAGATACAACAACGACACCACGAGCACCGCTCTCATATGAACGCATGGACGAACTAGGCCTTGAGTATCGCTATATCGCTGAGCTTATGCAGAGCAAGCTTTCTCGTATCAAATTTGTTGAAATTCTGGGCGCCAAAATCTGGCAATATTCACGACGCCAAATGACATGGTTCCGTCGCGACAAGACGATCAACTGGTTTTCACTCAAAAACACAGCTGAAATCGAAAAGGCTGTTTCAAATTTCATCAAAAAATAATTAACACAAAAAAACAGCACACTACCATGCTGTTTTTTTGTTTGTTATGAAACTCTCAATTACCAACCGAGAAGTGAGAGATATCCGTGATTAGCAAAATCTGCATGTATCGCAGTCTTTGTCACTGGACCATAGTATCCAACTGCTGGATATACATTGAGTGATGCTTGATAGTTTGCGACTGCTGTCTTAGTGAGTGCTCCGTAGTACCCGTAAGAAACTCCAGCGGGCATATTGAAGTATCCCATTTCTGACAAAAGTCCTTGGAGGACAACAACTCCCTGATTGGAACTTCCAACAGTAAGATCTTGACCTACGAGAATATTAGGAAGTATCGCTTGAGCGTGTGAAACAGATGGCGCAGCAAAAATTACAACAGTAGCAATAAGTGCCAATGCCACAAAACCGAGGTTAGACTTAGAAACGGGTGTAGATGTTATTTTTTTCATAGTTTTTTTATTAGCGGCAATGATTAAGCGACCTTTATACATCTACTGACGCACCGACAACACAATACTTACAGTCGTTCTTTCAATTCATCAATTTCTTTTTCAAGTCGTTCGAGACTCATTTCTAATTTGTGCTGCTGATTAATAAGTGTTGATTCAAATTGGTTCGTATGATCTGCAAGGCGTTTTGCAACAGCCATCATTTCAGTTACATCTTCAATTGCGAGCATGATGATTGGTGGAAATGTTTCTGAAGACCGACCTTCTTTATATATACGTCGAGCATTCAGAATCATTGTCTTATGTCCGATAAATGCAAACTCATGAGCAACCTCGAAGCCTTTGAAGAACGTATTTTTTGGCAAAATATTTTCAAGTAATTTACGTAACGCTGGAATATTCCATTGACCATTTCCAAGATCATATACAAGCTTCTTTTCAGTATCCTTTTGCTCTACCTGAAACATTTCATAA
Organism: Candidatus Parcubacteria bacterium; assembly: GCA_041158765.1. Classification (GTDB taxonomy): domain Bacteria; phylum Patescibacteriota; class Minisyncoccia; order Phycocordibacterales; family PALSA-1337; genus JAQBRD01. The sequence continues at coordinate 30,302 of JBEBAU010000002.1, read as the reverse complement.
AATGACTCGTTCGCAGCCATCACACGGAAATGTTTATCAAGGATAAGCACCGGCTCACGCACAACATCAACAACGGTCTTGATATATGTCCAACTCTCATCCCATGATCGCTGGAAAAAATCAGCGATAATTATCTTATTCTTTTTCCCCTTTTTCTGTTTCTTTACTTTTTTCTCCCCTACTTTATTTTTTATAATTCTTTTCATGCTTATATAGACGGGCATACCAAAAAATACTTACACTAGGCAAATACGTGCTTTCTCATAACTCATTAGTAGTTATCCACATACCGTGCTACTGTTAACTTGAAGACGTCACTCTATCGCCCCTCCCTCACCCCGCCCACTTTTTACCCCCTCCGTTTCATACAACCAAATACGCCATGCTTACTGCAAAACAAAAAATGCGCCTTCATGCGCTTATAGTAACTAATGCTCATAACGACTATCAAAAAGGTCTTAATTCGCATGCTTTTTTCAAAATACATAATCATGAAACTGGTGAAGATTTGGTACAAAATACGTTCATAAAAACATTGGGCTATCTTGCAAAAGGAGGCAAAATCGACACCATGAAAGCCTTCCTCTATCATGTGCTCAATAACCTCATCATTGATGAATATCGAAAACAAAAGCGCCAAGTAACCTCTCTCGATACTCTCGTTGAAAAGGGTTTTGAACCGAGCACAGATACTACTGATGAATTAATAAATTTTCTTGATGGAAAGAGTGCACTTGCTCTTATTGCTCAACTTCCCATCGCATATCGCAAAATCATTCGCATGAGATATGTCCAAGGCTTCTCTCTGAAAGAAATGGCGCATGCCACTGGCCAAACAAAAAACGCTCTCGGCGTACAACTTCACCGTGGACTTCAGAAGTTGCGGGCGCTGTACAAAAAGTAATTACGTATTCAAAATCGTCACAATCCCCTTTTCTGCATTCACTTCGACCATATCGCCATCTTTGAAAACCTTTGTAGCGATTTTGGTGCCGATAATTGCTGGCTTTTTCATCTCTCGAGCAATAATAGCTGCATGGCATGTTACACCACCTTCATCAGTAATGAATGCAATTGCTTTTTGCATTGCAGAAATAAACGAAGGTAATGTCATTTGGGCAACAAGAACATCTCCTGCATTTACCTTTGAGAGATCGTCTGGGTGACGAACCACTCGTACCGGTCCACGAGCAATACCCCGAAACGCAGAAGCTCCCTTAATTTCTTTATTTGAATCAAGTCTGAAAGACACAAAGGTTTCATTCTGAATAATCTGGGTACCATCGATAAAAAGACAACTGTATGGCTTTTCAATTTTTCTTGGCTTTTCATCAGAAAGAATCGAATCAACGTCATAATCTTGAAGCTCTTTGAATGAAACTCCAACCATCTTCGCCACCTCTTCAAAAACCGGCCGAATGAGACCAAGCATTTCATACATCTTATCTGTTCTACTTGTACGTAGAAAAGTTAATTCGCGAATTTCGCTTACAAGCCCCTCTAATTCCTTAGGAATTGACGGCTCAATACGAGTTTCTTTTTTGTGATTATTTTTTATTTCTACAAGCTCTGCGATAGTATAAAAATCAGTAAAACCATCACGGCTTTTCATCCAAGCATATTTTGCATGAACATCTTGAATAGGAGCGTTGCTCTCAAGCATTTCAATCATCAGATTATATGCATTCTTTTTTGGTGAAACACTAGCTTCTCCGACAAACTGTTTTATGTCTCCAGTAACATATTTTGGAAACTCTATATCAATTAATTTCTGATAGTGTTTTTCGAGTGAGATATTGAGCCAGAGAAATGGTGAGTATGTTCGTATCACGTCACGTGCTTTAATAAGTTTTTCTTTTGTTGAAATAGTATTTGAAATAATGTCAGCAACAATTTTCTTATTTTCTATATGCAAATCCTCTAGAGATTTTGAAAGATCAAATAGTGTCTTTTTTTCAAAATACTTTTCAAGAGACTGAGTATTTCGTATTTCAAGATCTTTTGAATAATAAAAAATTGGATACTGATATAAGCTTGTCTCATATCCAAAACCAGCATCAGACAAACCACTGCGAGTATAGTACACATGATCAGCCATCGACATATTGAGCGTCAACATGAAAGGACCATATGGTCTATCTACCCAATGTTGCCAATCAATCTTTTTAGCTTTTTCAATAGAAGAGTTCATTTTATAAAAATAATTATGAATTACCCATTCAAAATCGTCACAATCCCTTTCTCTGCATTCACTTCGACCATATCACCATCCTTGAGAAGTTGTGTGGCGATTTTGGTGCCAATAATACAAGGCTTTCCCATTTCACGAGCAACAATAGATGCGTGGCACATAATACCCCCTTCATTAGTCACAAAAGCAGCGGCTCTTTCCATAACTGGAACAAAATCAACCGAGGTCATCGCAGTAACAAGAATGTCACCAATATTCACCTTGCTGAATTCTTTGGAACTCAAAACAATTTTGACCACACCTTTCACAATACCCTTACTTGCACTGAAACCTTTCAACTCCTTCGCTGATCGATCAATATCTGGCTTCTTAGCACCGTGAATTTTTTGAACGTATTCATAAAGACCATCTACTACCGACTTCTCTATAGGTTTTATTTTTGCATCTGCGATCGAAGTATTCATCATAACGCCACAGACTTTTCTACTCTTTTTGATTTCTGCAAGAGAAACTTTTGCACCACCAACAATATCGAGCATTTCGGTTGGCATCAAATAGAAACAATCTCGCCAATCTTCTGATCCAGCCATGTTTGCGATTTTTTGAAATAGTGGGCGATACTTCAGAGAAATAGTTGAAAAAATATTCTTTCGATATTCATTGATATACGTTCCTTCTGCAAGACCATATGCGAGTGTGGTAATTTGTGCATCGTTAATCTTGGCGAGGAGGTTTTTTGATTCAGCGATTTTATCTTGATGATTCTTTTTCATTGAAACTAACTCGACAGAACAATCCTTTGCAAGGAAGGCATCGAGCTGCTTTTTTGCATCTACGATTGTCCACGGTTCATCACAATAATTCACTGGGATGTTTCCATAATTAGAAACCCATGCAGCGAGCCTGTCAGCAATAGCCTCTGCCTGAATAGTGTTCTTTTGGATATCAATCCCCAAAGCAACTAGATCAAGTTGCGATGTGAACATTGGTGTGTGTTGTGTGGGATATGTTATCGTGGCAATAATTTCTGGAATCTCAGCCTCGGTATAACCTTTTGCTAATAGAGCTGCTGTGAGCGTGTCAGTACCTGATTTGCTATATGCAGTCGTGACCATAAGTCCCGCAGTATATTTTTGATATGTATTGAAAAAAGTGCTCAGAGATTTTTCATCTAGACTCTTCAAACAACTTTCGAGAGATTCGAGTAGTTCATTACCATACGTAATGTATTTTTTGCGCAATAGATCTACAGACGCAGCATCTTTGAATACCTCTGCCAAAGCATTCAAATAATTTTTGTAATTTGGATTATAGAAAAAACAGTGAGTGTGAGTACCGTCTACGGTAATTGAAAGAACTTCAAGATTTGATTCGACCCCAAAATCCCGAGTATTGTGATACCAACCAGCAGTTAATAAGCACTGATGCCAAAACGACATATTCCTCGTAACCGTAAGAAACCACTCTTTCCCATCAATTTGTGTCGGATTCATAGACAAAGTGTATCATAACCTCACAATCAAACAATTATAGTACATTGCACTATCAGAAAAATATTTTAGCACTTTTTTTCTTCAACGAGGACCGAATCTTAAAAAAAGAGATGGAAATAAAAAAGGTGAGGAAATATTATCCCCCACCTCACTAAACCTCAATGCATTCAACGAGGCGTTTTGAGATCAAACTCTCCGTCCTTGGCGCCGGCAAGAAACGCCTTCCATTCAGCATTGCTGAAGAACAACGTGGTCTTGGTTGCATCCTTGGAGTCGCGAATAGCGACGCCGCGAGGTTTACGCGCAATCTGCACGCAAGTGATCGTTGCACCCGGCTGCGAATAACTTGATTTAACGAAGTCCGAATCCCGCACGGGAAACGCTTTGTTATAAGTTCCAGTATCTTTTTTCATGTCTCTACCCAACCTTTCGTGTGTTGTGTGTTGTGTTCGAGCAGTCATCGCCAAGGACTAACGTTATGTTCTCGACGATCTGCTATTTTTTATGTTACAACTTCGGGAAATATTGTCAAGATTTCTGTTACTCTTATTTGTTTACTCCACTCATTCTTTTGCGGAGAGTGAGAGACGAAGTTAGAACTAATGAGCGTAAAAACAAGAAAACAGTAAAGCAGATACGCGACTTCTTTATGAAAGAATGTTTTTCTATTTCGTTCACCATGACTGCATGGCGGTTCTTATTTTATGATAACAGTGTGGACGATTGGAAGAATTGAGGGGAGACGGTATAACTTGCCAGATTTGACAACTTCTACAATTTAGGTAAAAACTAAGCTAATACTTTAGCGATGCTTTCAATTTCGTTTTGCGGAATTTCCGAAAGGTTCATCATATTATAGAGGTGGGCCCCTACACCCTGTGTGTCAATTTTTGAAGGTGTGATATCCGTAACTCCTAATAAAGCTTCCTGGCCAAATAAAATTAAGTTTTTATTATATAGATCAAATATTTCTTGAAGAAGAAAAATCAACTCCTGCGGGAACATAGTTTGAGTCCTATAAGCTTCATTTCTTAATGGAAAATTGGCTTTCCTTACAGCAAGTGAAATAAGGCATATTTGTTGCCATGATAAATCTTGAGCAGTTTTTATTAAAAGATTCGCCTGTGTTTTGCTAAAAGCGGCATCGAAAGCAATATTAGCAATTAAATTAGCGTAGTATTTAATCTTCTTCTCTTCGTATTCTCTTTGTGCGGCCAACATCCCAGCTTCTAGAATTTCATCAGCGGTGGATCTATTGTTTATTTCGGACTCAAAAAATTTATCCTGTCGAGGAGTTTTACCTGCATCTAATTTACTTTGAATCTTGTTAACAATGAACGTTAGTGTTGCGCCTATACGCACCTCTTCACGATGAGCTAAAACCCTTGACGAAATTTCACTGGCAACCTTTTTAAGAGAAGCCGTGACTACAGGACCACTCACACCACCAATTACAACACCTAAAGGACCTGCAATAAATAACCCAGCTAAACCACCCACTACAGATCCTGCAATTTCTGTCCCAGAATCCATCAGTTTTTTAATTTTTTCTTCATTTGCCATCAATCACATTATATCAGAATTGTTTACTATTAATTTATGGAGCAAAACTTACCAAGCCAATGAGTGATTTTGAATAAAGTTACCTTTCGAAGACTCAAACATGTTTTACAAAAACTTGTTTCTTGCTTGGAAACTTGCTAGATTTGGCAAGTTTTGACGTCTGGCGGGCGATGGAAGAATCGGTCACAGGTTCTCGCCTGCTGGCTCGACCCGCGACCCCGCCTCCTTCGCCTTCGCTCAGTCCGGCTTTCGATTCCTCCAACTAACTCAGCAGAAATCAAAAGAACTGTACCAAAGTACAGTTCTTTTGATTTTGCGGGCGATGGAAGAATCGAACTTCCGACAACGGTTTTGGAGACCGTAGTTATACCACTTAACTAATCGCCCAGTACAAGAACATTACTACAAAATCAGCATATTGTAAAAAGAAAACACCTTCTGTAAGGTGTTTTCTTTTTTGGCTTATTTCTTGGCTTCCTTGAAAGTAACGTGCTTCTTCAAAACCTTGCTGTATTTCTTGAGCTCGATCTTGCGTTCAACTGACTTACGATTCTTGCGAGTCATATAAACTTCGCCTGTTTCCTTATTCTTCAATTGTATGAGGTGGGTCTGTGACATATGGGTAAAATAATGTCGCCATACTATACCCCAACCGTTCGAAAAATGCAATATACCCAACCAATCCTCGCGAAAACCTCGCAGAAACCACCAAAAAAGAGTAAAATACCTATATGAAACAGCTATTGAAGCGCCTCAGACACCGTATCAAAGCCCTGAAACCCGCATCTGAGCCCCTCATCACCATTACGGTGTCCAAAGGCGCACTTCTCAATAATCTCGCCTATTTCGCAGCCAAAACACCCCACGGCACCATCGCCCCCGTCCTCAAAAGCAATGCATACGGGCACGGTTTAACCCTTATTGCAAAAATGCTTGAAAAGTCTTCAGTTTCTATTCCCTTCTTTGTCATTGATTCGTACTTCGAAGCTGCCGCGTTACGAAGTGATGGCATAAAAAAACCTTTGCTTATCATTGCATATACAACAGCGAAGACAATTGCCCAAAACAATCTCTCAGGGGTGACGTATACAGTGACAAGTATGGATACTCTAGAAAAACTCTCTTTACAGAAACTACATAAGACAAAAATAAATCTAAAAATAGATACAGCGATGAATCGACAAGGTATTTCTGTACACGAAATTGACACAGCAATTGCATATATAAAAAAAATGCGAGGAATATTACTAGAAGGAATTTGCTCGCATTTTTCAGAATCAGATATTACAAATTCTCCGGTCACAGCTGAACAAATCAAACAATGGAACATAATCGTACAAAAATTCCGAACTGAATTTCCCACTCTCACATACTGGCACCTAAGCAATACCGATGGTCACCTACTTGAAAAAAAAATTACATCAAATGTCTCACGTCTTGGGCTTGGTCTATATACCCAGCCGTCACCAGTACTTCAAATGGAAACAATAATTACTGGTATTAGAAAAATAAGAGTAGGTGAAAAAGTTGGATACAATGGAACATTTGTTGCACAAAAAGATATGACTATTGCTATTATACCTGTTGGTTATTTTGAAGGAATTGATCGCAGACTTTCAGGAAAAGGCACGGTGATGGTTATGACTGATTCCGAACTACACCAAGCACCCATGATAGGACGAGTAAGCATGAATATAACGACAATTGATATTTCTCATATTCCAAATGTTTCAATTGGCTCTAGGGTCGTGGTATATGGCAGAAATACACATGAAATAAATACATTAGAAAAATCAGCTGAAATATGTGGCACTATATCACGTGAATTAATGGTACATATCCCCGCTCACTTGAAACGCATACAGATTAGCTGATTTCAGTTTTTCGGACAGTTGAAATAAGAACATCAACTGTCCGAAAAACTGAATTAGTGTATTTGATCTGTTCTCCTGCAGAGAGGACTCGGTCACGGCTATACTAGGAAATAAAAAAATACAGCTTAAGCTGTATTTTTTTATTTCTGTGCGTAGGGCTGGATTCGAACCAGCGAAGCCCGAAGGCGACAGATTTACAGTCTGTTGTGATAGACCACTCCACCACCTACGCATATATTGCAAAAACAAGTCAACAGAAGCATCATAAACCAAAACACCCGCTTATTCAAGCGGGTGTTTTGGTAATTACTTCTTCAGCTCAAACTCCCGCCCACCATCATTAGGTGCGATACCAGTAGCGGCAATAGGAGCTATCGTCACATTACGCTTCTTTTTCTTAATATCGAAGGTGAATTCGCCGCTAGCCTCGCCGTTTTTAGCTTTTTTCATTCCTACAGTTATAGTGCCACCCTTCAATACTCCTTGTGAGATCATGAATGAGGCAACTGGTGTGAGTATCTTGTTCTGAATAAGTCGCTTGAGCGGACGAGCACCGTATTGAGGATTGTAGCCCTCTTTTGCGAGATAGTCATAGACCGCAGGCTCGATCACGAGAGTGATTTCCTTTTCAGCAAGGCGCTTCATAACCGCTTCGACCTGAATCGTAACGATTTGCTTAATCGAATCCTTGCTCAAAACATCAAACAATATGATGTCATCAATTCGATTCAAGAATTCTGGTCGGAAATAATCCTTGAGTGACCCCATGACACGCTTCTTAGTCTCTTCATAGTCAGCCTTTTCTGCAGCGAGAACGTCAGCTTCTTTGGTGAAACCAATCTTCTCCATTTTCTCAATATACTGAGCACCGATATTAGAAGTCATGATAATGACAGTGTTTTTGAAATTCACAACACGGCCCTTGGAATCAGTGAGACGTCCATTATCAAGCACCTGCAAGAGAATATTGAAAACCTCTGGGTGAGCTTTTTCAATTTCATCAAATAGAATTACTGAATACGGACGATGTCGCACCATTTCGGTAAGTCCACCTCCTTCGTCATGTCCGACATATCCTGGAGGTGCACCAATGAGCTTCGCAACACTATGTCGCTCCATGAACTCTGACATATCAACACGAATGAGTGACTTTTCATCATTGAAAAGGAATTCAGCAAGTGCTTTGGTAAGCTCGGTCTTTCCTACTCCAGTTGGTCCGAGGAAAATAAACGAACCAATAGGACGATTTGGATCTGCAATGCCTGCACGTGAACGCTTGATCGTATCGCTGATCTTTTTCACTGCTTCATTCTGACCAACAATGCGCTGTTTGAGATCGTCTTCCATGCGAGATAGCTTTCGCATTTCTTCTTCCATCATTCGAGACACAGGAATACCTGTCCATCGTGAGACCACATCAGCAATGTCTTGCTCAGTCACCTCTTCTTTGAGAATTCGACGAGAGAATTGCAACTTCTTGAGACGCTTAGCTTTGACTTCGAGATCCTTTTCGAGAGCAGGGATTTTGCCATAGCGAATTTCTGCAGCTTTGGCGAGGTCAGCTTTGAGCTCGGCGTGTTCTGCTTCAATACGAAGCGCTTCTAGATCTTTTTTTATCTGCTTGATGCTTGTGAGTGTGTCCTTCTCATTTTTCCATTTGAGTTCGAGCTCAGATGTGCCCTCTTTGAGATTTGCAATTTCTTCCTCAATCTTCGCCGTGCGAGCTTTTGCATCTTTTGCACCGTCTTTTGAAGACTCCTTTTTGAGAGCTTCACGTTCGATTTCGAGACGCATAATTTTGCGACGAGTCATTTCGAGTTCTTCTGGCATATTTTCAAGTGAAATCTTGAGCGCAGATGCGGCTTCATCAATGAGATCCACCGTCTTATCAGGAAGGAAGCGATCACTAATATATCGAGATGAAAGATTCACCGCAGCAACGATAGCGTCATCGGTAATATGAACACCGTGATAGAGCTCATACTTTTCTTTGAGCCCTCGAAGAATAGCGGTTGCATCCTCTGTTGAAGGTTCATTCACATATACTGGCTGAAAACGTCGTGTAAGCGCTGGATCCTTTTCAATATGCTTCTGATACTCCTTGATTGTTGTAGCACCAATAGCACGAAGTTCTCCTCGAGCCAGAGCGGGTTTGAGCATGTTGGAAGCGTCCATAGAGCCTTCTGAGGCCCCTGCACCGACGATGGTGTGGATTTCATCAACGAATAGGATAATCTTACCTTCTGCACGCTCAATTTCCTTGAGAATATTCTTGAGACGTTCTTCGAACTCTCCACGATACTTGGTACCCGCAATAAGAGAGCCGAGATCAAGTGAAACAAGCTCCTTATCCTTAAGCGACTCAGGAACATCGCCTTGCGCCATACGAATAGCGAGACCCTCCACAATAGCAGTCTTTCCCACACCTGCTTCTCCAATGAGAATTGGATTGTTCTTTGTTCGACGAGAAAGAATTTGCACGACACGGAGGATTTCGGTATCGCGACCAATAACTGGATCAAGTTTATTCTCCTTCGCGAGCTTGGTGAGAGAACGAGCGTATTTGGTAAGTGTTCGGAATTGTTTCGGCTTTCCTTCTGCAGAAAGATCAGAATTGCGAAGCTCTTCAATAACTTGCAACACATTTGCGCGAGTGATTTTGAAACGAGCGAGCACATCTCGAGCTTGTCCTGGAACATCAAATATCGCTACGAATACATGTTCTGTTGAAATAAATGTGTCTTTGAGAGATGCAGCAACCTTGCCGGCATTTTCAAGAATATTTGCGAGCTCTGGAGTGAGATAAATCTGATATGACGGTGAGAGTACATTCGTAGATTCTGGAACCTCGATGTTTTCAAGAATAACATCAGTGAGCATCATCGTATCAATTTCGAGCTTATCGAGAATAGAAGTCACCATGCTTTCTTCTTGCAAGATAAGTGCACAGAGCAAATGCAGTGGATTCACGTGATTTACACCACGCTCAATAGCGACTTCATGCGCTCGTCGAATTGCTTCTTTTGCTTTTGTTGTGAAATCTTTGAATGGAGGCATATGTGTAATTATTATTTAACTGTTCCCTCTTTTGGAATTGCTGACTTGATAAGAGAGAGCGGATAAAATACTGCAGTTTCAGCTACTCCGTCAAGTGATGCAGTACGTATTCCAATGAATGCTCCTGCAGCGTTAATAAGTGGACTTCCAATCATTACAGCCTTCGGTGAAAGTGATGTGCTGATGCTCGTACTCATATCAGTATTTGAAATAAAACCTTGTGCGAGACTCAGTGTAGCACTTCCACCAATTGCAAATACTGGTGCGCCAAGTTTCAAACTTGAAGTAGCAAATGAAACTGGCTGAAATGTTTTTGTTGAAGTACCCTTCTGATGAGCAATGAGGAAAGCAATGTCGCCGTTATTCTGAGATTGGAAGAGATCAATTGGAAGTTCAGTACCATCTGAAAAAAGTGCAACGTATGAACCGAATACTGATACGGTAGATTTGTCGGTGACGATGACGCCATCTTTTGAAACAACAACACCAAAACCAGTAATTGTGCTCGCATCTGTAGCAGAATTACCAATATGTTTTATTCGTACAAGGCTTTTTGAGCTTTTGTCTATTGCATCTGCAAGAGATTCAGAGTTAGATGAAATTCCTGTGCCATCTGAAACAGATGCTGTTTGACCAGATTGATTTGAAACCACACGCTCAATGGTGTGTTCAACGACATTATTAATTGTCTGCGTTACCCCTCTCGGCAACTGATCAACAAGCGTTACAGTAACAATACCTGTAGCGATAGACGTAACGAAGCTTACGAGCAGGGTCACGAGGACAATTTGTTGTTTCGTGAGATCTTCCATAGTATTAGTATTATAATGAATTTTTGAGGGTTTCGTCAATAATTTTCAGGGTTTTTGTGATTTCTTTTTTTGTAGTGAATCGACCGAATGAAAATCTAAGTGAGTGTTTGCTGTCTACTCCCATTGCGGCGAGTACATATGATTCATCAGAGTCTCGGAGACAAGAGCTTTTTGTAGAACACGCTATTCCTGCTGCGTCGAGCTGTAGCAAGAAAAATTCACTATCAATACTTGCAACTTGGGCAGTGTTTGAAATTATGCCGTTTGAAATCGAAACGTTGAGAATGTGGGGCGCGGCTCGCTTCGAAGCGTTGACCGTTATTGGTACCGCGCACTTCGTGAGCCCCTCAACAAACTGTGCCCGCAACAGTGCGAGCCGCGCTGTTTCTTTTTCACGCAATGCCACACCCATTTCAAGTGCCTTTGCAAAACCTGCAATTGCTGGGAGATTTTCAGTTCCCGATCGCAAACCTCGCTCTTGCCCACCACCATGCATCACCGACTCTAATTTCACACCTCGACGCACATACAATATTCCAATTCCACGAGGACCACACACCTTTGCTCCATCAAGCGTCAACATATCTACGCCCAATTTCTCCATATTCATTTCAATTTCATCAGAACCATAGAGGAAACCCTGACATGCATCTGTATGCACAAGTGGATACGCACCGTTTGCAGGATTTTTGCGTCGGAAATTACGTACAACTTTCATCACCTCGCGAATTGGTTGAATTGCACCAGTTTCATTATTGACCGACATAATTGAAACAAGAATCGTATTTGGTCGCAGTGCTTTTTGTAATTCATCAATCAGAATAATTCCGTCAGCATCAACCGGTACGCGAGTAATTTCACAGCCCTTTTTTTCAAGTGCGAGCGCTGTTTCCATTATTGATGCGTGCTCAATTGCAGAAATAATAATGTGAGGTTTTGAAACCGCACCCAAAACCCCTTCAAGAGCGAGATTATTTGCTTCAGTTCCCCCTGATGTGAAAATAATCTCATCACTGTGCGCATTCAAGCTTTTTGAAATACGATTTCGTGCCTCAATAAGGCCGTTTTTTGCCAAAACCCCCTCAGTATGAAGTGCTGAAGGATTGCCGTATCGCTTAGCAGAAAAGCGCTTCATTTCACGAATGACTTTGGGATCTATAGGTGTGAGCGCTGCATAATCAAGATATATGCGTTTCATATACAGAATATACCTCAAATAGCATTTTTTTGCATGTATTTTGCATGCATTGTTTGCGTATATCACGTATATGTTGTGCACGTTTTTTCTTTTTGAAAAAGATAGCGTATACTATGCACATGAATTTCATTCAAAATATCACCGCAACAACACTCGTAATTAGTATCCTTTCAATTGCAGTTATCATACTCATCGTGATTGTTGTGAGACTTAACATGCGTCTCTCTCGATTTCTTATTGGCACAGAGGTGAAAGATCTCGCCGAATCTCTCGCGCACCTTCGCACTCACACTGAGAGCACCGATGTATTCCGAAGTGAATTAGAAAAATACCTCGAAACCGTCGAGAAGCGCCTTCGACGTAGCGTTCAATCAATGCACACTATTCGTTTCAATCCATTCAAAGGCACTGGTTCTGGTGGCAATCAAAGCTTCGCTACTGCATTTCTTACCGAAGATGGAGATGGTGTTGTTCTTTCAAGTCTCTACTCTCGAGAACATGTGAGCGTCTTCTCAAAACCAATCAAAACCCACAAGTCCGAATTCGACCTTTCAGCAGAAGAGACTGAAGCACTCACCGCAGCAAAATCTAAGCTTTCTTAACTGCCACCACGCACAAAAAAAACACCTCTCGCTTTTTTAACAAGTTGTACAAGTAGCAGCATTTTCATCTGGAGCACAAACTTCACAGACGATGCAATGCTTGTGACATGATTGATTCATACAATTTACATATCGTTCTGACGGCTTTTTGCAATGAGCGCAAGTTCCAATGATCGTATGCTTTGAAGGAGCCTTTTCATCAAAATTCATAACTTTTCGCTTGTCGAATACATAGAGCGAACCGAGGAAATCTTTCCCTGGATACTTTTCCATATAGCTCACAATTCCCCCGTCGAGCTGATACACATCTTCGAAACCTCGAGAAACAAGATATCCTGAAGCTTTTTCACATCGAACACCTCCGGTACATACGGTGAGTACGGTTTTTTTGTGAAGCCCCGCTGGAACAAACTCTTCATCTACGGCTTTTGGCAAATCTCGAAAATTTGAAAGTTTTGGCAACACAGACCCTTCGAACTGCCCAACAATGTGTTCGTAGCCATTTCGCATATCAATAATAGTGAAATCTTTACCGGCTTCATACCACGCATGAAGATCTTCTGGCTTGAGACGCTTGCCAGTGACCTTCTTCGGATCAACGTCTTGTTCATCGAGATGGGCGCTTACGAGTTCCTTACGAACTTTAACTGAAAGTCTTGGGAATGCGGTTCCGTCTTGTGTACCTGTGCTTTTTTTGAAATGAATATCAGAAAAATCCGCGAATGATCGTGCTTCTGGATCGTTTCGCATATATTCAATGTATTTTTCGCAGTTTTCTGTCGTTGCTTCGAATGTTCCATTGATTCCCTCAGTTCCCACGATAATACGACCCTTGGCACCGAGCCGCTCGAGAATGGCGCGCTGCGCCGCCATGAGCTTGTGCGGCTCAGCTATATCCACGTATTTATAATAGAGGAGAATCGTATAGTGTGGCGAATTCATACACCAAGTTATACACTAAAATGCGTATTGAGGAAACCTGTATCACTTGAAATCAAATCTGATGAATATACTCTCGTATAGCTTCCATCTGGATTTTTCTTATCAATATCAACATAGTATTGTCCCTTCGGAATAATTCCATAATATCGTCCTCGAGCATCACAGACTGCTGTTCGCAATATCACTTCGTGATCGTATGCAGTTACACGTACAATTGCATATGAAAGCGGTTCCCCAGTACGAGCGTCTACAACTTGTCCAAGCTTACGTGTTCGAGCACCGAATACATTCATGAGCACAATGATAACGACGTATGCAAATAACATGAGCACATTGTATACAGACTGATGGAATGCAACGACCACAACTGAGATGATGAGTCCGATAGCATATATATAATTACTCAAAACAAGCCATTTGTGAGTTCCTGCACTGTGGAATGAAAAGGCTCCGCGCTCCTTCTTGGCATGTTCATTCCAGTCGAAGTTAAGCTGATCCATTGGGATGTTTTTGTCGAGTACTTGTCCACCAATAATAGTTACTGGTTCACCGAAGTAGAGATTGCCGTATATTTCATCAACAGTTTTGCCAACCAATTTCTTTGAAGGAAATTCATAATTTGTCTTTTTTACCGAAACATAATATGTGCCATCAGGAAGAAGGAATCCGTATCGTCCATCTGAGTCAGTAATTGACTCAGCCACAACCTTGCCACTAGCGTCAGCCACCGTCACATATGCAGGGTCAATTGGCTGCTTGGTGACGCTATCGTAGACTGTGCCCCATGGTCGAACACGCTTACGTATACCAAGTCCTGCGAGCATCATTCCCCAAAGGCGAAGTGGAGTAAGGAGGATTTCTGAAGCAGCAAGTGGAACAGTCGCTGAACTTGCAAACGCTCCAACTGAAGCGAGCATACCTCCGAAGAATCCGACTACTTGTACGGTCTTAGCTGCTGGAGAATTCGCAACGGCTACTGTTGCTTCGCGAACCTGTTCTACAACTTCAGCTGTTCGTGTGATAATTGATTTCTGGACAGTTCTTACTTGGTTGGCAACTTGTTGTACGATTGCTGGAACAGGAACATCTGTGCTTGTTGCAACAACTACAATTCGTGTTCGTGAAGAAACAGGGCGAGATTCAATATTTGCAATTGAGGTAATATCTGGTGCACTCGAAAGTGTCTGTGTTTCTGAACCACCTGAAGACGATCTGTAACTACCCAAAATAGTAGCTAATCCGGAAGAACTTCTACTGCTAGAATGAGATGAGCCCGGGTATCTATTATTACAGTAGTCAGCAAGCTCAGATTGTTGATTTAGCCCTGCATTAGTAGACACTTCACCGTATGTTGAATCAATAAGTGTCACCGTTCCACCATTTCCTCCTAATCCACAAACCGTAGCATCTCCACCGTTAGCGCTTATTGGACTATTAGAAGGATCTCCAATGGAGTTGGTGACATTGATTACTCCTCCGTTACCAGCATTTTTTTCTGAGCTACTACCCCCGTTTGCAACCAAGGCTTTAGTTGTTGAAGTTGCCACTGTAATGGTACCTCCATTACCACCTGTCTTACCCGCCCAACCATTAGCATGTACTCCGCTCGCTCCACTTGCCTCAACGTACCCCGCAACTGAATTCAGAATGGTAATCGAACCACCGCTACCCGCATGAACTTCATATATACTATCTCCCGTAGTAATTCCTCCATTTGAAGTTGTTGTAGCAACTGTAGAGTTTTGAGAAATGATAATCGCACCTCCATTTCCTCCATCAAGAATAACGTTTCCGGCTGCTCCATTAGAACTAATTGTGCCGGTCACATCGAGATTTTGTATTGTAATATCATGTCCTGAAGCGCCTGTAGCAACTCCGTTTGCAATAATATTTCCAGTAATAGTATGTCCACCACCAATAAGAGTTACCCCAGAAGCTGTGATTGTACAATCACCAACCATGTCTGCGCCAATAGTATAACTACCTCCAATAGAAATAGAACACTGGGATATGCTATTTATTGTGTCTCCAGGCAACACACTGAGAGCACCACCAAGAAATGCTCCTGTATTTCCTGGCAGATTACCTGGACCATTCATAATCAATGCAGAAAGTTCTGGCAAAATAGTACCTGTTCTATCAAATGTCACATAATTAAGTGTGAGGGTTCCGAATATATTTACAGGATCATTCGGGAGTGGGGCATCTCCAATTGAGGCAGAAATAGTAACATCATTTAGACTCAAAGCTGATTGTGTAATTACAACAGAACCACCATCAGCCGTATATTGTCCCCCGCCTCCATTTACCTGAATATCTGTAGTTGGTGACTCATACAACACAATTAATCCTCCCTCACCACTACTTGCCCCTGCGCTATACCCACCATTTGCATATGCAGCAGTAATTGTTGAACTTGTAGCATAAATAGAGCCACCAACTGCTCCATGTCCAGAAAGCGCAGCACCTGTAATTGGATCATCTTGCCCCCCATTTGCTTGCAATAATGAAGCTGTTGAATTTGTGATACGAATAGTTCCTCCAGGACCAGCAACATTACCAAAATAATTTCCCCCGTATGCACCATCAGCAGTTGTCGTAGCAACTGTAGAATCTGTTATTGTGATACTACCTCCACGAGTACTTGTTGCACTTCCAGAAGCAAGACGACCATTCGCACTTGTAGTTCCAGTAACCGTTATATTTCGCAATTCGAAACTCAGACCAGTCTCTCCAAGATTCACACCATCACCAATAATATTTCCGGTGAGCGTATGATCATCTCCATCGAGGATGATTCCGCTTATCTTGAGTGTACAGTTACCAGTAAATGAATCGGAAAATGTATATGTACCCGGCAAAAACAAATTACACTCTCCAATATTTGCAAGTGTTCTACCTTGATTTCCAAAAACAGCTGCACCAAAAGCACCTAGACTCGATCCATTCACTGTTATATTTGAAAAAGCAGACGTCGTAAGATTCGAATAGGTAACAGTTGAATAGTTGAGCGTGAGAGTTCCCTCATCATTAGTTGAAAGAGAGGTAAGTGTTGTATCTGTTAACGTAAGAGCATCTTTGCTAATCGTTATTGAACCTCCATTTCCACCGTCTGATCCAACATCAACATATGAAGCTGTCGTATTATTCAAAGTAATAGACCCACCATTCTCTCCGTTGTATCCATGTGAAGTTACACTCGCAAGTGTAGATGTTGAAGCGGTGATAGTACCTCCACCACCTCCTGCAAGACTACCGTCAGCGGTAGTTGTTCCAGTAACTGTAATATTTCTCACAGCAAAACTAAATCCTCCATCCCCATCATTCTGTCCATTTCCATTAATGTTTCCGGTGAGTGTATATCCGGCACCATCAAGAACAACACCACTTCCGCTCACAGTACAGTTTCCAGAAAGGTTAGAACCAAATGTATATGTACCCGCAAAAACAAGATTACAATCAGATATGTCGCTTATTATATCGCCAGGTAGAACAGCAGGAAGAAGTCCTCCAGCATAAGCTCCAAGATCGCCAGGAACATTACCGGGGCCATTCAATATAAGATGTGAGACAGCAGGAAGAGAGACTCCCGCATGGTTGAAAGTTGTGTAATTAAGCACAAGACTACCTAAAGTAGCATTCCCAATACCATGTGTTCCATCATCCAAAAACAGGTCTGTTCCGGACAAACTCATTGTCGGTCGAGTAATTGTAATTGTTCCACCATCACTACCACCTCCACCAACAGCAACATGAGTGGATGTAGCATTATCGAGAGTAATTGAACCACCATTACTTACATAATTTGATGAATTAACATAACTTATAGCTGAAGTCGTACCTGTAACTGTAAGATTCTCAAGGGTGAAATCATACGCACTACGAAACATACTTGCACCTGCGTATCCGTTACCATCTCCATTTACATTTCCTGTAATAGTATGACCTGATCCATCAAGTATCACTGAGTCGTTTGTGATTTTACAATTACCAGTGAAATCAGAACCGATAGTATAGGTTCCCGTAAAACCGATATTACATTGTGCCGCTGAAGTAATAGTGTCTCCAGGAATTGCAGCAAAAATACCTGCACCGAATGATCCAAGGTCTGTACCATTAAGGTTTACGCTTGCGAGATCTGAAAAAAAAGTTCCCGTATGAGTAAGGGTAGAGTAATTAAGAGTAGTTGTACCGTGTGCTGCGAGAGTCGAACCAGATCCGCCATTTGCCAAAATACTTGTTCCAGAAATATCCAGAGCTGTTTTTGTAATAGTGATAGAACCTCCGACTCCCGATACTCCGTACCCTCCTTGTCCAACAGCTTGTGCAGAAGTGAATGTAGAATTTGTAATCAACAATGTTCCTCCGGCACCGTTATATGCACTAAGAGGAAAGTTACTGTTAGTGCCACCATTCGCTTGAATCACGCCTAGAGTAGATGTTGCAACAGTAATTGTTCCTCCAGCTCCAGCAGAACCAGGTGTGAATCCTCCACTTCCGAAGTTTGCACCATTTGCACTTGTTGTACCAGTAACTGTTACATTCTGAATTGTGAAATTAAATCCGGGATTACCTGTACTTACTCCATTACCCGTAACATTTCCAGTAATCGTATGTCCTGCTCCATCAATAATCACTCCGTTTGCGGTAATAACAATACATGCGCCACCAGAACCAAAGTCCGTGGTCATTGTATAGGTATCAGCTGAACTTAGTGTTCCACAGGCGCTAATATTGGCTGCGTTTGCAGAATGTGGTGTAGCAAAAAAGAGTGAGATTGTTGCGACAAAAAAACCAAATAGATAGTGCCTCATTTGTGAGTGTGTCTTGGGCATATAACTCGAGTACATATATAGTACACCAAAATTATAGTGGTGGGAAATGGTTTCTGGGGAAATAAAAAAGAGAAATCGAAGCTTACAGCTTCAGTATAGGTTTCGCATCGTACTCGCCTGCGGCTCCGTGCGATATACTCAACCTTTTCGATTCCTCTACGCAAGATGCTCAAGCACCTTGCTCGGGTTCCAAAACAAAATCCGCCTGTGGCGGATTTGTGTTTGTGGACCCGAGAGGAATCGAACCTCCGACCTTTGCTTTGCAAAAGCACTGCTCTACCAACTGAGCTACGGGCCCAAATTTTTCAAACTTTTCCGTTAAAAAAGCGTGCTCAAAAGCACAGAAAGCATTCTACCTTATTTTCGGGCGATTGCAAGAGTTATCAAGTGATCGAGGAAATCGCGAATCGATACACCCACTGCATGCAAAGCCTTCGGCACAAGAGACGCCTCGGTAAGCCCTGGCAAGGTATTTGTTTCAAGTATGTATATACCCCGCCTTGGAGAAATAATGAAATCCGTGCGTGAATAGTGTCGCAAACCAAGTGCAGTATGCGCAGCACGTGCAAGTCGTTCGAGCTCCACCTTTTCAGCATGAGTGAAATTTCCTGGCACAATTTCATGTGACTTCCCTTCATACTTCGCTTCAAAATCAAAAAATCCTCCATGTGTCGGTCTGATTTCAACTGGTGGCAAGGCATAGAGATCTTGTCCTCGTAAACCCTCGATCACTCCACAGGTTGCTTCGGTTCCCTGAATGAATTCTTCAATCATAACCACATCACCAAATTCAAAAGCCGCAACAACCCCCGCTTCCAACTCTTCGAAACTCCTCGCTATTGATACACCAACAGAAGAACCTGAGGCAACAGGCTTCACCACCACCGGCATTGGGAATGAGCGGAATATAGCGAGTAACTTTTCTCGCAACACAGATGCAAGAGCCGTATCATCATCTCCACCCGTTTCGGCTTCAATTTCAGATTTATCAATTAATACATGCTGAGCAATTTTCAAACCAATTTTGCCTTCTATTTCAGCTTTTTGAAACGCTTTTTTTGAAAGGGCTTTGTTCATACCAATTGCAGATGAAATAGAATCAGAACCGGTATACGGAATACCATGCATATCGAGAATGCGTTGCACCTTGCCATCTTCACCGTATGCACCATGAAGCGCATTGAAGACCACGTCAACCTTTGACAATACATCATGTGGACTCATTGCAAGTCCGCCAATATGCCATTGTCCATCACGATCAATGAAAATATCAATTGCATGATACTTTTCGGGTGAAAGATTGCGCAATACGGTCGCACCACTTTGGAGTGATACATCATGTTCATTGCTTGGCCCTCCACGAAGAACACCAACTCGAGTGAGATTCATACCAAGATTATACACCTTCTTTTTATTTCACCAAACCACGCAAAAAAGATTTTTTACGAAGCAATTTGTGATATGCAATTGCAAAACGATGCGCTTCGGTATTCGCGAGTAAAATATTTGGATGAAATGATGACTCAACCTCGCCAAGAATTTCACGCGCCTTGTGACTATCGTCCTTCACAACAGAAACCACTGGAATTTGCATATTGAAAGCCGTGACAATTGCTTCCGCGGCATTTTTTTGTGCAATACCTCCATCAATCACAATCAAATCCGGTAATTGCCATTCACTACGACCAAGTCTTCGACTGAGAATCTCTTTGAGATTATTCACATCATCATTTCCAGTTGTCCGAATTTTTCCATCAGGCATATTTGTCTCGACTTCAATCTTAACTTCGGCTCCCGCTTTAATTTTTTTGCCAGTTTTGCCACGAATCTTGAACTTGCGATATTCAGCCTTGTCCGGAATACCGTTGGTAAGCACTGTCATAACACCAACGACATCTTTGCCGCCAAGATGCGCAATATCGTATGCCTCAATGCGGAAACCTCGTAGCGCACCCGAATGCTCGCCGGAAGAAGCGCCACCCGAAGCCCCACTAGCTCCATCTCTATTAATGAGCGCAATATCTTGAATATGGCTAAGCGCATAAAGCACTTTTTTCACATCATTCGCATCTTCGAAACGCTCAACCTTCGCATATCGATTCATATCTCGTTCAAGGCTTTCAATCAATGTAGATGTTTTGCCTCGCAAAAACAGCTGTATGCGCTTCACTGTCACCATATAGTCTTTTTCTGAAATTTTCCCAGCACACATTCCTGGACACAATCCAATTTGATAATTGAAACAAGGCTTACACGCGCTACTATTTTCACACGGACTACAGCTATCACGATATGGGAAAATTCTACGAATAATTTTGAGAGCTCCGCGCAATACCGTGCTATTAGGATACGGACCGAACACTTCAGCAACAACATACGGCAAATCAGCTGCTTTGAGTTCAGACATTTTTTCGAGATTGCGCCCTCGCACCATAAGAATTCTTGGGAAGGCTTCTTCTGTAATAACAATATAATTGAAACTTCGATTATCTTTTTCTTTTGTATTGAAATACGGTTGATGTGTTTTTATGAGATTAGCTTCGAGAATGATCGCTTCGAGCACAGAACCAGTCTCTTGCCATTCGACCGTATTCGCACGAGTCACCATATCAATGAGCAATGGTCCTCGAGTATGAATCAAATCATCACCAAAATAGCTTCGTACACGATCACGAAGCGATGTTGCCCGTCCGATATATAAGATTTCATTTTTTGCTCCGGAATCACGCGACCCTTTGAAAAAATAGACCCCTGGACTATCTGGCAAATTCAATTTTTGGAAGTCTTGACTAGTCATAATTGTAAGCGTACTGTATTACAGGCATTCGTTCAACTGAAACCCCTAACCCCTCAAAATCTATGGGACATGATCAGGAATTCCCCCCTCGTGGAATCGTTAAGCCGATCGTATTCGGCTCGCTGATTTGGATTATATCTCTCATCCTCGTGTATGGTGTATACCGTCTATGTGCCGAGTATCCTCTTGCTTTCACTATCGCAATTTGGACAATCGTGACTATTGGCATCTGCATCATTGGTGTATGCTCATACGCACTATGCACCACCCTGCAAGTTTTCAGACACAAAGAAACCGATGAAGAGAGCTAGCAGACGAACATTCGTCTGTTTTTATTTTTTCAGCACCTTCTTGAGATACTGACCTGTATATGATTTTTCATTCTTCGCAACATCTTCTGGCGTGCCTTTTGCGACGAGTTTACCTCCCTTGGTTCCACCATCTGGTCCAATATCGATAACATAATCAGCAGACTTAATAAGATCGAGATTATGCTCAATAACAACAACAGTGTTTCCCTTTTCAACAAGTCGCTCGAGGATTTCAATCAATTTGCGCACATCTTCATAATGAAGTCCGACTGTTGGTTCATCAAGAAGATATATCGTCTTCGCAAGATGTGCACGATAGAGCTCAGCAGAGATCTTCACACGTTGAGCTTCTCCACCAGAGAGTGTTGTTGCAGACTGTCCGAGCTTCAAGTACCCAAGTCCCACCTCCTTGAGGGTCGCAAGGCGATCTGAAACTGCTGGAATGTCCTCGAAGAAACTGAGAGCTTCGTCAATGGTCATTTCGAGCACTTCATAAATATTCTTCTTCTTGTATTTCACTTCAAGTGTTTCTTTCATGAAACGCTTGCCACCACAAATTTCACACGGCACATACACCGTCGGCAAGAAATGCATTTCAACCGCAATTTCACCATTTCCTTCACATGCTTCACATCGGCCACCCTTCACATTGAATGAGAATCGCCCAGCACCCCAACCTCGCGCACGAGATTCACTTGCAGCAGCAAAAAGATCACGGATATGTGTCCAAGAACCGGTATATGTTGCAGGGTTTGAACGAGGTGTTCTACCAATAGCTGATTGATCGATGAGAATTACGCGACTGACATATTCACTTCCTTCAAAGCTCTTGCAATTATAGATATCAGCTGTTCGGTGTCGTCGCTCGAGTCGCCCTTGGAGATTCTTGTGGAGAATTTCATACATGAAAGATGACTTACCAGAACCAGAAACTCCCGTGATCACATTCATCACTCCAAGTGGAACATCAACATTCATATCTTTTATGTTGAAAATCTCTCCACCTCGAATCATAATTTTGCCTTTTGATTCACGGCGCTTTGTTGGGATTTTGATTTTTGTTTCACCACGTAGATATGAAAGTGTGAGCGAATCAGATTTGTTGGTTTTTGCAGTGAGTAATTCATCAAGCCATCCTGACACGACTACTTCACCTCCATGAACTCCAGCACCCGGTCCAATATCAATAATATAGTCAGAGGCATACATTGTATCTTCATCATGCTCAACAACGATAATCGTATTGCCGATATCTCTAAGATGGAGCAAGGTCTTGATGAGCTTATCATTGTCTCGTTGATGCAGACCGATGGTTGGTTCATCGAGCACATAGAGTGCACCCACAAGCCCAGAGCCGAGCTGTGAAGCAAGACGAATACGCTGCGCTTCTCCACCCGAGAGCGTATGCGCACGACGATCGAGCGTGAGGTATTCGATACCGACATTAATCATGAATTGGAGACGTGCTTCGATTTCTTTCAAAATTATCTTTGCAATTTCACGTTCAGTCGGGCTCAATTTCAAACTCTGGAAAAACTTCTCAGCAATATCAATTGACATATTCGTCACATCAACAATGTTCTTCTCATCTATCTTCACGAAGAGCGCTTCTTCACGGAGACGCGCACCCTTACACTTTTCACACACTTCATCACTGAAGAATTCCTTGGTTCCCAAACCATTACAATCAGGACATGCTCCATATGGCGAATTGAAAGAGAACAAACGCGGCTCAATTTCTGGATATGAAAAGCCATCGTATGGACACATGAATTTGACCGACATAAGCTTTTCTTCCTCCCCATATTCAATCTTGATGAGACCATTTGCTTCTTCAATTGCTTTTTCAAGAGCTTCTGAAAGGCGTTCTCGGGCGTTCTCCTCGGTCTTTTTTTCCGCAAATTCACTCAAAAAAATTTCATCGACAAGTACATCAATATCGTGCTTCTTATTCTTGTCGAGAATAATTTGCTCGCGGAGACGCATGATTTTGCCGTCGATTTTCACACGATCATAGCCTTTGCCGAGAAGATCGTAGAGCATTTGATAGTATTCACCCTTTCGTCCAACAACAACTGGAGCATATATCTTGACCTTCGCATCAGAGAGAGCAACGCCGAAGACTTCTCGAGCTTTTTTGTTGCGAGTTGAAACCTGCTTCACAATCGTATCGAGAATCTCTTCTTTTGTTATTCGATGAATTTCACGATTACATACAAGACAATGTGGATGACCAACGCGAGCGAATAGGATACGGAGATAGTCGTAGATTTCGGTAATTGTCGCCACGGTTGAGCGTGGGTTATTTGAGCGGGATTTTTGATCAATTGAAATTGCAGGTGAAAGACCAATGATTTCATCAACGTCGGGTTTTTGCATTTGTCGGAGGAATTGCCGAGCGTATGAAGAGAGGGATTCGACATAGCGGCGCTGACCCTCGGCAAAAATCGTATCAAAAGCAAGTGATGACTTACCCGAACCAGAAAGTCCGGTAATCGCAATCATTTTATTGCGTGGCATTTCAACCGTGATGTTTTTCAAATTATGTGTTCGTGCTCCTTTCACAACAATTTTTTCACCCGTAAGGACACCTGCGTTTTTTATTTCGCTACTCGATTTTTCACCCTTTTTTGAATTGTGTTCTTTTTTTGACATATTTTTGATGTGAAATGAAATAACGGCGATTGAAATTGTGTGAAATTACTTAAGAAAACACCATTTCCCCTATCTGCGTATAGCACGAAACACCGCTCACGCGGCCTATATGGGTATGTATGGATGTCAGAGACTATACCACAGTTTACTTAACAAGTGAACCAACCTCTCGAATCACCTCATCAAGTGAAACAGCTGCCTTCACAAGGAATTTTTGTGCACCAAGCATTTTGGCTTTTTGGAGATCGCTTGTTTGGCTTGTATTTGAAAGAATAAGCACCGGTACTGATTTCAACTTTGCATCCATTTTCAACTTCTGAAGAATATCAAGACCTCCTGTGCCAGGAAGAAGAATATCGAGAAGGATTACACTCGGCACTTCTTTTGAAAGGAAAGCAAAAGCTTCGTCAGCGTTTTTTGTTCGAACAATATTACATCCAACTGATAAGAACTTTCTAATAAGGATATCTGAAAGAAATGCATCGTCTTCAACCCACAATACGGTTTTTTTATCGAGAGGAGACTTTGGTTTTGTAGCTGATTCTGTACTCATATATATAGTATACCTTTTTTATACGTGATAGATAAGGCGTATATGGGTATATCTCGTAATACGCTCATACTATTGACTTATCACAGTAAATGCGATATAATACTATGTAGGACAAAAGTTCCAAAACTCAACATTTTTCTATGCGTTTTGTCCCGCACAGAATATGGAGATTAAAAAAAATGAAAACAAACTGGCAGAAGCTGCGGGCACTTATGCTCGCACTTCTCATCGGAACGGTCGCGTGTATCCTCACCGGATGCGCGGGACCACACGGAGGCCATCGTGGCGGAATTGCCACTGGCCTTATCGGAACGACCCGGACATTAACTCCGGAGTCAAACATCCAAGGCACGACATTCGTGCTCAACAATGCCGAATCAAAAGTCGGCTCTCCCCTGTCAGCACGCTTTGTGCTCGACACGCGGGATGACGGTGGTCAACCTGTGAGCATCAAGGCGTTCACGCCCGGAGGTCAGCAGCAGGAAATGACCCTCAGCTGGACAACCAGCGGATGGAAAGCCCTGACATTCGTTGGGGTTAACGGTCTAACCACGGCAATTGTCGGGGTTGGATCTATCCCCGGGTGGATCGGTGACGGACGGAATCGACTCTCGAGTGATATCGAGAATAACCGGCCGCGCTTCATCTTCGACCCTCGAGGAGAAACGCCGACACCGTCCACAGCAACGCCAATCCAGGCGCCCGCTCCGACAGTAACAGCGGCACCCACGCCGGCACCTGCACAAACACCTGTGCAAGCACCGCCACCGCAGGCACTGCCAGCCTCGAATCCCCCACAAACGGCATCGGCTCAAGTAAGCGGAGGAAATATCACGTTCGGTGGTAGCACCATAATCAACGGAGTTGCCACCGTGAGCGCACCACAAGTTGCGACGCCAACAGCTCCCGCACCTAGCGCACAGCCAGCACCCGCAACACCCGCCACCCCAGCGGTCGCTGCACAGCTTGGCACACAACAACCTGAAAAGGTGATTCGCATGGGTTTCGTCGGCGACAAGTAGGTGCCGACAAAAAAGAAGCCAAGGAAGGACAAAGAAGGCCGCGAGCATGCAATTGCTCGCGGCCGTTCTCGTTCTCATTATATTTTTTTGCTGCGCTTTAGGTACGCAACAACAAGAAGTAGCAACAAAAAGACTGCTATCAAAAATTCGGACAACTGAATTCCTTTTGAGCCCAACTTTCAGTTGTCCGAATTTTTACTACAACCCACATCACCTCCCCCAAAGCCAGCTTTTTTTCACTTTTTACCTTTTATTTTTCGCGGCACCTTTTTTCGCCCCTTACTTTTTTTGCGCCGTTTGCGCCGTTTGCACCTTTTGCACCTTTTGCGCTTTTTTCTCTTTTTTACGCGCCTCCTTCACGGCAACCTCTGACCGCTCCTTGAGCGCAGCGATTTCATCTCGAAGAATTGCAGCTGTTTCAAAATCTAATACCTTCACCGCTTCTCCCATTTCAATCTCCTTACGACGCAACACCTTCACTGGATCAACATCATACAACTCACTATCAATACGAATCAATTCATGCACAGCCTTATCGTGATCTGAGCGAAGTTGATCGGTAATATCATGAATCTTTTTTGTAATGGTAATCGGCGTAATGCCATGCTTTTTGTTATACGCAATCTGAATATCTCGTCGGCGATTTGTTTCAGCTATTGCCCGCTCCAACGAACCAGTCATCACATCAGCATACAAAATCACACGACCCGCAATATTACGCGCCGCACGACCAATAGTTTGAATCAACGAAGTTTCCGAACGCAAAAAGCCCTCTTTGTCAGCATCAAGAATTCCAATAAGTGAAACCTCCGGAAGATCAAGCCCCTCTCGAAGCAAGTTCACTCCAACCAAAACATCAAATTTGCCCCGACGAAACTCTGTGAGAATCGTAATACGATCAATTGTTTTGATATCGCTATGAAGATACTCGGCTTTGATGCCTTTTTCTTTCAAATATTCTGAAAGGTCTTCTGCCATCTTCTTGGTAAGCGTAGTTGCGATTGCACGCTCATCCTTCTTAATCACTTTTTCAGCTTCACTAATGAAATCAAAAATCTGCCCAGCATACCCGGTTCGCTCAACCACTGGTTTAATTTCAATTACTGGATCAATAAGCCCGGTCGGACGAATAACTTGCTCGACAATTTGACCTCCAGCTGTCTTGCCAGAACTATCAACCTTGCTTACTTCGAGTTCGAACTTCCCCGGCGTAGCAGAGGTATATATTGTCTGACCGATTCGCTTCTCAAACTCATCGAATGTGAGCGGACGATTATCACGAGCACTCGGCAATCTGAAACCGTATTCGATCAAGGTTTGCTTTCGTGAAGCATCTCCCGCAAACATTCCGCCAATCTGTGGCACCGTCACATGCGACTCATCAATAACTGTGAGAAAATCCGCGCTACCATCGGCCTTCCGTGGGAAGTATGCGAGTAATGAATCAGGCGCCTCCCCCGGCTTCTTCCCCGAGAAATGTCGTGAATAATTTTCAATACCATTACAATATCCAACCTCCCGAATGAGCGCGAGGTCATACTTCACACGACGCTTGAGACGCTCGGCTTCGAGATTTTTACCGGCTTTTTCGAGCTCAGCGAGACGCTCTTCGAGTTCAGCTTTGATCGTTTTGAAAGCACGCTCTGATTGTTCATCATTACTAATGAAATGCTTTGCAGGAAAAACAAAAATTGATTCTCTTTCGCCATTATTAGCTCCTCGATATGAACGCGTCACTGGATCTATTTCAAGTATTCGTGCAATCGTATTGCCATCATACTCAATTCTGAAAACCGTCTGCTCATTAACCGGCATGAGCTCAATAGCATTCCCAAGTGCACGGAAAGTACCAGATTCGAGATCGGCATTAGTTCGTTCGAAATGCACATCAACAAGATTGCGAATCAGTTCATTACGAGCAAGTTCCATTCCTCGCGACAATTTCATATTAACCTTCGCATATTCTTCGGGACTTCCGAGACCATATATACATGAAACAGAAGCGACAATAATCACATCCTTACGCGTAAGGAGTGCCTGTGTTGAAGCATGTCGCAAACGTTCGATTTCTTCATTGATCATCGCCTCCTTTTCAATATACGTATCAGTCACCGGCATATATGCTTCCGGCTGATAATAATCGTAATACGAAACGAAGTAATGCACCGCATTATCTGGGAAAAACTCTCGATACTCCTGCGCAAGCTGAGCTGCAAGCGTCTTATTGTGCGCAATAACAAGCGTCGGTTTATTGTATTGGGCTATGACATTTGCAGCGGTAAATGTCTTACCAGAACCCGTTACACCGAGCAATGTCTGGTGACGCATGCCCTTTTTCAGACCAGAGACGAGACTGTCTATGGCTTTTGGCTGATCTCCCGCTGGAGCAAATGATGATTTGAGATTGAATAGCGGCATATATGCGGGAAAACTATCCTACCACATTAATTTAGTTTGCGGTTGAACTTGCTGTGCTTGTAGCCTTATCGTCCTGATTCTTGGTCTTGGTGATGTAGAGATGTGGAATGCTTGTAAGTGCGCTAATTGCGAGACACTTAGTACTTGAAAGATTCACCTTACAGGTATAACCACTTGGACACTGTCTTGGTACAAGTGCTGGAACACATTCTGATTCAGAATCGGCCTTCTTCTTTGTTGAACTTGCTGTTGATGAAGCCGTTGAAACTGGTGCGCTAATAAAGAATGGAATCTTATTGCTTGTTCCTGAAGAACCTAGGATGCTTACGAAGTATGAACCAGAAGTGAATGAAACCGGAACAGATGTGGTGATTGATTTACCATCAGTAGCAACAACATCAGGAACAATAAGGCCATTAGCATTTCCAGACCAAGAAACAAATGACTGCGTACTAAATCCGGTACCAGTAATTGTAAGAACTGTTCGAACTGGGCCTGTTGTTGGGGTGATTGAAGTAATAAGTGGTTGTGAACCTGTTGTACCCGTAGTTCCTGTGGTGCCAGTTGTACCTGTTGTACCAGTAGTTCCTGTTGAATTTGCGGCGACAGTCACTGAGAAATTCACACGGCTAGAACTTTCAACTGTACCTGAAGTACCAACATTCTTTACGGTAATAGCATATGTTCCAATAGCGAGATCACTTGGAACTGTTGCGGTAATTCGTGTGCCGTCAGTACTTACGAAGGTTGGATAGATATTTTCGAAACCACTTGAATTACTGAATGTTACGAGAGATGATTGGGTGAAATTACTTCCATACACTTGTATTGTGGTACCAATAACACCCGAGAGCGGGGTTACTACGAATACGCTTGGTGTTGGTACAGACTGAGCGGTTGTCTGATTTGAATTAGAGTTAGAGTTAGAATTAGACTGATTGTTTGTCTGATAGTTGTTCTGGGTGTTGTTTGTGTTCTGATTGAGCGTACAAGTGAAACCAACTGGGCAATTAACACCTGACTGAGTAGTTGTAGTTGTCGGCATCACAGATCCATTACAACCGTATATTGAATTGAGATATGCGCGAGTTGATGGACCGATATATCCAGTTCCCTTTGTGAGATTGTTTGGGGTTAGGATTTGAGCAGCGTGATTTTCTTGGAATTTTTTCACAACATCAACAATAGCTGTTCCGTATGTTGTGATGATAGCTCCTGCAGGCCATAGTCCCTCATTTGAAAGAGCTCTCGTGAGAATCACCGCTTCACCAACAGTAAGCGCAGTACCTGCTGGAATATTACGAGTGAAGGTATAGCAAGTAACGCTTGCAGGGTCGAATGAGGTGTCAGCAGCCTGTGCGTTCTGCACAAATGACAAATTAATACCGAAAACTGTCGTAATAATAAGTGAAGCAATCACAGAGGATGTGATGAAAGTATGTATGTATTTTTTCATGCGGTAATTTTATCACATTACGATATCAATACCAGCGGAGGTATCGACTAATTAGGCGACTGAAATGGTGACTGAGTGAAATTGACATAAGTCATATTTAGTGCTATATCTTTCATAACAGTGTTCTTCGCAAATTGAAATGAAATGCGGCTGTTCCGCATTTTTGTCCTTCAAAAGAACACCGAAACCTCCGAACTCTATCCCGAAAAATGAAGAATACAAAATATGCAGGGACCAAAATGCCGTTCCTTGGCAAATTCGCTGTTTTCCGCAGCGCGCGAGCTGAATCTGGCGAACACCACCAACCTGATTCCCTCCGCCAGCTCACTCCCGAAGGTGAAGAGCAGGCCAGAATCTGCCTCACAAAAATTGCAGCACTGAATATTGACATTGTCTTTTCATCCCCGCGTCAACGGGTGTATGACACGGCACAAATTGTGACGCGGTTCGAAAGACCGCACACTCTCGACGCCCTCGATTTTCCCGAGGACATGCACCACCCCCTGAACAAGCTACTGATGGA
>JBEBAU010000001.1:0-4199 GCA_041158765.1 Candidatus Parcubacteria bacterium | reverse complement strand
GGCCCGATTACCAATGGTGGTGATTGGAATCTCTACCCGAACGTCCAGCATTATCATCACCAATGGTTTGCTGTGCCCCGCACACTTGAACCAACGAACGGACTTATGTTGCAGACGCAATATGGCTCAAGTTACGGGGCGTATCCCGATTGGAACCAATTCGGCTGCAAAATGCCGAAAACGTGGCTGGTGTTCCCCTACAGCACAAACGGATTAGCTGTATCGAATCGTCAGCAATACGTGCTGCGTTTCAAATACAACTGGACTGGCACTAATGCTTCGGTCTTCAATCTCTCATCGAATGTTCATTCGATGGTGGGAAGCATTGCGCCATTTGAACACGTCACGGAACGCTCGACAAATTGGACACAGTTCACGTGCGTGATCCCAACAAATGTCACCACGAGCTGGATCTATTGGACGCTCGGCGTTGATGTCCAAGGTGCTCCGCGAGCACAGGTTGATGCAGTTCAATTCATTCCGATTCCCAAACCTACCGAGGACGATTTCGCTTTGGTGCAGGACGGGGACAACATGATTGTTCAGTGGAATACATTGCCGTTTGCATACTTCCACTTGGAATATGCGAGCGACTTGAAAGGTCCGTGGGCAACAAATACGGTGACGCCTTCAGTCACCAACTACGTTGCTTCGGTAACGTTTACCAACACCGGCGGGAACGGGAAGCGGTTCTACCGAATGCATCACAATTTGCATCAGAACTAAATATAGCTCTTTGGTTTCTCACATCGCATTTGCGCAAGCAAATGCGATTTTTCTTTGTGAATTTTATTCACTGGGTGCTTTTCTTTGTCGAGCTTTAGCTCGCATTATATATGCTCATTGCCCTTTCACGACTTTCGGTGATGATGGTTTCAATTGCAGCAATGACATTTTTTGAAACCTTTTTTATTTCGACGGCTTCTGTAGGTTTGAAAGGGGTTAGGATGAATTTTTCAATCTCTTTTTCACCATGAGGAACTTTTGCGAGACCATTTGCTTTTGCAGGAGCGACACCGACACGAACACGAATGAAAGCCTCGGTCTTCACAGCCTTGATAATTGATTCGAGACCATTGTGTCCGCCAGAACTACGATTGAATGAAACACGGATAGAACCGAGAGGAATATTGAAATCATCGTATATCACGATAAGCTTCTCGGCTTTTTTGAGTGCAGGTTTGCCGGCTGTTGGAGGGACAAGTGGAGCGACAGAGACGCCTGATTTATTCATAAATGTCTCTGGAGCGACAAGTGTAATGGTCTCCGCAGACTTCCCTTTGCCAATTACGGCTTTTGAAACAAGAGCTTTGAGCTTCTTATCTTGTTTGAAATCCGTCTCGAGCACGCCCAAATCTTTTGCAAGAGCAAAAAGCATGTTGCGACCGGTATTATGTCGTGTCTCTCGATATTCATCTCCTGGATTTCCGAGTCCTACAATGATGTATGCCATGCGACCAGTATACTATTCACAAACTAGCTCGGCAAATACGTCATGACACGTTAACAAATCTTGTGTCAACTACATGCAGTGCGATACAATTGCTCCACGTTTAGATATTTTTCATTCTTTTTTTATATTTTTATATACCTATGGAACCTACGAATAACAATGGCGCGCCATCTATCTCTACCCCTCCACAAAAGGCCACTGTTCCTCCAGTAAAAAAAGAGAGTTTCATAAAAGAGATTATTAAGTTCACTGTCATCGCTCTCGCAATTGTTATTCCGATTCGTGCGT
The DNA here is from genome assembly GCA_041158765.1 of Candidatus Parcubacteria bacterium. GTDB lineage: Bacteria > Patescibacteriota > Minisyncoccia > Phycocordibacterales > PALSA-1337 > JAQBRD01. The sequence continues at coordinate 2,458 of JBEBAU010000001.1, read as the reverse complement.
ATGTAGCTCAGCCGTTTGTTGTTAGCGGTGAGTCAATGGATCCAACTTTCACCGACAAACAGTATCTTATTGTTGATCAAATTAGCTATCGCTTTGAAAAACCAGCTCGTGGTGAAGTTATTATTTTCCAATATCCTCGTGAACCAAAGACATATTTCATCAAGCGCATCATTGGTCTCCCTGGTGAAACCGTCACATCTGAAGATGGCATCATAACTGTCACCAATGCCGCGAATCCAGAAGGATTTCAGCTTGTTGAACCATACGTTGATGCAACTAATCGCGCACATGATACATTCCGCACTACACTTGGTCCAAATGAGTATTTCGTCATGGGAGACAATCGCTCACATAGCTCAGACTCTCATATTTGGGGGCCACTCGATATGAAATACATTACCGGCAGGCCGATACTGCGGCTTCTGCCACTAACCAAGATAGATGTATTCCCTGGTAGACAGCAAGAAGCAAAATAACTGAAACATATGTCAAAAAATACAAAAACTACAGTTGATAAGAAATACATTCATCACGAGCATCTCGACAAAATTGGTGAAATTCCCGTCTACTATGGTTTCACTCCTAAGAAGAGCCCCGAAATAAAAAAGGTGGATCTTGATCATGCCAAAAGCCTTATGGCTGGAGATTTCATTGATGATGAAGAAGGACACGACAAACTTCCCCTCCATGTAGAAGAAAAGACCGCCCTTCTCCGTATGTATCAAGATGAGCAGATGCACGAACTTCCACAGCCTGTCATGTTGTATTTCAAAGAACCATTCAAAGGCTCTGCGAGCGGTCGCAAATCCGGCGCATATCACCGATATGCTGATCTCGAAATCATCGGCGCGTCGAGAAGCGTAGCCGAAGCAACTCTTATTCAGACTGCTCGTGTCATGCTTGCAGAAGAGGGCTATACGAATATTTCAGTTGATATTAATAGCATTGGTGACAAGGATTCTATTGCTCGTTTCAATCGTGAACTCACCAATTACTATCGCAAGCATATCAATGACATGCATGCAGAATGCCGTCAGCTTCTCAAACAAGATCCATTCGAATTACTCATGTGTCAGAATGAAAAGTGTCTTGAAATCAATGCCAATGCACCTAAGTCAATCAATTATTTGACCGAGGCTTCACGTATGCATTTCCAAGAAGTACTCGAGTATCTCGAAAAGCTTGGAATTTCATATCGAGTTAATCATCGCCTTGTTGGTAATCGCAAATACTGCACCGAGACTGTCTTCTCTATTCTCAATGAAGATCATGATACGAAAGAGACCAAAAAATCTTCAAAAGGTGAGCACAAGATTCTCGCTATCGGTGTTCGATATGATGGCCTCGCAAAAAAGATCGGTTTGAAACGAGAGGTTCAAGGAGTTGGGCTTTCTATTCTCGCAAAAGGTGCTAATGCAAGTCTTCGTGAAGATTTGAAAAAGACCAAACGACCATTCGCTTCATATGTGCAGCTTGGTTTTGAGTCGAAGCTTATGTCACTTGGTATTATTGAATCACTTCGCCAGGTGAAAGTTCCTCTCTATCTTTCACTCGCAAAAGATCGCCTTGGAGCGCAGGTTTCTATGATTGAAAAGAATCACATTCCCTACACTATTATCATGGGAAAAAAGGAGGCTATGGAAAAAAGTGTCATTGTCCGCGATACCGAAACTCACGCTCAAGAATCAGTATCTCTCGAAGAACTACCAAAATACATGAAAAAACTCGATAAATAAGGAGAAGTTTGACTCTTTGTCTTATATATTGTAATGTAATATTTGAAACAGTGACCGTCAACCAAAACTTTTACCAGAGAGGACTATTATGAACTTTATCAGTTCATTACTCGAAAAAATCAAACACACATTACTTGCACGGGAAGCTCGGAGCGAGGAGCACCTCGCAGAAGCACAGCTTATCTCCCAACTTACAGTTCGTTTTTACGCACTACGCAAAACTTATCTCGAATCAAGTGACGTAGAAGATCGTCGCTGTGGTTATGCCATGAGTGCAATGCTTTTGGGTAAAAAGGGTGCTGAGGAGCAAAAAATCATTCTCGACTTCATGGAGAAATTTGGCGCCAACCAATTCAGGACCAGACAGGAACTTCTGGAAACAGGGTGGCAAAAAATGGAACAAGATTTCCACAAATTACTCTCGAAAACAAGCTAAAACAACCCAAACCCTGTGAAAACAGGGTTTTTTATATATAAAAAGAGAGGTTGTGTTGCAAAAAAACGCCCCAAATGCTATCATTCTTCCACCATGATAAACGTAGAAATCACACGAAATCCCAACGAAAACAGCCTTAATACCCTTCGCCGATTCACCAAGAAGGTGCAAGGTTCTGGTGTATTGCCACGAGTACGTTCACTTCGATACAACGAACGCGTCCTTTCACACTATAAGCGCAAGATGAAGACTCTCGAATCAATCGAGCACAAAGCGAAGATTGCAG